>JAIRMN010000099.1 GCA_031258715.1 Zoogloeaceae bacterium
GGTTGAGACCCCGGCCTGAAGGCCGGGGTTTCGACCGTAGCCATTGGGGAGGGGATGCAAACCCCTTCCCAATGGCGTTAGACCGACAGCCCTGAAGGGCTGTCGCTAATTTCTTGCTGCTTAATGGCCGACCGAAGCCGCGCCCTTTTCGCCGGTGAGCGCGTAGTTCCTGAAACGATCCAGCGCAAAGCCGGTAATCAGGGGATGCGGCGCGTCGTGGACGACCGTGTGCGCCATCGTCTTGCCGGCAATCGGCGTCGCCTTGAAGCCCCAGGTGCCCCAGCCGGAATCGAGATAAAAGCCTTCCAGCGGCGTCTTGCCCATGATGGGCGCGAAGTCTGGCGTCATGTCCGCCATGCCCGCCCATTGGCGCATTACCCGCACGTTGGAAAGGAAGGGGAACATGTTCAGCATTTCCGCCGTCAGCCCTTCGACGAATTCCAGCGAGGAACGGGTGGAATGGACTTCGTAAGGATCGAGGGAAGCGCCCATCACCAGCTCGCCGCGCGCCGACTGGCTGATATAGACGTGCAGGCTGCCGGACACCAGGATCGGATCGAGAAAGGGCTTGACCGGCTCGGAGACCATCGCCTGCAAGGGATGGATGTAGATGGGCGAGGGAATCCTCGCCATTTTCAAAAGACGCGGCGTGAAACCAGCTACCGCGCACAACACCTTCGGCGCGGCGACATAACCCCTGGAAGTCTGGACGCCTTTCACCTTGCCGCCCGCCGTGTCGATGCCCAACACCTCGGTCTTCTGGTGGATTTCCACCCCGCGCCGATCCGCGCCGCGCCCGTAACCCCAGGCCACGGCGTCGTGACGCGCCACCGAACCCGGCGCGTGATAAAGCGCCCCCAGGATCGGCGCGTGACCGCCGCAGTCGATGTCGATCATCGGGGCGGCCTTCTTTACCGCCTCCGGCCCCACCAGTTCGGAGTCGACGCCGTAATGTTTGTTCACCTCTGCCCGCCAGCGCATGGTTCTGAGCGAAGCGTCGGTATGCGCGAGGGTGAAGTGCCCGCGATTGGCATAAAAGAGATTCAAATCGAAATCCGCCGACAGGTCCTGCCAGAGCTTGATCGAGGCGTCGTAGAAGCGTACGCCTTCCGGCGTCAGGTAATTGGAGCGGATGATGGTGGTGTTGCGCCCGGTATTGCCGCCGCCGATGTAACTCTTCTCCAGTACGCAGACATTCGTGACGCCATGCTCACGCGCCAGGTAATAGGCCGCCGCCAAGCCGTGCCCACCGCCGCCAATGATAACCACGTCGTAAGCGGGTTTCAGCTTTTCATGACGGGTGAACATCCGGGGTTCGGGATGCTTTTTGGAAAACGCGAAACGCAACAGTCGCCAAGGCATGGTGGCGCCTCCCAGGAAAAGTTAGCGAAAGACTACCGTCTTGTTGCCGTGCGTCAGCACCCGGTCTTCCAGGTGATAACGCAGGCCGCGCGCCAGTACCGCCTTTTCGATGTCCTTGCCGTAACGCACGAGGTCTTCGGGCTGGTCGGAGTGATCGACGCGAATCACGTCTTGTTCGATGATCGGCCCCTGATCCAGTTCGGTGGTCACGTAATGGCAGGTCGCACCGATCAGTTTTACGCCGCGCTCGAACGCCTGATGGTAAGGTTTCGCGCCGACGAAACTGGGCAAAAAGCTGTGATGGATGTTGATGATCTTCCCGACATGACGCGCGCACAGTTCCGGCGAAAGCACCTGCATGTAACGCGCCAGCACCATCACGTCGCCCTCGGCCTCAGCGAAGCGCTGCGCCACTTCGCCATAGGCGGCTTCCTTCGTCTCCGGCGTCACCGGCACATGGTGAAAGGGAATGCGGTGCCACTCGGAAAGCCCCCGGAAGGTCTCGTGATTGGAGATGATGCAGGGAATGTCGATGTCCAGATCCTTCGACTGCCAGCGCGAGAGTAGATCGTAAAGACAATGCTCCTGCTTCGACACCAAGATGACGACGCGCTTTTTACGCGCGCTGTCGTTGATTTGCCAGTGCATCTGGAAGCGCTCGGCAATGGGCGTGAAACGGTTCCTGAAGGTTTCCAGATCAAAGGGCAGCGAGTCCGCGAGGATTTCCTGCCGCATGAAAAACTGCCGCGCTATCGCGTCGGCATGGTGGTTGGCCTCGACAATCCAGCCGCGATGCTCGGCAACGAAGCCGCTGACCGCAGCAACGATGCCGATTTGATCAGGACAGGACAATGTCAGGGTATAGCGACGGGAAGACGACATGAAAAACGCTCCTTGAAGTTCATACAACGAAACATTGGTTCGTATTGTGCAACTAAACTTCAATACGTGTCAACGAATTCGATCGCAATTGAAAAATTTACATATGGCCTTCTACGGGGGCAGGAATCAGGAGACAGAGGACAGAGGAAGCTACCGGCGTATCAAGCCGCGGGTTAGGAATCTGGATTGCTTCGTCGCTTCGCTCCTGAGAATGACGAGGGAGTTTGGAGCGTTCTAGGTCGCTCCGCCCACGCAATAACGCTCCCCTCTCGTCATTGCGAGGGCGAAGCCCGCGGCAATCCAGTTGGACTTTATTCGGTAGCTTTGGCGTTTTCGATGGCGCATCCGTCGTAGGGGGCGCACTTGCTGGTCGCGCGGTCTGCGTCGCTTCGTTCCGGAGAATGACGAAGGGAGGCGCTGTCTCCTGATTCTTGATCCCCGTCTCTTGATAACAGGCGCAGAAAATGATCGAGGATGTGGAAGTGATCCTCGAACAATGCCGTTTCCATCGCGGGGAGGCTGGCGGTGGGGAACCAGCGGGCTTCGGCGGCGTCGTCCGCGCCGTGGATGGCGGGAAGCGCGGCGAGCGGCAGGTCGAACCAGTGGGCGTGCGTGAGGATGCGGCCACGCGCGCTGCGGTCGGGATGGTCGAAGACCGCCACGTCGCGCAGGGCGTCGATGAAGTCCGCCTCCGGCATGTCCAGTCCGGTTTCTTCCTTCAGTTCGCGCACCGCGCCCTGAAAAAGCCGTTCCCGGCCTTCGAGAAAACCGCCGGGAATCGCCCAGAGTCCGCGTCCCGGCGCGTTTTTCCGCCGCACCAACGCCACATGCCCCGCCGCCGTCACCACAGCGTCCAGCGTCACGAAAGGGCCTTCGCCCCATTTTTCCCGATAGACCAGCGCCGCCCGGTATTCTTCCTGTATGTCGACGAAATCGGCGCGTGTCGCCACGTCTTTCAGAAAGTGGGCAACGGCCGGCGGAACGAGTGCTGTCCAAGAGGAATCGGCGGCATTCGTAAAATAGGTCTGGCGAATGGCGCTGGCGTCGATATTCCCCTGGCGTTCCAGCGCCAACCGTGACCACTGCGGAAAAAGCCGGAGATAATCGCTGGTCGCGTCCTTGTGAAAACCGGCGAGCGCGGCGCGCGACGCGCGCAGTCCCTGCCTTTCCATTTCCGCCCGGACGCCGTTTTCCACGGCTTTCGCCCAGCGATGGTCGTCGTAATAATCGCGCACGAAAACGAACGACACGCGCCCTGCCGCGTGGTCATCCAGGCTGGCGCGTATCATCGTCGCGCGTTCTTCGGCGGTGAAGGGATTGCGGATGTTTCTCGCCGAAAACGCCGATCCCAGCGCCACCACTACCCGTCCGGCGCTTGCCAGCGCCGCCCGCAGCAAGGCGGCATGGGCGTTGTGAAAGGGCTGGAAACGTCCCACCAGAATGGCGGCGTCAAACCGTTTGCGCGCGGAGGTCATTTCCGGGTCATCCTTCCCGCATAGCCGCTTCGATTTCCGCCACCGTGCGCGGCGCGTGGGTGTATACCCGGCAGCCGGTCTTCGTGACGATGACATCATCCTCGATACGGATGCCCAGGTTACGCAGCGGCTTCGGCACGTCCGGGGCGGACGGAATGTAAAGGCCGGGTTCCACGGTCAGGGTCATGCCCGGTGCCAGGGAAATCCAGGTCTCACCCTGTTTGTAGTCGCCCGCGTCATGCACGTCCAATCCCAACCAGTGGCCGGTGCGATGCATATAAAACCGCTGGTACGCGCCGGATTCGATAAGACCATCCAGTGTGCCGGACAAGAGGCGCAGATCCACCATGCCCTGTGTCAATACCCGCACGGCGGCCTCATGCGGCGCATCGAAAGAGGCGCCGGGGCGGATGGCCGCTATCGCCGCCGTTTGCGCGGCCAGCACGATTTCATAGCACTCCTTCTGGAGGGCGGAAAACCGCCCGTTGACTGGAAAGGTGCGGCTGATGTCCGCAGCGTAGCCCGAAACTTCGCATCCCGCGTCGATCAGCACCAGTCCCGCGTCCGGCAGGCGTTTGTCGTTCGCCACGTAATGCAGCACACAGGCGTTGCCGCCGCCCGCGACAATCGGCGCATAGGCATGGCCTGCCGCGCCCCAGCGACGGAATTCGTAGCTCAATTCCGCTTCCAGTTCATACTCGAACTTTCCGGGACGGCAGGCGCGCATGGCGCGAAGATGACCAGCGGCGGCAATATCGGCGGCTTGCCGCATGAGCGCTTGTTCCGCCGCATCCTTGATGAGCCGCATGGCGTCCAGAATCTGGCGCAAATCGTGGATAACGGCGGGCGGACGCCGTCCTGTCCGGCTCATGCCACGCACCGCATTCAGGGCGCGGACGATGCGGGCGTCGCTTTCGGCATCCTGTCCCAGGGTGTGCCAGAGCGCGGGGCGATCCGCCAGGAAGAGCGGCAACTGCGCTTCCAGGGAAGCGAGGGGGAAAGCCGCGTCGAACCCGAAAACCTCCTTTGCCGCTTCCGGCCCATAACGGAACCCTTCCCAAGCTTCCCTTTTTGCGTCCTTCTCCCGGCAAAACAGGATGGAACGCCCATCCGCCAGCGCCAGCACCGCGTCCGGTTCGGGGAAAGCCGTCAGATACCAGAAATCGGAATCGAAGCGATACGGATACGGCGTATCGCGGTTACGCGTTTTTTCGGCGGCAGTGGGAATCACCGCCACGCCCGCGCCGATACGCGCCAACAGCCGCTTGCGCCGCGCTGCCTCCGGACGGTGGCGCGGACTGGCCTTCCGCAGTGGAGAAGGTTCGCTCATGCGCACGGACGCGCCGGGAAGAATTCAGCGTCGGCGCGCAGGGACATGATCGTCAGGCATCCAGCGTATTGTCCAGCGAGAAGGTGAATTCCTTGAAGGACGCGCCGCTTTCCTCGTCGTTTTGCTCGAATTCCAGCGATTTGTCAGTGCGCCGCTCGCCCTTGTCCGCGCCCGTATCGATGGTGGAATTATTGACCAGCCAAGAGAGGTTGGTGGGCGAATCGGAATTGACCAGGGCTTCATCCAGCGTGATGACGCCTTCACGATAGAGCCGGAACAGATCCTGTTCAAAAGTCTGCGATCCGGGCGCCAGGCTTTGCTCCATCGCTTCCTTGATGGCCTGAACCTCGCCGCGCTCGATTAGTTCGCTGATATGGCGCGTGTTGAGCAGCACTTCCACGGAAGGAATGCGGACGCCATCCGGCTTTCTCACCAGGCGCTGGGAAGCGATGGCGCGCAAGCTGGTGGCCAGTTCCAGAAAGAGCGCCGATCGGTTTTCCAGCGGAAAGAAATTGATGATGCGGTTCAGGGCGTGATAACTGTTGTTGGCATGCAGGGTTGCTACGCACATGCACCCTGTTTGGGCGTAGGCCAGCGCCGCCTGCATGGTCTCCTTGTCGCGGATTTCGCCGATCATGATGCAGTCCGGCGCCTGGCGCATGGCGTTTCTCAGGGCGGAAGCCCAGTCATGCGTATCGATGCCCAGTTCGCGCTGGTTGACAATGGATTTCTTGTGCCGGAACAGGAATTCTATCGGGTCTTCCACCGTCAGGATATGACCACTGCGATTGATGTTGCGAAAATCCAGCATGGCCGCGATCGTGGTGGATTTGCCCGACCCCGTGCTGCCAACGATCAGGATCAGCCCGCGCTTTTCCATGATCAGGTCGCTCATGACCGGCGGCAGCCCCAGGCTGCTCAATTCAGGGATATTGCTCTGGATGAAGCGCACGACAATGCTGATGGAATTACGCTGGCGGAAGAGATTGACCCGGAAATTACCCACTTGCGGCATTCCGAAGGAAAGGTTCATTTCCATGTCGTTTTCGAATGCCTGCGCCTGTTCGACCGTCATCAATTCCAGGGCAATTTTTTCGATCATGTCCGGCGTCATCACCTGCTGGTTGACCGGCATGGAATTGCCATGAATCTTGATGTGAATCGGCGTTCCGGCGGAAACGAACAGGTCGGAAGCCTGCTTTTCCGACATGAGCTGAAAAAGTTTGTCCAGAATCATGACCTACCCACCTCTCCATTGATGAAGACAGACGCAAGCATACGCGCTCTTCGTGAAAACTCAATCGCGCAACAGATCGTTGATGCTGGTCTTGGCGCGGGTTTGCGCGTCGACCTTCTTGACAATCACCGCGCAATAGAGGCTGTGCGTGCCGTCTTTCGCAGGCAGGTTGCCAGAAACCACCACGGAACCAGCGGGGACGCGGCCATAGCTCACTTCGCCCGTCGCGCGATCGTAGATTTTCGTGGATTTGCCGATATAGACGCCCATTGAAATCACTGAATTTTCCTCGACGATCACGCCCTCGACGATTTCGGAACGCGCGCCGATGAAACAGTTGTCCTCGATGATGGTCGGATTGGCCTGCAAAGGCTCCAGGACGCCGCCCAGCCCGACGCCGCCGGAAAGATGCACGTTTTTTCCCACCTGCGCGCAGGAACCGACCGTGACCCAGGTATCCACCATCGTGCCGCTATCGACATAGGCGCCGATATTCACATAGGAAGGCATCAGCACCACGCTCCCGGCAATGTAGGCGCCGCGCCGCGCCACCGCAGGCGGCACGACGCGAAAACCCCCGCGGATGAAGTCTGCTTCCGAATATGCCGTGAACTTGGTCGGCGCCTTGTCGAAATAGCGCGAAACGCCATCCTGCATCAGCGCGTTGTCGCGCGCGCGAAAGGAGAGCAACACCGCTTTCTTGATCCACTGATGCGTCACCCACTGCCCGTCGATTTTCTCCGCCACACGCAGCACCCCCGCGTCCAGCGCCGCCACGACATCCTCGATCGCTTGGAGTTCGACCGGCACGCTTTGCGGATTCATCTCCCCGCAGCGCTCCCAGAGCGCGTCGATCAAGGGTTGCAAGGCCATCAGCCTGGAAACGGAAAGAACAGTCATGACGATTCCCAAAAATTGAAAACAGCCCTTCAAGGCCACTGCGCATTATAGCCTTTGATGAGCCAGAGGACAGGAATCAGGAGACAGAGGGGTGCAATCAAGGAAGCGCCCCTTGAATCTTCATGGCGCGTGACTTGCTGGAAGAACTGGTCTATGTATTTTTACAGGAGCAAGTTCGCCTACCTCGAACTGCACAGCAGCGCAGGAAAGAAAGAGGCCGCGCAATTCCTGCATCAGCTGATCGGGGCGCTGCCCTGCGCCATTCATACCGTGCTCACGGACAACGGCATTCAATTTACCCACCGCAAACAGGACAAGCAGGCTTTTGAGCATCTCTTTGATCGCGTTTGCCGCGAGCACGCCATTGAGCATCGCCTGACCCAAGTCAAGCACCCCTGGACGAACGGGCAGGTTGAGCGAATGAATCGCACCATCAAGGAAGCCACCGTCAAACGCTATCACTACGACAGCCATCAACAGCTTGAAAGCCACCTGCACGACTTCATACAGGCTTACAACTTCGCACGCCGACTGAAGACTCTTAACGGACTGACGCCCTATGAATATCTCTGCAAAATCTGGACAAAGGAACCAGAGCGCTTCACCATGAACCCAACCCATCAAATGCCGGGACTAAACAACTACCCTGACGGACATCGCGCCGCGCTCGAACGGTGAATGTCCGTTTTGCAAGCTGCTCAAGCGATACCACAAGGATGCCCGCCTCCAGGCCGCTTATCCGACCTGTGTCTTGCCTAC
>JAIRMN010000138.1 GCA_031258715.1 Zoogloeaceae bacterium
CTGGCCCAGGCGTTCATGAACACCTGGAACACATCGTCGCTGGTGAGCTTGGTGGAACGTTCGAGCGCGTGTTCGTAGCGTTTGGCGAGGGTCTGGCGGATGGCATCGTCGTTTTTGCCGGCCAGGCGCAGGCGCAGCCAATCGTTTTTGATCCGCTTGCGCCAGATGTCGCGCAGCGCCTCGCTGGAAACCGCCCATGCCGCGTCGCTGCGATCCGGCGTGTAGTTTTCGTCGCTGGTGAAGTCGAAACGCTCGGCGAGCAGTTCCCGGATGACGTTCCGCTGCTTTTTGACGCGCTCGGCGTAGCGCGCGAAGATGGCGAAGGGGGCATCGAGCCGGCCGCCGAGGATGGCGTCATCGAGCTGGGTGCGGGCGTAGGAAAATCCGTCGACGTCGGTTTGCAGGAAGATCAGGCGCGCGGGGTCGAGCGCCTTCAGGTAGCGCTCGAAAATCTGTACCGAAAGCGCGTCGTCCAGCTGCGGCGCCCGGTAGTGGTAGCGCGACAACAAATGCGCGCTGGTGATGGCCGTTTCCGCGTGGGCGTCGTTGGGGCGCAACAGTTCGGCGGAGGCGAAAACCGGGAAGGCGCACGCGGCGAAAAGCGCAAGGCGGTAAGTCAGGCGACGGAGCATGATGGTTCGGCGAGACGGGATAATGGGCGCGAAGGCAATGGAAACAATGTCGGAACCCGACGGCAGGACAGCGAATCGGGACGCCTTCCGCGCGCCGGCCCGCACTGCCTCGGGAGTCGTGATCCGCCCTAGTCTAGCGCGAAAGTCATGCGCGTGGTGTTATCCACAAGCACTCGGCGCGGCGCGGGCGGTGCAGAAGTCGCGGGCACGCCTGCGGATGGGGGCGTGATTGCCACATTTCCCGCTGATCGAAAAACGCGAAATCGCCATCGGGCACATGGCGCAGCGCATCTTCGCCCACGCAGGCCACCGTCTCCGCCAACCGCGCCACGCTCGAAAGGCTGCGCTCGTCACCGGCCCCGGCCTCGTCTTCGGCGACAGGCCCGCCCGCAACGCGGCGCGGCTCGATCCGGTCACCGCTCTGGGAGGGGAATGGATGGGCTGATCGAGCGCGCGGTATTTGTCGGCGTATTGTTTTTCCCTGATTTGCCGTAACGCCCGGCCCTCGGCTTCCTCTTCCACCACCTTGAACTCGAAGAGATACACCTGCCCGTTGAACTTGATCGCCATGTCCAGTCGCTTCTGGTTGCTCACGCTTTCCGGGACGACGGGACGATCTCCAATCCCAGCGCGGCGAAGCTGGCATAGAAGACGCTTGTGTAATAGCCCTCGAACTGATCAAGGCCGCTTTTGCGGAACCAGTCGTTCGGGATGCTCGCGTAGAGCGAGAAGAAAATTTCCCGGATGCGTTCAAAATCATTCTTTTGCAAGGCGCGGAAAAGTGCCGTGCGATGCGTTACGCCCTGTTGGGCATTTCCTATCCATGTTCCCAACAAGGTCGCACTGAGGGCGCTGTGCACTTCGCGGTTGGGAAAACCCAGGGTATAGAAAATCTCTCCGCCCAAATCCTCTTCTCCAGCAACGGTCAAATAGCCGGACTGGGACTAAACAGCCTTGTACACCAAGGGGTTGCTGGTGACGATCGACGCGATGGGCTGGCAGCGCGAGATCGCCGCCAAAATCATCGAGAAGGGGGGGCGACCATCTGCTCGCGGTCAAGGGCAATCAGCGCAAACTGTTGCAGGCGGTCAGGGAGGTGATCGCCGAGGCCTCGGCTGCGGGTGAAGCGATCGATCCAGCCCCGTGGCCGGGTTGCAAGACGGTGGGCTACGTGGTCTCGCAGCGTGCCGTCAAGGGAGCGCCCGCCAAGGCCGAGGAGCGCTACTCCATCAGTTCGCGCGAACTGAGCGCTCAGCAACTGGGCCAGGCCGTGCGGACGCACTGGGGGATCGAAAACCGGCTTCACTGGATGCTCGGATGTGTGCTTTGGCGAGGACGGTTGCTGCGTCAGAAAGGGCAATGCGCCACAGAACCTGTCCCTGCTCAGGAAGATGGCGCTCAACATCGTCCGCGCCGACACTTCCGAGCCGCGCAAAACGAGCATGCGCCTCAAGCGAAAACGGGCGGGCTGGAACGACAACGTGCGGATGCAAATGCTTAGGATCAAGCCGATATGATGACCGAGGGCGATCGCTTTGGGCGCAGGATGGGTTCGTTACTTTGGAATTATACTGTCCTCTCTCGCAGGAAGAAGCGATGGATTCAGGCGGACAGCAGCAAGCGCAAGAGTGGGAATCAAGCTTGCCAACGGGCAGGAAGAAGTCCACGATTGAGCCCTTCCCAAAGCTGGGGTGGCGTAGTCCTCTTTTTAATCAATGAGTTACGGCTTTGGTGGGCGTTTCTCGCGTCTCGTTGTCCAGATGTTGAATGCTCTGGTGACGTTGAAGGCGGGGTAATTTGATTTGAAGGTCGGTGGGGACGAAGCGTTTTTGTTTCCGCCGGAAAAAAACACGGAGAAAACACGACATGGACACCGTTTCACTGGCCGATTTCGACCTCATCGCCGCCGAAGACGCCCACTTGATCAAGCTTTGGACGCAAGGCGTGCCGGTGGAAGACGATGCGCGGCGACAGCTCATTGATACCGCGAAAATGCCGTTCATTTTCCGGCATCTGGCTGTGAT
>JAIRMN010000156.1 GCA_031258715.1 Zoogloeaceae bacterium
GGTTGAGACCCCGGCCTGAAGGCCGGGGTTTCGACCGTAGCCATTGGGGAGGGGAAAGAAACCCCTTCCCAATGGCGTTAGACCGACAGCCCTGAAGGGCTGTCGCTAATTTCTTGCTGGAAACACATCCTCTGGATTCTTGGGTTGTGTTACGCAGCGCCAGTTTGTCTCGGACGTTTGCAGCAATTGTACGAGAAGAGGCAAAAAGAGAAGAGCGACGACGGCGGATGCAGTTCCGATTACGCACCAAAATAGTGCTTACGGGAAAGAAATGCTCCATTCTGGTTTGGTGCGCGCCAACATGTATAGATGGCGCTTACCGTGTTATTTCCGAAAAATGATATAAAAAACAATTGCTTACTATGTACTTCTGTGGCAACTCCGTTTCTGGCATCCTGCTTGCTTGTCCTGATGTGAGTATTACTAAACTCTTTTCAAGTAATACTGAATGAAAAGATCGAATGCAGCATTCATCGATGGCCGCAGTCAATGCCGAGAAAGGAGTTTTGCGTGTTCTGGTCCGAACTCACATGGGAAGAGTTGCCTGAATGTCTTGCCGCCGCGCGGCAGACAGCTATTTTGCCGGTCGGCGCGACCGAACAGCATGGCCCGCATCTCGGATGCGGCATGGACGCGATGCTCGCCGAGAAATTGTGCCGCGCAGCGGCGGAAGCGACCGGCGTCCCCATGTTGCCGACGCTTTCCTACGGCTGTTCGATAGGTCACAGCCAGCAATGGCCGGGAACTTTGGCTCTACAACCCACGCTCATGATCGAACTGGTCAGGCAAATTGGCGACTGGGCCTACCACAGTGGCGTACGCCGCCTGTTCATCGTGAATGCCCATGTGGGCAACGCCGCGCCATTGCGGTGCGCGCTAGAAATGCTGCGCGCCGAACATGACGATTTGATGGTGGCGGTCGTCCATGCGGGAACCTTGAGTCCGCGCGTGCGGGAATTCTGCTTCGCGGACGCGGAGGACTGGCACGCGAACGATGCCGAAACTTCCCTGATGCTGGCGATTGCGCCCGCCATAACACGTCCTGGAAAGTTTGCCGAAGCCGACGATCCGGATCGTGCCGGCGGCCTGGTTTTTGCCCATCCGGTCAACCACACGAGCAGGAACGGCGTGACCGGTTATCCAAGCCGCGCCAGCGCGGCAAAAGGGCGGGACTGCTTCGCGTGGATGCTGGAAGACCTCCTGGCCCTGATTCGGCGCGGTCAGGCCGAAACGCCGCCGCTTGACCGGCCTTACCGTTCGACCGCCCAGGCGCTGGCGGCGAATCACGAAACCGCGCCCCCATCATTTTCCAGATAAAGGAACATACCCATGCACAGCAGCGAAGACATCGCCGCGCTCCAGAAGGAACTGGAGGGCAAGGGCGTCAAGTATTGTGTCGGCGCTTACGTGGACATTCACGGCGTCCCCAAGGGCAAGGTCGTGCCCATTTCGCACCTGCGGC
This sequence comes from Zoogloeaceae bacterium, assembly GCA_031258715.1. Lineage (GTDB taxonomy): Bacteria > Pseudomonadota > Gammaproteobacteria > Burkholderiales > Rhodocyclaceae > Azovibrio. Next base: position 1,463 of record JAIRMN010000156.1, read on the forward strand.
AAATGGCCTGCGGGTCGGAACGTTATACGGGCTACGCGCTCGACGGTTTGGGACAGGCGCCCAACGATGACGAGCTGAGTTCCATTCCCGATCTCGACGGGGTCATCCAGTTGCCGTGGGAACCCGCGATCGCCTGGATGCCGGCGGATAACGCCTTTCAGGGCAAGCCGTATGCGCTCAATACCCGGGTTACCCTGAAGAACCAGCTCGCTGAGGCGGCGGCGATGGGTTATGGCATGCACCTTGGCATCGAATGCGAGATATTCCTGTTGCGGCGATTGGCGGATGGCGCGCTTGCTGTTGCCGATCCGGAGGACAGGGAAATCAAGCCCTGTTACGACATTCGCCATTTTGTGAACAGCTTTTCCTGGCTGGACAAGGTGGCTTCCGCCATCAACAGACTGGGCTGGGATCTCTATTCATTCGACCATGAGGACGCCAATGGGCAGTTCGAATTCGATTTCAACTACGCCGACGCCCTGACTACCTGCGACCGGTTGGTTTTCTTCCGCTTCATGGCCCGGCATTTCGCCCAGGAAGAGGGACTGCTGGCCACCATGATGCCCAAGCCGTTTGCCGACAAAACCGGTAACGGCGCGCATTTCAACATGTCCTTCTATGAGCTTGAAAGCGGCAGGAACCTCTTTGCCTGCGATCCGCAAGACGATCCGCGCGGCATTGGTTTGACCGCGCTCGGCTACCACTTTATTGGCGGGATCCTGAAACATGGCCGCGCCCTGTGCGCCGCGTTTGCGCCGACGGTCAACAGCTACAAGCGCCTGGTGCGGCGCGGCGCGATGCACAATTATTCGTGGGCGCCGGTTTTCAATTCCTATGGTTCCAATAACCGGACCAACTCGGTGCGCGTACCGGCGGGTGGCGGCCGTTGCGAATCGCGCAACGCGGATGGCGCGGTCAATCCCTATCTGGCCGCGGCGCTGGCGCTAGCAGCCGGTCTGGAAGGCATTCGGGAAAAGCTGGACCCTGGCGCTCCCAACGAGGATAACCTCTACGCCCTTTCCGAGGAAACGCGCGCCGCGCGCGGCATCCAGTTCCTGCCGCAGACCCTGCAGGAAGCGATAGCCGCGTTCGCCGCCGATCCCCTGGTGGAAAAGACGCTTGGCAAAGCCCTGCGCGATGAATTCATCCAGTACAAGTCCAGGGAATGGGAGGCTTACCACCTTGCCGTGAGCAAGTGGGAGATTGACCGTTACGCCAGCATGTTCTGAGGACGACGACATGCGCAATTCCAACGACAAATCAGGCGATTCGGTCAGCCGGATCAGCATCTCGCTGGAACGGGATCTGCTAGTCGAACTGGACGGCATGGTCGAAGCGCGCGGTTTCGAGAGTCGATCCAAGGCGCTCTGCGACATGATTCATCAGCATCTGGTCGAGCACAAGCGCCAGCTGGGCGACAAGATCATGGCCGGGACGATCACCATCTTCTATGACCGGACGGCACATGGCCTGCAAAAACGCCTGTCCGATCTGCAATACCACTACATCACCGAAGTCATCAGTTCCCTGCACGTCAACCTGGAAGAACACCGGAGCATGGAAGTCATCCTGGTGCAAGGGCCGGCCAGGAAGCTACAGGCCATCGCCGACGAAATCGGCATCCAGAAGGGCATGATTGCCTGCCGTTTGCAATTGGTCGCGGCGATCCTGCCGCCGTTGCATCCGCTGACATGATTTTCCCGTTTCCAACCTTGTCATTCAAAGGAGAAGCATGATGCAAAATAACCGGCTTTCCCGCCTTGCCGCGCGTGTAACCACGCTCTGCGCCATTGGCTGCCTCGTGGCTTTCAGCCTGCCCGCAGTGGGCGAGAGCAAAAAGAGCTTCAACGTCTGCTGGACGATCTACGCCGGCTGGGTACCCTGGGGCTATGTCGACAGTTCCGGGATCATCGACAAGTGGGCAAGAAAATACGGCATCGACATTAGGATCACGCAGATCAACGATGTTGGCGAAGCTCTCAACCAATATGCTGCTGGCAAATTCGACGCCTGCTCCATGACCAACATGGACGCGCTCATCGTCCCTGTCGTGGGCGGCGTGGATACGACGGCACTGGTCGTCGGCAGCTATTCCGACGGTGGCGACGGCGTGGTCATCAAGGGGAAGGGCAAGACCCTCAAGGATCTGAAAGGAATGAGCGTCTATCTGCCCGAATTGACCGTCTCCCATTACCTGCTGGCGCGCGGCCTGGAAACGGCGGGACTGCGCGAGCGCGACGTCAAGGTGGTGAATACTTCCGACGCCGATCTCGTGGCGGCCTACGACACTGGCAACGTACTGGCCGCCGTCGCCTGGAATCCCCAGCTCATGACCCTGAAAGCCCGTCCAGACACGATGGAAATCTTCAATTCCCACCAGATTCCCGGCGAGATCATCGACATCATGGTGGCGAATACGCGGGTATTGAAGGATAACCCGGCCTTGGGCAAGGCGCTGACAGGCGCCTGGTATGAAGTCATGGCGATGATAAAGGCCGGAAATGCGGAGGCGCTGGAAGCGATGGCGAAAAGCTCTGGAACGGATCTGGCCAGTTACCGGGCACAGTTGAAAAACACGCATTTGTTCCATACCCCGCAGGAAAACCTGGTTTTCGTCACCAGTCCGGACTTGATCAAGACCATGCGGCGCGTGGCGCAGTTTTCTTTTGAAAAAGGGCTTTTGGGCGAGGGCGCGAAAAACGCCGAAGCCATCGGTATGAGCTTCCCGGGCGGGGTGACACTGGGCGATAAAAAGCGCATCCTGTTCCGCTTTGACGATGCCTTCATTCGCATGGCCATCAAAGGGGGACTCTGAAGGAAGAGGTTCGCGCCCACGGGAACAAAGGAGAATCCATGCGTTTTATCAATCGCCATCCCGGACGCGGCAACCAGTTGCTGCTTGCGCTGCTGCCATTCATCCTGCTCCTGGCCGCCTACTTCTCCGGTTCCGCCGCGCGGCTTCAAGACAACTCGGACGACAAGCTTCTGCCTTCCGCCGCGCAGATGGCGGCGGCCATTGACCGCGCGGCTTTCCGCGAGGACCGGCGCAGCGGCGAATATATCCTGTGGAACGATACCGCCGCCAGTCTCGCCCGCCTGGGCATGGGACTGGGCATCGCCGCCTGTGCCGGACTGGCGTTGGGGATCATCAGCGGAGCCTTTCCGCTGCTGCGGGCAGGATTGTCGCCCTTTCTCGCCGTTGCCTCGATGATTCCGCCGCTTGCCATCCTGCCCATCCTCTTCATCGTGTTCGGGCTGGACGAACTCTCAAAAGTGATGCTGATCGTCATCGGCATCACGCCGATACTCGCGCGTGACCTGGAACAGAAGGCGCGGGAAATTCCCAGGGAACTGTTCGTCAAGGCGCAGACCTTGGGCGCGAACAGTTGGACGCTGGTTCTGCGGATGATGTTGCCGCAGCTTTGCTGCCGCCTCTTCATCTCGTTGCGCCTGATGCTGGGGCCGGCGTGGCTTTTCCTCATCTCGGCGGAAGCCATTTCCGCCACGGCGGGTCTCGGCTACCGCATCTTTCTCGTGCGCCGCTACCTGGCGATGGACACCATTTTGCCCTATGTGGCATGGATCACCCTATTGGCATGGCTGATGGATTACCTCTTGCGCCAGATCAACCGCCGGTGTTTCCCCTGGTCGGAGGGCGCAGAAACGTGAGCTTCATCGAAATCGACAATGTCTGGCAGGAATACGGCGCGCATGTGGTGCTGGAACGCCTGGATCTCGTAGTCGACGAAGGGGAGTTCTGCACCCTGGTCGGCGCGTCCGGTTGCGGCAAATCCACCTTCCTTCGCCTTTTGCTGGGACAGGAAGCGCCGAGCCGCGGAACGATCCGGATGGAAGGCAAGGCGCTCGTCGCCGAACCCGATCCTGATCGCGGCGTGGTGTTCCAGCGTTATTCGGTATTTCCGCACCTGAATGTGCGGGATAACGTCGTCCTCGGTCTGGAGCTGCCACAATCACGCTTCTGGGGACGGCTTTTCGGCAGGAAGAAACGCGCAGCCCGCCAGGAAGCCACGGCGCTGCTCGAAAAGGTGGGGCTGAGTCAGGCGCTTGGCAAATATCCGTACCAGCTTTCCGGCGGCATGCAGCAGCGGCTGGCGATCGCCCAGGCGTTCATCATGAAGCCGCGCGTCCTGCTCCTGGACGAACCCTTCGGCGCGCTCGACCCCGGCGTCCGCAAGGACATGCATGCGCTCATCCTCGAACTCTGGCGGGAAACCGGCCTTACCGTATTCATGGTGACGCACGATCTTGCCGAAGGCTTCAACCTGGGCACGCGCCTCCTGGTTTTCGATCGGACGCGGCAAGACCCTCAAGCGCCGGAAGCCTACGGAGCGCGCGTCACCTACGACATTCCCCTGAACGCGGATCGGCATGCCAGCCGCAAACATCTCGCGGCGCTGTCCTCACGCATCCTGGGCAGGACATCGCCCACTTTTCCTGAAGGAGCCAACGCATGACCTCCCCTCTCAGCATTCTTCCCCGCCTCTGCGAAGAAATTGTGCCGGGCGGCGGCCATACCTCGTTCATCCTGAAGCGCGGGCAACTCTTGCGCGTTACCGACCAAGAAGGCGGCGGCAACGTGAGCCTCATGCTCCTGAACGCCGACGAAAAGAGCGAGCGCCTCAACCTGCCGGATACCCTGAAGGGCCAGCACACTTTCAGGCTCACGGCAGGGCATTGCCTCTACTCGGACATGGGCCGGGTGCTGGCGGCCATCGTCTCCGATACCTGCGGCTGGCATGATTGCGCCGGCGGACTCCTAAACGCCGCCGAGGTACGGGAAAAATACGGAGAAGGACGTTATCAGGAACTCCGAAACGGGTTTTACCGGAATGGCGTGGAAAACATGCTGGTCGAACTGGGAAAATGGAATCTGGGTCTGGAAGACCTCCTGATGACCGTCAATCTGTTTAGCAAGGTCACGATCGATGAGGCGGGCGCTTTCCATTTCGTGCCCGGCAATTCCCGGTCGGGCGACCTTGTGGAACTGTACGCGCCCATGAACACGCTCGTGGTGCTGACTGCGCTCCAGCATCCATTGGATCCGCATCCCGCCTATGCCCCCAAGCCGACACGCCTCGAGTGGTTTCGTCCAGAGAGCAACGACGTCATCATGCCCTGCCGCGCCCTGTGCCCGGAAAACGCGCGCGCCTTCCACAACACCGAACGCTTCTTCCTTTGATCCGAAAGGCTTGCCATGACCACCTTTTCCCGCATCATCCCGGCTGGCGAACCCTGTCTGTTCGATCTCGCCAAAGGCGCAACGCTTGCCATCATCGACCTCGAAGGCAACCAAGCGGTTGACACGCTGTTCTACAACGCCGCCGATCCACGCGAACGCTTCGACCCGCAGCGCACACTGCGCCGTCAGAACAACGCCTATCTCACGACGGGCAGCGTGCTTTACTCCAACCTGGGGAATCCGCTCCTGACCATCATAGACGACAACTGCGGTCGCCATGACACCCTGGGCGGCGCTTGCGCACAGGAGAGCAACGCCGTGCGCTACGCGCTCGATAAACGCTACATGCACAGTTGTCGCGACAATTTCCTGCGCGCCGCGCTGCTCAATGGACGGCTTGCGAAGCGGGACATTGGCGCGAACATCAATTTCTTCATGAACGTGCCGGTGACGCCGGAAGGCGGCCTCGCCTTTGCGGACGGTATTTCCGCGCCGGGAAAATCCGTGACGCTAGAGGCAGAGATGGATGTCATCGTGCTGATTTCCAATTGCCCGCAGCTCAACAACCCCTGCAACGGCTGGAATCCGACGCCGGTCGAGATCCGGGTGACGGAGCCGTCCCCTGGGAATCCTGTAGACGGCGTTTGACGGTATTTCTTTGAGCTGCGGACGACCGCGGTTTCTTCCTATCTCCATCCGGCGGGACGGCCTGCCGAACCACAGGGAGCGTTCCGTCATGTTCGGGAAAATTCTGGTTGCCAATCGCGGCGCGATCGCCTGCCGCATTCTCGCCACACTGCGCGCGCTGGGGGTGGAAGGCGTCGCTGTGTACGCCGAAGCCGACTTCGCCAGCCTGCACGTCCGCGCGGCCAATGAAAGCATGAGCCTGGGCGAAGGCGGGACGGCGGAAACCTACCTTGCCGCCGACAAGATCCTTGCCGCCGCCAGGAAAGCAGGCGCGGAGGCCATTCATCCGGGCTATGGCTTTCTCTCGGAAAACGCCGGATTCGCCGAATCCTGCGCGGCGGCAGGGATCGCCTTCATCGGTCCGACGCCAGAGCAGTTGCGACACTTCGGATTGAAACATACGGCGCGCGCCCTGGCGCGGGAAAATGACATCCCGCTGCTTTCGGGAACGGAACTCCTGAACAACGAGGCCGCCGCACTCGCGGCAGGCAAAACCCTGGGCTACCCGCTGATGCTGAAGAGCACGGCAGGCGGCGGCGGCATCGGCATGCGTGTTTGCCGATCGGAAGCGGAACTCCTGCAATCCTTCGCAAGCGTCCGGCATCTGGGCGAGAAGCATTTCGGCGATGCTGGAGTGTTCATCGAACAATACATCGAACGCGCGCGCCATCTCGAAGTACAGATTTTCGGCGATGGCAGGGGCGAGGCGATCGCCCTGGGGGTGCGCGATTGCTCGGTGCAGCGCCGGAATCAGAAAGTAATCGAGGAAACGCCCGCGCCCAATCTACCGGAGGGAATGGAAGACGCGCTATGCGCGGCAGCCCTGAAACTTGCGCGAACAGTCCGCTACCAGAGCGCGGGCACGGTCGAGTTCGTATACGACAGCGCGAATGGGCGATTTTACTTTCTGGAAGTCAATACCCGCCTGCAAGTCGAGCATGGCGTCACCGAGCAGGTCTGGGGGGTGGATTTGGTGCGCTGGATGGTGGAACTGGCTTCCGGCGAATTGCCGCCGCTCGCCGAATTGGCGAGGGACATCCGCCCGCGCGGACACGCCATCCAGGCGCGGCTCTATGCCGAGGATCCCGGCAGGAATTTCCAGCCCTCGCCGGGCAAGCTCACCGGGGTATGCTTCCCGGAAACCGACGGGCGGCGTCTGCGCATCGATACCTGGGTGGAAACCGGTTGCGAAGTCTCCTCCTTCTTCGACCCGATGCTCGCCAAGGCGATTGCCTGGGAAGAAGACCGGGAGACGGCGCGGCAGGCGCTTCTGGCCACGCTTTCCGCCGCTCGACTGTATGGCGTGGAAACCAATCGCGAATACCTGCGGCAGATTCTCGTCTTTCCTCCGTTTGTCGAAGGCCATCCCTGGACGCGCTGTCTCGAAGGGCTTCCCTACCGTGCTTCCACCTTCGAGGTCATTGCCGCCGGAATGCAGACCACTGTGCAGGATCATCCCGGACGCCTGGGTTATTGGGCGGTAGGCGTACCGCCTTCCGGGCCGATGGATGAACGCGCCTTTCGTCTGGGCAACCGCCTGCTGGAAAACCCGGCGGATGCCGCCGGGCTGGAAATTACCCTGCACGGCCCGGCCCTGCGTTTCAACGCGGCGGCGCAGGTGGTCGTCACCGGCGGAGTCCTGCCGGTCTTCATCGGAGAGCGCGAAGCGCCGACGCATACCGTGCTTGCCATCCCCGCAGGCATGACGCTCACCCTGGGCGCGGTGACGGAAGGCGCGCGCGCCTATCTTCTGATCCGGGGCGGCATCCATGTGCCGGATTACCTGGGCAGCAAGAGCACCTTCACGCTTGGCGGTTTCGGCGGTCACGCCGGACGCGCGCTGCGATCGGGCGACGTGCTGCATTTTTCGGCATGGACGGAAGCGGCGCCAGGCGCTTCCACGGGACGCGCCTTACCCACCGGACTGTACCCGCCTTTACCCGAATGCCGGGTATTACGGGTGATTTACGGCCCGCACGGCGCGCCGGAATATTTTACGGACGCCTACATCGAAACCTTTTTCAGTACCGAATGGACAGTGCATTTCAATTCCAGCCGCACAGGCGTGCGCCTCATCGGGCCAAAGCCGGAATGGGCGCGGGAGAGCGGGGGAGAAGCGGGGCTGCACCCCTCGAACCTTCACGACAATCCCTACGTCGTCGGCGCGGTCGATTTCACTGGCGACATGCCGGTCATCCTCGGCCCGGATGGCCCCAGCCTGGGCGGTTTCGTCTGCCCGGTCACGGTAATCGAAGCCGATCTCTGGCAACTGGGACAACTACAGGCAGGAGATCGGCTACGCTTCGTCCCCGTCGACCTTGCCGCGGCGCGGGCGCTGTTTTTGGCGCGCGAGGAAGAAATCCGTCATCTTGTGCCTGTCTCTCCCGCGTGGCGGGAGCAAAGGCCGCGGCTTTCCTCCATTGTGCTCGAGCGTGGAAAAGGAGATTCCCGCCTCGTTGCTCGCCTGAGCGGCGACGCCGCCTTGCTGCTTGAATTCGGCCCGCCGGAACTGGATTTGAAACTGCGTTTTCGTGGTCACGCGCTGATGCAATCCTTCGAACAGGCGCGGGAGAATGGCGAAATCGACGGCATTCTGGACGTGACGCCAGGCGTTCGCTCGCTTCAGGTGCGCTACCAGCCGGAAACCCTGCCGCTCATGCGCCTGATCGAGGAAGTCGACCGGCGCTGGCGGCAGGTGTTGGTCGCAAAGGATTTGCGCGTGCCCTCGCGCATTGTGCGCCTGCCGCTTTCCTGGGACGATCCGGCCTGCCGCCTGGCGATCGAAAAATACATGACCACGGTCAGGCAGGAGGCGCCCTGGTGTCCGAGCAATCTGGAATTCATCCGCCGCATCAACGGTCTGCCCAACCTCGCGGCAGTACAGGCCACGGTGTTCGAGGCCAGCTATCTGGTCATGGGACTGGGCGACGTCTATCTGGGCGCGCCGGTGGCGACGCCGCTCGACCCGCGTCACCGGTTGGTGACGACCAAATACAACCCGGCGCGCACGTGGACGGCGGAAAATTCCGTCGGCATCGGCGGCGCCTACCTGTGCGTCTACGGCATGGAAGGCCCCGGCGGCTACCAGTTCGTCGGACGTACCCTGCAAATGTGGAACCGCGACCGGACGGACGGCGCGTTTGGCGGTAAGCCCTGGTTGCTGCGGTTTTTCGACCAGATCCGCTTTTATCCAGTGACGGCGGAAGAGCTTCTCGATATCCGCCGCGCTTTCCCCCTGGGGCGCTATCCTCTCCGAATCGAGGCGAGCGAAATCGGCCTCGCGGAATACCAGGGATTTCTGGAAAAAAACGCTGCAAGCATCGCCGCCTTCCGACAACGACAGCGCGCCGCCTTCGCCACCGAGCGGGAACGTTGGATTGCCACGGGACAGGCGCATTTCGAGAGCGCGGACACTGCCGCCGCCCATGAGGATAGGGAAATCCCGCTCGCAGTGGGCGAGACGGGCGTCGAGAGCGCCATTGCCGGAAATCTCTGGCAAGTCCTGGTGGCAGTCGGCCAGCGTGTCCAGATGGGCGATACACTGGCCGTGCTGGAATCCATGAAGATGGAAATCCCGCTTGTATCCCCCAGTGATGGCGTCGTGCGGGAAATCCGCGTCCACCCCGGTCTGCCGATAAACGCTGGGCAGCGCGTGATGGTGATCGGCAGGGCCGATGAAAAGGAGGAAACCTGAAATGTTCGACTTGCGTCCCGCAACCCTCAAAGCTCGCTACGCCTCTGGCGATCTGACGCCGCGCCGCCTCCTGCGGGAGATCCGGGAAAAGGCGGCAGCCATGGATCCCGAATTCCACCTGTTCATCCATTTGCTCTCCGAAGCCGAACAGGAAACCTTTCTCTTCGCGCTGGAACGGATGCGGCCCGAAGAGGCCATGCTTCAACCGCTCTACGGTATTCCGTTCGCAATCAAGGACAACATCGACCTGGCCGACATCCCGACCACGGCGGCTTGTCCGGATTTCGCCTACACGCCGGAAAAAAGCGCGACCGTCGTCGAGCGCCTGATCGCCCTGGGCGCGATCCCGGTCGGCAAGACCAATCTGGACCAGTTCGCTACTGGCCTCTCCGGCACGCGCTCGCCCTATGGCGTCTGCCGCAACAGCGCGCATCCTGATTATCCGGCGGGCGGATCGAGTTCCGGTTCGGCGCTGGCTGTCGCGCTGGGTGTGGCCAGTTTCGCGCTTGGCACGGATACGGCGGGCAGCGGGCGGGTACCGGCGGCGTGGAACGATCTTGTCGGCCTGAAAGCGAGCCGGGGGCTGATTTCCACCGCTGGCCTCGTACCCGCTTGTCGTACCCTGGATTCTGTCACCTTCTTTACCGCCAGCGCGGCGGAAGCAAGCCGATTGTTTACGCTTGCCGCGCGCTACGATCCCGCGGACGCCTACAGCCGCGTCAATCCCAGCTGGAACCGGGAAGACGCCTTTGGCGGCATCCGCCCCGGCTTTCGTTTCGGTGTGCCGGAACGCCTGGAATTCATGGGTTGCGCGGAAAGCGAATTGCTTTTTGCGGAGGCTATCGCGCGTTTGCGGGATTTGGGCGGCGTGCCGGTTGGGATTGATTTTTCCCCGTTCCTGGAAGCGGCGCGTTTGCTGTATGAAGGCCCCTGGCTTGCCGAACGCCAGCATGTCGTCGGCCCTCTGATGGAGAAAAATCCCGAAGCCGTGCTGCCCGTCATCCGCGCCGTGCTGTCCAGCGCCGCCAATATCTCCGGCGTAGCGGTCTTTCGCGCCCAATACCGGCTCCAGTCATTGAAAGCGGAATGCGACCGCGCCCTCGCGTCGCTGGAATGCGTGGTGACGCCCCCTTATCCACGCCCGATCACGCTTGCCGAACTGGCTGCCGATCCGATCGGGAAGAACGCTGAACTGGGTTATTACACCAATTTCATGAACCTGCTCGATTATGCCGCTGTTGCCGTGCCCGCCGGTCGCATGAAGAACGGCCTGCCCTGGGGCGTGACCCTGTTTGGCCGGGTATTTACCGACCAATATCTCCTGAGCCTTGCCCACGCGCTGCAATGTTCTGGAAGCCAACCACCCGTCGGCTGCAATCCGCCGGAGGATTTTATTACTCCCGCCCGCCCGGCGGGAAACGACCGTCTGCGGATCGCGGTCTGCGGCGCACACCTTGCTGGAGAGCCGCTCAATCACCAGCTTACCGGACGCGGCGCCCGCCTGATCGCGGCAAACCAAAGCGCCCCGCGCTACCGGATGTACGCATTTTCCGGCACGCCCGTCCGTCCCGGCATGATCCGGGCGGAAGGCGGGGACGGCACGGCCATCGCGCTGGAAGTCTGGGAACTGCCGCAGACGGAAGTCGCTTCTTTTCTCGCCGGCATCGCCCCTCCACTGGGACTGGGCAAGGTCGAGCTCGAGGACGGCAGCTGGGAATGCGGCTTCATCTGCGCCCCGGAAGGGCTTGACAAGGCCACGGACATCAGCCGCTGGGGCGGCTGGCGCGCCTGGCGGGCTTCCCTGTAAGAAGCTGTCTCAAGGCTCGACGATCCAGCGCCCGGGCAAGACCACGAATTTGCCGCTCTCGTCGCGTTTGACAACTTCAGTGGTACAGCTGAGCATGTCCCGGCTCCATGCCGACAGTTTGCCCGTGTAGCCGCCATCGGCATGGATCTTCCGCGGAGGGGTGATAGTACCGGCGGATACCATAACCCCGTCCCAGGCGCCGTCCAGACGCCAGCGCCGCAGGTATCCATACACCGTCTTCGGAGACGGGTTTGCCGCCCGAACCGCGTGGCTGGACGAGAATGATGGATTCCTCGCGCTGGATCGTAACGGGGATGGCGTCATCAACGACATAGGCGAACTTTTCGGCAGTCCCGAGCAGACGGGTTTTGGGGAACTGGCTGAACTGGACGCCAATGGCGATGGCGTGATCGACGCCCATGACGCGGCGTACGCCCAGCTTCAGGTCTGGCAAGACAAGAACGGCGACGGCGTGAG
>JAIRMN010000232.1 GCA_031258715.1 Zoogloeaceae bacterium
CCTGCGGGCCGACAAATTCCGTTCCATCCGCCTGCCCGGAAAACTCGAAACCGCCGCGCACAATCCCGACTACGTCGCTACCGCCCTTCAACTACGCAGAATTTGATGTTCCAGCCTTGGCTATGCGGAACAACCGCCATTTATCCTCTCCCCTGATCTGTTATGATTATGACTTTTCAAGCCTTGACGGGCGGGTCGCCGAATGAGTTTTTTTGCGCTCATTGTTGTCTTTTTGCTGGAGCAGTTGAAGCCTCTGAATTATCCGCGCTGGGTAGCGCGGCCTCTTGGGGCGTGGATGGCGTTCTGGGCGCGGCACATGGACGCGGGAAAGTACCCGCAGGGCGTTCTGGGCGCGGTGATCGCGGTTTTCGTGCCGCTGCTTCTGCTGGGGGCGCTCTATGGGGGTTTTTATCGCCTCAATGTGATTCTGGCGTTTTTGGTCAATGTGCTGACGCTTTATCTGACCCTGGGATTTCGTCAGTTCAGCCATTTTTATACGGATATTCAACTGGCGTTGCGTCTGGGTGACGTGGCGCGCGCGCGCGCGCTTTTGTCCGAATGGCGAGGCGAGGAGGTTTTTGCCGATGACGCGGGCGAGCTGGCGCGAATGGCGATTGAGACGGCGCTGGCCTCGGCGCATCGACATGTCTTTGCCGTGCTCTTGTGGTTTGTGTTGTTGCCGGGGCCATTGGGAGCGGTTTTGTATCGCCTGTCGCATTTGTTGTGTGAAAACTGGTACATGCGCGAGGAATTCGGACGCTTTTCTCGCCAGCTTTTCTGGGCGCTGGATTGGCTGCCCGCGCGCGTGACCGCGGTGGTTTTTGCGGGCATGGGCAATTTCGTGGATGCGTTTTACTGCTGGCGCAGGTATGCGACGCGCTGGTATGATCCCGGCCTCGGCATCGTCATTGCCAGCGGCGCGGGCGCTTTGGGCGTACGTCTCGACCTTGACGTTCCAGAGCGCGCGCGCTGGCCTGGCGACGCGCGTCGTAAAGACGATAGCGTCGGCGATTCAGGCATGGACGAAGCGGCGGATGTGGAATTCATGCAGGGCGCCGTGGGCCTGGTCTGGCGCGCCATCGTTTTGTGGTTGTCGTTGTTGTTGTTGCTTGGGTTTGCCAGACTGGCGGCCTATTCATCTTGAAAGAGGAGTGGTTCAAAAATGCTTAAGGATATTGTCGTTCTCAGCGCCGCCCGTTCCGCCGTTGGCGCGTTTAACGGTTCGCTGAAGGAACTGGAACCCGCCGAACTGGGCGGGCTGGTCATCAAGGAAACCATCGCGCGTTCCGGCGTCGACCCCAAACAAATCAGTTTTGCCGCGATGGGGAACATCATCCCCACGGAAAGCCGTTATCCCTACGTTTCGCGCGTGGCCACCATCCAGGGCGGCCTCTCCATGGATTCCGTCGTCTTTGCGGTCAATCGCCTGTGCGGTTCCGCCATGCAGGCCATCGTTTCCTGCGCCCAGGCAATCATGCTCGACGACGCGGACTACGCGCTGGCGGGCGGCGTGGAAGTCATGTCGCGCGGCGCTTACCTGTTGCCTGCGCTGCGTTCCGGCGCGCGCATGGGCGATGCCACTGCCATTGACGCGATGGTGTCGGTGATTACCGATCCCTTCGGCGTCGGTCACATGGGCATCACCGCCGAGAACCTGGCGACCAAATGGGGCATCACCCGCGAGGATCAGGACGCCTTCGCGCTGGAATCGCAAAAACGCGCCACCGCCGCGCGCGCTGCCGGATACTTCAAGGGGCAGATCGTTCCCATTACGTTGAAGACCCGGAAGGGTGAGACCGTGTTCGATGTCGATGAACACGTCAAACCCGAAACCACGCTGGAGGCGCTGGCGAAGATGCGTCCCGCCTTCAAGAAGGACGGCACGGTGACGGCGGGCAACGCCTCCGGCATCAACGATGCCGCCGCGTTCCTGGTGCTAGCGGACGCCGCCAAGGCCGCCGCCGCCGGTTACAAGCCGCTGGCGCGGCTGGTGGCCTACGGCATTGCCGGCGTTCCCAATGACGTGATGGGCGAAGGCCCGATTCCATCGACCAAGCTGGCGCTGAAAAAAGCCGGGCTGACGCTGGATCAGATCGACGTCATCGAAGCCAACGAAGCCTTCGCCGCGCAATCCCTGACGGTCGCCAAGGGACTGGGGCTCGATCCCGCCAAGACCAACCCCAACGGCGGCGCGATTGCCCTGGGACACCCGGTTTCCGCCACGGGCAGCGTGATCGTCACCAAGCTCCTGCACGAACTGCAACGCGTCAATGGCCGTTACGGCCTGGCAACCATGTGCATCGGCGGCGGCCAGGGCATCACCACCATCTACGAACGCCTGTAAGTTCCACAGGAGAAACGGAAAACGAGACGGCGGACAGGGTTTCCCACTCCGCCGTTTTTGATTCAGATCGCCGGCGCTTTGCGCCGGTTCATGGGAGATGTGGATTTGCCCTGCTGTGGTTTACACTATGCGCTCTTTTCGGTCATTTCCATCCTGCCATGTCCGTCTTTCCAGATTCTGCTGCTTTCGCGCCGCTGATTACGCAGGCGGCGCGGGTGTTGCGTGTCGATGCGGAGCGGGCGTTGGTGGAGGTCGTTGGCAGCGGGTGCGGGCGTTGTCATGAGACAGGGGGGTGCGGCAGCGCGCATTTGACGCGGGTCTTCTGCCTGCGTCCGCGCCGTTACTGGGTGCAAAATCCAATCGACGCGCCGGTGGGCGCGCGGGTGTCGGTCGTTTTCCTTGCCGGGGCCTTGCGGCATTCTGTGCGCCTGGCGTATGTTTTGCCGCTCCTGGCGCTTCTGTGTGGCGCGTTTTTGGGCGATGCGGCGGCGGGCGACGCGGGCGCGGCGGCGGGCGTGGTTTTCGGGCTGGCGCTCGCCGGCTGGTGGATGGCGAAAAACGCGGCCTCTGGAAAAGTTTCCGACGGCCCCTATATTGCGCATATCGAATTTCAGGAGGAAAAAACATGACGCAACAACGATTCATGCTTTCCGCATGGTTTTTGGCCGTGCTTTTATTGTTGAATGGCGGTGCCTGGGCGCAGGCGGGCGCGGACGGGACGGCGCGTTCTCTTCCCGATTTTGCCAATCTGGCCGAGCGGCAGGGACAGGTGGTGGTCAATATCAGCACTACGCAGATTGTGCGCAATCGTTCCGGCGCGCAGGGTTTTCCGGGGTTTCCGTTCGATGAGGACGACCCCATGTCCGAGTTCTTCCGGCGCTTTTCGCCGCGCGGTCTGCCCAGTATGCCGCGCGAATCGGAGCGGCATTCGCTGGGTTCCGGCTTCATCGTCACGCCGGACGGCTACATCCTGACCAACGCGCATGTGGTCGATTCCGCCGATGAAGTGACGGTGCGCCTGAATGACCGGCGTGAGTTTCCCGCGCGCATCGTCGGCGCGGATCGGCGTACCGACGTGGCGCTGATCAAGATTGAGGCGGCGGGGTTGCCGGTGGCGCGTCTGGGCAATCCGGAAAAATTACGCGTGGGCGAGTGGGTGGTGGCGATCGGTTCGCCTTTCGGGTTTGAGAATTCGGTGACGGCGGGCATCGTTTCCGCCAAGGGACGCTCGTTGCCGCAGGAAAATTATGTGCCTTTCATCCAGACGGACGTGGCGGTCAATCCCGGCAATTCCGGCGGGCCGCTCTTCAACATGCAGGGCGAGGTCGTGGGCATCAATTCGCAGATTTACAGTCGCAGCGGCGGCTATATGGGGGTGTCGTTCGCCATTCCCATCGATGTGGCGATGGAAGTACAGGCGCAATTGCGCGCCACGGGCAAGGTAAGCCGGGGACGCATGGGCGTGGTGATCCAGGAAGTGACGCGCGATCTGGCCGAATCATTCGGACTGGAAAAAGCGACCGGCGCGATCGTCAATTCCGTGGAAAAGGGCGGGCCTGCCGATCAGGCGGGAATCGAGGCGGGCGACGTGATCCTGCGCTTCGACGGCAAGGAAATCATCCGATCCGCCGACTTGCCGCGCATCGTGGCGGCCAGTAAACCCGGCGGCAAGGTCAAGGTACAGGTGTGGCGCAAGGGCGCGGCGCATGAACGGGTCATGATCGTGGGTGAAATACCGGAAGAGCGTCCCGAACGCAACGCGCGCGTAAAACGCGCGCCAAAAGCGGAACGCGAGGCGACCCGGCTGGGTCTGGTCGTGAGCGAGCTTTCCGCTGAACAGCGGCGGCAACTGGATGTCGCGGGCGGCCTGGTCATCGAGGAAGTCCGCAGCAATGCCGTCCATGCGGACTTGCGCGCGGGCGACATCATCCTTGCCCTGATCGACAAGGGCGCGCGCCATGAAGTTCTCAATATCGAGCAATTCAACAAGCTGCTCGCGCCCTTCGGCAAACGCGCCAATGTCACCTTGCTGGTGCGGCGCGGCGATCAACAGGTGTTCGTCACCGTTAAGGGCATCAATGACTGAGAGACGGGCGCTGACCCTGATTGGCCGCGCCTATTGCCACCTCTGTCACGAGATGGAGGTGGCGCTGCAACCCTTGCTGACGGAATATGACCTCGCGCTGGAAGTGCTGGACGCCGACGCCGATTCGTCGCTGGCGCGTTACGACGAACAGGTGCCGGTGCTGCTCCTTGGCGAGGCGGAACTCTGCCATTACTTTCTGGACGAGGCCGCGGTCAGGACGGCGCTGTCGGGCGGGAACGGGTAGCGCCGCCGAGGACGCGAAGGACGGCGCATCTTTTCGCGTCATGCGGGCAACATCGGAGTAGAATCCCGCCCGTTCCTAGGGTGCGCCCTTCTGAAAAAATTGCCGTCAGGCAAGAACATTGGAGAAATCATGATTTTTGACATCGACAATGAAACGCTTCCGCGTGAAGAACTGGAAGTCCTGCAATTGCGCCGCCTGCAAGCGACTGTGGCGCGCTGTTATGAAACCGTGAAATTCTACCGCGAGGCAATGGATGAGCTGGAAATCAAGCCGCATCACATCCAGAGTCTTGCCGACGTCAAGTTCCTGCCTTTTACCAAGAAAGACCAGTTGCGCGATAATTATCCTTTCGGCATGTTCGCGGCGCCTCCCGATCAGGTGGCGCGGGTACATGCTTCGTCCGGAACTTCGGGAAAGCCCGTGGTGGTGGGCTATACGCGGCGCGATGTCGCCAACTGGGGCATGTTGGGCGCGCGCTGCCTGGGCGCGGCGGGGTTGGGGCCGGGCGATCGGTTGCACAACGCCTATGGGTACGGTCTCTTTACCGGCGGCATGGGACTGCACAGCGCGGCGGAAACGCTGGGTGTGACGGCGGTACCCATGTCGGGCGGACAAACCCAGAAACAGGTAATGCTCTTGAATGACCTTGCGCCCACCGCCCTGAGCTGTACGCCCTCCTATGCCCTGAACATTGCGGAAGAAGCGGAAAAGCTGGACATCGACATTCGCAAGCTGCCGCTGCGCGTGGGGATTTTTGGCGCGGAACCCTGGAGCGAGGAAATGCGCTACGAGCTGGAATCGCGCATGGGCATCGACGCGTTGGATATTTATGGCCTGACCGAACTCATGGGGCCGGGCGTCGGCATCGAATGCCTGGAGGGCAAGAAAGGACTGCACGTCTGGGAGGATCATTTCCTGGTCGAGTGCGTGGATATCGACACGGGCGAGCCGCTGCCGCCGGGCGAGCGAGGCGAGATCGTCATTACCTCGCTGACCCGCGAAGCCTTTCCCATGCTGCGTTTTCGCACCCGCGACATTTCCGCGCTGGATGTCGCGCCCTGCAAGTGCGGGCGCACGCATCTTCGGATACGCCGCATTACCGGGCGTTCCGACGACATGCTGATCATTCGCGGCGTCAATGTCTTTCCCACGCAAGTGGAAGCCATCCTGATGCGGACGGAAACGCTTTCGCCGTTTTATCAGATCGAGGTTTTCCGCGAGGGCTTCATGGATTCACTGCGCATCAACGTCGAGGCCAGTCCGCCGCTATACGCCAAGGGGCAGGAATACATGGATCACGTTGCCGCCAAAGTGCAAAAGGACATCAAGGACTTCATCGGCCTGAGCTGCGAAGTCAAGGTACATCCCACCGGATCGGTCGAACGCTCGATGGGGAAGGCAGTGCGGGTGATCGATCACCGGAAGAAAAAGGACTGAGGGATATCGATACTCCCGAAGTCTCACCCTGAACGCAGGAATCCTGCCGTCCGTTTTGTGACCCGATCGATGAGTCCGGCGTCCAGGCAATCGAACACTTCGCCTGTCAGTGTGTTGGCAAGCCAGGTGATTTGCCGCTTGGCGAGCTGGCGGGTGGCGAATATCCCCTTGTCGGCGAGTTGGTCACGGCCAAATTCGCCTTCCATCCACGCCCAGACCTGCCGATACCCGACGGCGCGCATGGAAGGCAGGTCGGGACGCAGACGATAGCGGCGGCGCAGGTCTTCCACTTCCTCGATCAATCCCGACGCCAGCATCGCCTGAAAACGCCGAGCAATGCGTTCGGCGAGGGGCGCGCGCTCCGAGGGCAGGAGGGCGATTCGGAGAAAACGCCAAGGCGGCAGCGTCCCGTTTTTTTGCGCCAGAAGTTCCGTCATGGTTTTATTGCTGAGGCGGCAGATTTCCAGCGCCCGCTGGATGCGCTGGCGATCCTGGGGCGCGAGGCGGGCGGCGGTTTTAGGGTCGCGCCTTGCCAGTTCCGCGTACAGAGCAGGCCATCCCTTTTCCTGCGCCTCTGCTGCCAACGCCACCCGTGTGGCGGCGTCGGCGCACGGCAGATCGGCGAGACCTTCGGTGAGCGCCTTGAAATAGAGCATGGTGCCGCCCACGAGAAGCGGCGTCTTTCCCTGTGCGGTGATTTCCGCCATCGCCGCCAGCGCCTCCTCCCGGAAACGGGCGGCAGAATAATGTTCTTCCGGCGTGATGAGGTCGATGAGCCGGTGCGGAAAACGCGCGCGCGTCTCCTTGTCCGGCTTGGCCGTGCCGATGTCCATGTCCGTAAACACCAAGGCGGAATCGACGCTGATGATGCCCAGCGGAAAGCGCGCCGCCAGACGGAGCGCCAGCGCCGTCTTGCCGCTGGCGGTCGGTCCCATCAAGAGGATGGCGGGCGGCCTAGTCCCCTCTTTCGCGCCGGAGGCCGCGTTCACGGAATCCGCTTCAGGATTTCCGGCTTGACGATGCCGATTGCAAGACGCGCAAACGAAAGCGCGAACGTTCGCCTGATCGAGAAGGCGCAAGAGCGGGAGGCGATGGTTTCCATAGCCGGAAGTATATGCGATCCTTGCCTTTGGGGATTAACGCCTGGCCGCTTCTGGGCGCGATCCAAATCAGGGGACAGAGGGCAGGAATCAGGAGTCAGCTATCAGGGAACAGAAAAAACCATCGACGTATCAAGCCGCAGGTTACGAATTTGGATCGCTTCGTCGCTTCGCCCCTGAGAATGACGGGGCTGGGCGCCTCCCAGATCGCGCCGCGCTTCGCATGACGCTCCTCCCTCGTCATTGCGAGGACAAAGCCCGCGGCAATCCAGAACGGCCTTTCAGCCAATACATCTCTTTCAGGAAACGCCCCCCGTTTCGTCATTGCGAGCGTAGTGAAGCAGTCCAGTCGGACTTTCCGTTGGCTTCGTGTAAATTTGCGCGATTTTTGTCCAATCCCCCCACTTTCGCCATTTTGGACAAAAGTCGCGCGAAAGTAGTGCCAAATATCGTGCAAATTTACATCAGTGAAGTGGAAGGGCAGGACGCGATACAAAAACTTGCCTTCGACCCGGCGGGGCGGATCGTCAAACTGACCAGCGGCCTCAGAAGGCCGGATGGCAGGATAGAAATCGACACACGGAAGGAATTCGCCTGGGACAGGAACGGAAAACTGCGACAAGCGATGAACGAAGGGTTTAAACTGTACTGGTTTTATGACGCGGCGGGCAACCTGATGGCGGGACAGCAACACGACCAGAAAGCCGGACGAGTTTCGGTCTGGCGGCACGCTTACGACCCGCTGGGGAACCGGACGGCGACGCTGCGCCCGGATGGTCATCGTGTGGAACACCTGACCTACGGGGCGGGACATGTGCACGGCATCGTGCTGGACGGAGAGGAAATCACGGGTTTTGAGCGGGATGATCTGCACCGGGAGATCGAGCGAACCTTCAGGAATGGTCTTGTCCACTACCGGCGCTTTGATCCGGCGGGAAGATTGCAGGAACAAATCCTGACCTCATCACCCGCCAGGGGACTGGAAAACGCCACTCCCCCCGCCAACACCCTGCCGCATCTCTTCAAGCGGACCTACCACTACGACAAGACGGGGCAACTGACACGGATACAGGAGAGCGGCAAGGGAGAGATCAACTACCGCTACGACCCGGTGGGAAGGCTGACGGAGAGCCTATCTCCGCTTGGCCGGGAAAAATTCGCCTTCGACCCGGCGGGGAACCTGCTGGACGTGAACCCGGACATTCCGAGAGAGGCAAGCGGCCTGGCGCTGGAAACAGAAAAACACAACGCAGAAAAACTCCCGGACAATCTGGTGCGGGAACACCAGGGGACGCGCTATCGCTACGACACGCGCGGAAACCTCGTCGAAAAGATCAGCCCGGAAGGCACGACGCGGCTGAAATGGAACAGCCTCAATCAACTCATCGAAGTCGACCACGGT
>JAIRMN010000211.1 GCA_031258715.1 Zoogloeaceae bacterium
TTCTTTCATCGTGAAGCTCCTTTCCCTTGGCAGAGATCAGAAATTCACGCCGACCGTCGTAAAGGTCAAACCTTGGTGAGTCCCCCGGCAAAGCCGGGGGCTTACCTCTATGAGTTACCCCAGTGATATCGGCAAGGGATCGTTCGAGGAGATCAGGCCGTTGCTGGAAAGTGTGCGCAAGCGAACCAAGCCGCGGACGGTTGATTTATATGAAGTGTTCTGTGGCGTGCCGTATCTGCTGAAGAGCGGCTGCCAATGGCGGATGCTGCCGAGCGAGTTCCTGAAATGGCGAACGGTACATTCTTACTTCTCGAAGTGGAGCGAGCCTGGACTGGAAGGTTTCAGCGTCCTGGAGCGCGCTTTAAAAAAATGGGGTCGGCGAGGCGTGTGCAAGACAGGGGCGCAAGTCCTCGACGAGCTTTTTGAACGTTGATGCGCAGAGCGTCAGGAATACGGATGGCGTCGGCGAGAAAGGCTGTGATGTGGGCAAGAAGGTGTCAGGGATCAAGCGCCACATTGTGCCGTTGATATCCAAGGGCTGCCCCACGCCATTGCCGTGACAACTGCCGATGTGACAGGCCGCAAGGGAGCGCTACAAGCCTTGGGGCGCTGTGCGGCGGATTTGCGGTCTGTCCGGAACATCCTGGCCGACGGCGGCTATGTGGGTCAGCCCTTTGCCCAGGTCGTCGAGCGAACATTCGCCTGGATCGAGACATGCCGCCGCCTATGGAAAAACTGCGAACGCAAGCTCAATGCCAGCCTCCTGTTCATTTTCCTCGCCTTCCTCTCCATTTTGCTCAGAAGATCGTGAACAGGCTCTGAGAGGGCGATTCAAATGGATGCGATTCGGAGACGGTTTGCGCCTTTCAGCCTCCTCATTTTCCGGGGTTTCCGATGGCGCGTCTGTCGTACGAATCGCCACGTCATTCCGTGCTAGAGAATGACAGAACGCTGGGACGGTTTTCCGACGCCTGACACTGCCCCTGGCACCTGACAGGAGGCGATATCGGGCGGTTACAGACTTATGAGGCGCGCGCGTTGTCTTCGGAGGCGCGTTGCAGCGCCTGCAAGACAGTGGCGGCGATTTCCTCGATGGATTTGCGTGAGGAATCCAGCCATTGGATGCCCTCGCGGCGCATCATTTTTTCGGCGGCGTCCACTTCGTAGCGGCAGTTTTCCAGGCTGGCGTAGCGGCTGTTGGGGCGGCGTTCGGCGCGGATCTGGGTCAGGCGTTCCGGCAGGATGGTCAGGCCGAAAAGCTTGTGGCGTATCCCTTGCAGGCAACCGGGCAGTTTGCCGCGCTCGAAGTCTTCGGGAATCAGGGGAAAATTGGCGGCCTTCAACCCGAATTGCATCGCCAGATAAAGCGAAGTCGGCGTTTTGCCACAGCGGGAAACGCCCACCAATACCACATCCGCTTCCGTCAGATTGCGGTCGGTAACGCCGTCGTCATGCGCCAGCGTGTAGTTGATGGCTTCGATGCGCTTCTTGTAGTCGGAACTGTCGGTAGAACCGTGTGTGCGGCCTATCGCGTGATTGGAGGCAATACCCAGCTCGTTTTCCAGCGGCGCCAGAAAGGTCTCGAAGCAGGAAATGATGAAGGCGTTCGCCAGATGCACGATTCTTGCCAGATGCGGCGCGACCAGTGTGGTAAACACAATGGGGCGCGCGCCCTCCGCCCTGGCGGCGGCCTCGATCTGCGCCACCACTTCGCGCGCTTCTTCCTCGGAATCGATGAAGGGACGCCGCACCAACGTGAATTCCACGCCCTCGAACTGCGACAGCAGGCTGTGCCCAAAAGTCTCGACGGTAATGCCCGTACTGTCGGAAACAAAAAAAACCGTGCGCTTCATGACTCAATACACGAACGACTTCGCCAGAATGAGTTCGCCGGGAAAACGTATGGGCAGGATAAATTCCTGGCGCCTTTCGCTGGCGGCGCTTTCGTCATACACAATGGCCAGACGGGCGGTGGTAATGATGCAGATGACATTATTTTCTTCCGCTTCGCCGTCATCTTCGCGTTCGCGTCCGCGCCCGCCGCCGTAGTAATTGATGTATATCTGGTACAACCCCTTTTCCGGCGCGGAGGAAGAGAAGATTTCCGGGCCGTAGCCCGTGGTCACGTCGATGTCGATCACGCCGCCCCGGATCACCCGCTCTCCATACCAGGCGTGTTCGCCGCTGGGCGTGACGACATGCAGATCGAGGTCGGTGCCGTCGCTATCCCAACTGAGCAGGACGCGCAGCCGTGCCTCCGGCTGTCCGGCGGCAGTCTGGTAAAACTGGACGCGATGGCGTTCTTCGCCATAACGCGCCTCCACGCTGCTGGATCCGACGCCAAAACTGAAGGGACGGGAGAAGGCGCCAGTCTCATCCATGCGAACGGGCATGGCGAGGCCATCGACGATGAGCGTGGCGACCTTGCCCTTGCCATACTTTTTGATGCGTCCGCGAATCTGGTTTTCCCGTGGCGTACGGGCGTCCAGCCCCGGCGTGACCGTCGGATAGTTGATCCTTTGCGTGTAGGGTGCGTCCGCGTTGCCTTGCCGCCAGCCGCCGACAGGCGCGCTCAGTTCGGCCTGGGACGACGTGGCCGCGACAAACAGCAGAACAGGGACGAGGCGCGAAAAAACAAAAGGCGTATCCATGATGAATCCTTCAGAAAACCAGCGTGCGAATATGGGTGAGATCGCCAATTCTGCGCAGCGGCGCGACAAAACTTTCGCGCCGCTCATGGGACGTGTTCTCATGCAGAATCAGGGTGATACGGCAAGTGATGATGGGCCTTTGCCAAGGCGTCTCGTCGAAATGATAGCCCGGACTGCCGAAGTTGCCCCAATAATTGACGTAAAACGCATAAACGCCGCGCAACGGGGCGATGGCGGAAAAAATCTCCGGCCCCGCGCCATCGACGCCATCTACATCCATGCCGATGTAACCCCATCCGCCTTGCGGCGATTGAATGGGCGTGGACTCTTCGGCGTAAAGCGGCGCGGCAAGGCAGAGACAGAGGCCAAAAAGGGCATTCGGAATTTTCATGGCGGCATCTCTCCCGTTGGATTCAGCAAGCGTCGCGCCCAGGCTTTGACCAGGGCTTCATCGTGTCCGGCAGGATGATGCTTCAGGCCGAGATGCAGGTATTCATGCGCCAGCGTGCGGTGATCTTCGGCACTCTTCAACGCGCGCAGGTGAATGCGATCCCTGTCTTGTTCGGAGAAGGGCGTTCCCTGGGAAAGCAGGCAAATTTGCGGAGCGGCGGGCGCTTCAAAGCCGGGAAGCGCTTGTTGCAGGCGGGCGTTCCAGCGAGGCAGGCGCGCGGCCAGCCAGCGTTCGGCCATCGTAAATCGCTTGCAGGCAATGCCTGCCGGGTCGTACATCGCGGCAAGGCTGGCCTGGGGAAAGGCGTCGCGCAAGATGATGTCCCAGGGGGTTTCCGCGCGGCTGGCGGCAACGGCTGCTTTCCACGCCATGCGGTTTTCGCCGGGCGTATCCCGGTGATAGCCGACCGGCGCGCCGCGCAACACCAGTTCGCGGGTGAATTGCGCGACGGCCTGCGCCGCGCGGCTGGCGGGATTGGGCGAGACGCGCTGTTTTCTGCTGCTGTCGTCGATGACAAGACAGTTCCCTTGCCGCCGGGCTTCACGCAGGAGATAAGTTCGGATGACGACGGAAAGCGCGCGCGCAGCTTCCCTTTCGTTTGCATCGGCTTCACGATCGAGCACGCGGGCGACATAGTCGTCAAGGGCGAACTGTCCCTCGATGCGCGGCTGGTCTTTTTCCATGGCGAGCGTCAATTCGCCATTGGCGCGAAAGGGTAATGAGGCCTTGTTGGCGAATCGGGCGACGTATCGCCCGCGTAACGCGCCAATGCTGGCGGGCGCGCCGCCGGACTTTTCCACGCTCGAAAGCGGATAATGGGCGAAAAAACGCACCCTGACGCAACCCGGCGCGGCGGCGGCGGACGTGGAAGAAGAGGCAAAAGCGCGCGCGGAAGCCCAATCTTCCATCAGGAGGGTATCGGCCAGGAGCTTTCCGTAACGCGCCATCACCTGCTGCCCCGTGCCGTTGGCGGCAAACCAGACCGGCCTGCCGTCGCCGAGCCAGCCCGCGCCGCCGCCGTAGCGGGTCTGGTTATCCGCAAGAAACCAGGAAAAGGTCTTGATCCGCAGTTGGCCGCCCATGTGCCGCACCAGGGCGTCCGTGCCGCCGTGCGCGTCAAAGGCGCGGGCGAGCAGCACACTTGCCGCCTGTTCGCGCGTCGCGGCGGGAATCTGGGAAAGCGCGTTGATGAGGCTCGCGGGCGTGACCTGCGTCTGCGGGCGCATCTGCGCGAGGTCAGGAAGCCAATCCGCGCCCGCGCTGCGGGATGACCAGAATTTTTGCCAGTCCGCCGCCTTGATGCCGAGACGCTCCGGCGCGAAAAAGAGGCCGCAGGAGCGCACCAGCGCCGCGTCTTTCTGGATGCGCCCGCCAGGATTGCAGCAATAGGCTTCTTCCGCGCGCCTTGTCCGCGCGGCGGCGGAATTGCCCTGCGCGCCAGCGCAGACGTAATCGGGCGCGTCTTTCCCGGTTTCAATCAGCCAGAGATAGACAAAGAGCTCCCAGAGGCTCCCCAGCGGCACCTTGCGCCGCCAGATGGGATCGTCCGCCGCGATGGCGGATGGGGGGACGATGGGCGGACTGTGTGTGGCGATGACATTCAGCGGCTTGCTGTCGGCGTCAAAGGTGCGCCATTCCAGAAGGTGCGTTCCCCTGTCGTGCCAGAACACCTCGAAGGCGGGCGAAGGCGCGGAGGCCGCATACGCCGCCGCGCCGCCAAACAACGCCAGCGCCAGCGCCGCCGGATGGAACCCGGCCAATCTCGCGCGCGCTGCCCGGTTTTTTACTTGACCGTCCATGTCGTTGTCTTGCCGTCATTTTCGAAGGCTTTTTGGTTTGGCTGGTACATGGCGTGGTAACGGGCGGGCGGCAGGACGAAGCGGCCTTTCTGGGCGAAGCGCAACAGGTGACGGCGGAGGGTCGATCCGCCTTTTTCCATGCGTTCCACCGGCACGCCGTAGCGGTCGCGCTGGATTTCGGCGCGCCTTTTTTCCATAGCCTCCCCATCGACCACAAGTCCCCAGGTGCCGGTCTCGACCGTCGCGCCAGGGGACAGGGGAACTTCCAGGAGACCGTACAGCCCCTCCCTCGGGATGTCCAGGAGGTGGATTTCATCCAGATACAGGGCTTCTGTCGAAATGGTCTCGCCAGGTTCCAGCGGGACGGCGGAAAATCCGCCTTCTTCCTGTTTTTCCAGCCGATACAGATGCCGTTTGATGGTTCCCGGCGAATCGGCCTTCTCCGGTTTTGCCCTTGACGCGGGGTTTCCCGCAGTGTCATAGCGCAATACGGCGGTCACGCCCGTGGCGGCGGCGTTGAGTTTCAGTTCTTTTGGCAATGCCGCCGAGGCAGGCCACTGCCATGTGTTCTGCCCGAACAGGCTCTTTTGCCCTGCCTGCCAGTCGCCCAGGGGCTTCAGGCTGGAGGCGGCGGCGGCAAAAGCGCCGCCCAGCACTTTTTGCGTCCATACCAGGGTCAGGGCGCGATCCATCGTGGGCGTCTCTTCATTCGCCAAAGCCAGGATTTCCGGCGCGGCGGCGGTATTTTCCTTTCCCGCCAGCAACAAGAGGGCGCGCGCGGAAGGATGACCGCTTTCGCGCAGGATTTGCGCGGCGTCGGCGACCTGGCGGTTCAGGCGCGCGCTGGGCGGCATTCCTGCTTCCTTTGCCATCACTGCGAACAGCACCCGCGCGTAGGCGAGGCTCAGGACGGTTTCCTGCTCGCCCAGGATGGGACTGGTCGTCAAATCCCTTTCGGCGGCTTGGGCGTATAGCCGGGCATTCAGCGCCTTCCATTCCGGATCGTCATTGTCTTTCAGTTCGCCTTCCAGGAGGGTGCGCATCGGCAGGCCGATTGGCTGCATGAACCACAGGCCCAGCGTTCGCGGCAATACGTGTTCCGCGCCATAATGATCATGCGCCAGCAGGCTTTCCCAGTGTTCGGGGGGCAGTTCGATGCCCAGGGCGCGCGTGGCGTGCCAATCCGCGTAATAGGCATAAGCGGAAAAGAAGAGGGAAGGGGATTCCGCGTCGCGCCACCAGCCGAATGTGGCCTTCGGCCCCGCAAGCGTCGCCAGGCGCAGGCGCTGGCTGTAGAGCGTCTGCCAGAGCTGTCCGCTCCTGCCGCCCGATTTGTCCGTCGCCAGAAGGGGCGCCACGATGGAGAGCGGAATCAGGCGGCTGGCGATGGGTATTTTCGTTCCCGCAAGCGTCCCGACCGAACGCAACTGCGCGTCCGGCAAGATCGGCAAGACCATGCCGATGGCCTCTGCCGCCACATTGCGCGTCATGACTACGGCAAAATATTTCAGCCGTCCGCCGCCGTCGCGCCACAAGGCAAGTTCCGTTGGCGCGTCCAGCGCCGCTTCCAGGAGGCGTTCAGGCCAGTCGAGCTTGTGTTCGTAGGCGATGCGCTGCAATGTGCCGGAAAGGGAAAGCCGGGCTTCATTGTGTTCGTAGTAATCGACGAAGTCCTCGGTGAGCACCGATTTTGCCAATGGAATGCGCAGCAAATCCGTCGGCAGGCGCGAAAGACGGGAGGTGCGAATCAGGGCGTCCGGCTTTGCCAATTCGATCTCCGGCGCCTGGAGCCGCAGGATTCCCCCCCGCCGCCCAGCACATCCTCGACCCCGGCCAGCAGTTCTTCCGCGTCGCCCGTGAAGGACCGCGGATGCCGCACGATATAGGAGGCCATGCTCACCGCGGCAAAAACCACCAGAACGAGAGAGAAGACAAGCGCGATCAGTTTTTTGGTCATGATGACAAGTTCTATCGGAAAATGAGCGACAGTCCTCCGGGGCGACCGACCGACCCAATGTCATTGGGAAGAGGTTTTATTTTCCCCTTTTCAGGATTTCAAACCAGAACGCGGTTTGCGATGAAAATGACAGGGAAGGCAATTGTACGCCCATGTGTGCTTATCCACGCCGGATTTTTTCAAGAACGCAAACCACCGGGCTACGCCGGACGTGAGGCAAACGAACGTGGACCAGGGACGGGTCCATACCTTCCCGCCTTTCCTTTGTCTCCTGATTCCTGTCCCCTGTCACGTCGAAAACCGCGCTTCGAGCGCCTCAATCGCGGGGAGGGTCTTGCCTTCGAGGAATTCCAGGAAAGCGCCGCCGCCGGTGGAGATGTAGCCGATGTCGGCTGCGATGTTGAATTTGGCGATGGCTGCGAGCGTGTCGCCGCCGCCCGCGATGGAAAAGGCTTCCGAGTGGGCGATGGCGGAGGCGAGCATCTTGGTGCCGCCCGCGAATTGGGCATGCTCAAAGACGCCGACGGGGCCGTTCCAGACAATGGTTCCGGCATTGGCGACGATTTGCGCCAATCGCGCCGCGCTTTTGGGGCCGATGTCCAGAATACGGTCGTGCGGACTGACGGCGTCGATCGTAATCTTGTTGGCGCGGGCGAGCGCCGAGACTTCGTCGGCGACGACCACATCGACAGGCAAGGGCACTTCCGCGCCGCGTTCGCGCATCATGTCCATGATGGCCTGCGCTTCCTTGACTAGTTCGGGTTCGGCGAGCGATTCGCCGATGCGCTTGCCGGAGGCAAGGAGGAAGGTATTGGCGATGCCGCCGCCGACGATCAGTTGATCGACCTTTTCGGCCAGGGATTTCAGGATGGTCAGTTTGGAAGAGACTTTCGCGCCGCCGACAATGGCCGCCAATGGCCGCTTCGGATTTTCCAGCGACCGGGAAAGCGCGTCGATTTCCGCGCCCATGAGAATGCCGGCGCAGGCGATTGGCGCGAAACGGGCGATGCCGTGCGTGGTGGCTTCGGCGCGGTGCGCGGTGCCGAAGGCGTCGTTTACATAGACATCGCAAAGCGCCGCCATTTTGCGCGCCAGCGTTTCATCGTTTTTCTTTTCGCCCGTGTTGCAGCGGCAGTTTTCCAGCAAGACGATTTTGCCGGGGAGAACCGCAAAGCCGCCCGCCACCCAGTCCTGGATCAGGCGCACCGGCATTTGCAGCAATTGGGAAAGGCGCACGGCAATCGGAGAAAGGCTGTCTTCCGCTCCCACGCGCCCCTCCGTGGGACGCCCCAGATGCGAAGTCACCATCACCGCCGCGCCCTGATCGAGCGCGTGCCGAATCGACGGCAACGACGCCTTTATGCGCGTGTCTTCTGTGATGTTGCCCGCTTCGTCCTGCGGGACGTTCAGATCGGCGCGAATGAAAACGCGTTTGCCGGAAAGGTCGAGATCGGTAAGTTTTTTGACGAGCATGGAAGAGGCACTCAAAACGTGGCGCGGAACTTACCTGAAAAACAAGGGGGGTTCAATCAGAGGACCGAGGAGAGCGACTGTGTTCAAAAGCAAGGTTTTTTGTCAAGGGTGAG
>JAIRMN010000143.1 GCA_031258715.1 Zoogloeaceae bacterium
TCCCGTCGCCTCAATCGCGACTACGAAATCAACCCGCGATACTCCGAGGCCATGATCCAAATCGCCATGATCCATCTGCTCCTCAAACGAATTTCTAATTTTTAAGATAGCTTCTAAGACGAGCGCACTCGACGGGAGCCGAAAATGGCGCGAATAATGGCGCGAATCCGCGACGTGATTGACATCGGTCGGGCATGGATGCCAGACTACAGCAAGGCGGCGGGGACGGCCTCACCGTTTCAGCATCTATCGGGACGACCCGGATATTCATGAAAGGAAGCAAAATGGCTTGGGTTGTTCTGGTCGTGGCGGGGTGCTTCGAGGTCGGTTGGGCGATCGGGTTGAAATATACGGAAGGCTTCACCCGGTTGTGGCCGACGGTCGGCGTCGCGCTGGCGTTGATTTCCAGTCTTCGCCTCCTGGGGCTTGCCATGACGATGCTTCCCGTAAGCACCGCGTATGCCATATGGGTCGGTATTGGAACAGTGGGAACGGTCATATTGGGCATCGCGTTTTTTGGCGAGGCGGCAAACGTGGCGCGGCTCGTCAGCGTCGCGCTCATCGTCGCGGGCATTGTCGGGCTGAAGCTCGCGACGCCCGGCTGACCGACACAAAAACTGCGCCTGCCGTTTCGCCTGCCGGACTTGCGCGTTCGTCTAATTTGGCGCGGACGCGCCCCAGCAAGAAATTAGCGACAGCCCTTCAGGGCTGTCGGTCTAACGCCATTGGGAAGGGGTTTCTCTCCCCTCCCCAATGGCTACGGTAGAAACCCCGGCCTTCAGGCCGGGGTCTCGACCTTCGCACCGCCCTGAAGGGCGGGGTTTCAAACCGGAGTTAGTTTTTGGATGACCCGAAGGAAGGAAAAATGACAAAAGACATGTCGCTGGATGACCTCATCGACAATGCCTACCGCCTGTTCGCCGCCTATCCCGCGCCGGGGGAACTTTTGGCTTGCACGCATTGCATGGTCGTTGCGGAACAGGAACAGGCGCGCGCGCTGGCGGTGCGGAACATCCCCGCCGAACTCTTCTGGCGCTATCACCATGCTGCCTACATGGGCAGGACGCCGCTTCAGGAGGTCAAGCATTTCCTGCCCCGTTATCTCGATCTCATCAGCCGCTTCCAGGAAGAAGGCGCTTTGTGCCTTGAGACCGCGCTCACGCGCCTTCCCCGGATAGACTATAAGGAAGGCGGCGCGCTGACCTACAGCCGCCTGGATCCCGGCGAGTGGAAACCGGAAGAATTTTCCCTGCTCCATGCCTGGGCGAGGACATTCTTTTCGCATTGCCTGTCGCAATACCATGACTACAAACTGTTTCCCGGCGCGCCGCCTATCGAAGCCATCGACGATATTCTCATCATGTTCGCGCACGGCGGGTTCGATCTTTCGCCCCTGCTTTGCCTGTGGGAAGAAGACCATCGCCTAACGGCCCTGCTCCACGCCAAGGATCTGTTGCTCTGGGGATTCAACGAAGCGGGAACGGCCATGGAAAATCCTTTTGCCGAGGACGATCCGGAACTCTGCGCCACGCTCATGAACTGGCTGCGAACGGCGAAGGTTCGCGCGCGTTTCCGGCAAGGATGTGAAACCGCCCTGGCGCGGCAAGCCCCCGTCCTGGACATGGCGCATGGATTCCATGCCGGACGCACGCACCGCGAAGAACTGAAAATCATGCGGCAAAGGCTATGAACGAACATTCCGCGCCCACGCCCTTTCACCTCTGCCTTTTCCTGGCGGTGGCACTCTTTTGGGGGTTGAACTGGCAGGTGGTGAAGGCTTCCATGCCCGAAATCCCGCCCTTCTGGCTGCGCGGCGCCTCCACTCTCCTGGGTGGCCTGGGCCTCTTGTTGATGGCGCGCGTAAAAGGGCGATCCATTCGTCCCGCGCAGGGAGAAATCCAAATCCTCTGCTGGCTTTCTCTTTGGAACATTACGCTTTGGGGCGCTTTTTCCGCCTATGGCGTTCTCCTCCTGCCTTCCGGACGGGCGGCGCTTCTGGCGTTCACCATGCCGGTATGGAGCGTGCTCCTTTCCGCCTGCTGGCTGCGCGAACCCCTGGGACGCCGCCGTCTGGCAGGGTTGATCCTGGGAAGCCTGGGGATTTTTGCCTTGATGGCGGGACGCTTTTCCCTCAATGGGGCGGGTTCGGCGCTGATGCTGGGAGCGGCGGTTTCTTGGGCGGTCGGCGTCGTCTCCATCAAGCGTTTTCCCGTGACCCTGCCGTCTTATGTGTTCGTGGGCTGGATGATGACCTTGGGGAGCCTCCCCCTGATCCTCGCCGCCTTTCTTTTCGAGGGCGTCTCCTGGCCGTATCCCGGCGCGGGACCCTTGCTGGGATTTCTCTACATGGTTTTCGTCTCCGGCATGCTCTGTTCCTGGGCATGGAATTATCTCGTCCTGAAACTGCCGGTCGCGGTTTCTTCGCTCTCCTCCCTCCTCACCCCGCTAATCGGCGTCGCCGGCGGCATAGCGATCCTGGGAGAAAAACCGGGATTCCCCGAATTCCTGGGCGCCGCCTTCATCCTCGGCGCCGTCTTCTGCGTGGCTTCCCGCAGATAACCCGCGCCGCCAACGCGCGGCAATCAGGCGGGGTCGCAGGTTGGACAAGCGCCTTCGGCTTATCCAACCTACGGACTGATTGGCGTCGCCGGGCGGGCGGGAGATGCTATATTGGATGGCGGCATCGGCGCGCGGGCGCGAGGTCATCGGGTAACTGGACGGTTTGAAGGAGAAAACGGCATGAACAAGAAGATTGCCTTCAATATGGGTTGGTATTTACCTTCTCCAATGACAAGCTAAACGGCTTGTCCTTGCAAAATCTTACCTCTCCTTGCGGCAGAACTTTCATGAACACACTCACCGGCTCTGGCGATTCGGTTGTCACCTTTCCTGGCAGTCCCTTTCGCCTTCATCAACCCTTTCCTCCCGCAGGCGATCAGCCGGAAGCGATTGAAAAGCTGGTGGAAGGGCTTGCCGACGGGCTTTCCTTCCAGACCCTTCTGGGCGTCACTGGCTCCGGCAAGACTTTTACCATGGCCAACGTCATTGCCCGCAGCGGGCGTCCGGCCTTGATTCTCGCGCACAACAAGACCCTGGCGGCGCAGCTTTATTCGGAGATGAAGGAATTCTTTCCGGAAAACGCGGTCGAGTATTTCGTCTCCTATTACGACTATTACCAGCCGGAAGCCTATGTGCCGGCGCGCGATCTCTTCATCGAGAAGGATTCCGCCATCAACGAGCACATCGAGCAGATGCGCCTTTCCGCCACCAAGAGCCTCCTGGAACGACGCGATGTGGTGATCGTCGCTTCTGTCTCCTGCATCTACGGGATCGGCGACAAGGAGGATTACCATGACATGATCCTCACCATGCGGACGGGCGACAAGATCGATCAGCGCGCCATAGTGAAGCGCCTGACCGCCATGCAATACACGCGAAACGACCTGGATTTTCATCGCGGCGTCTTTCGCGTGCGCGGCGACGTGATCGACATCTTCCCCGCCGAACACGCCGAACACGCGATCCGGGTGGAACTTTTTGACGACGAGATCGAATCCCTGCGCTTCTTCGATCCGCTCACGGGCGAATTGCTGGCGAAGGCGCTGCGCTTTACCGTCTTTCCCGCCTCGCACTACGTGACGCCGAGGGAGACGGTGCTGACCGCCATCGAGGCCATCAAGGCCGAACTCGCGGAGCGAATCGCCTTTTTCCAAAATGAGCAAAAGCTCGTGGAAGCGCAGCGCATCGAGCAGCGCACTCGTTTCGATATCGAGATGTTGAATGAAATCGGCTTTTGCAAGGGCATCGAAAACTATTCCCGCCACCTTTCCGGGCGGAAGGCCGGGGAACCGCCGCCGACCCTGATCGACTACCTGCCCGACGACGCCCTGATGTTCATCGACGAATCGCACGTGACCATCGGGCAGGTGGGCGGTATGTACAAGGGCGATCGCTCGCGGAAGGAAAACCTCGTCAATTACGGCTTTCGCCTCCCTTCGGCGCTCGATAACCGTCCCTTGCGCTTCGCGGAATTCGAGGCCATGGTAGGCCAGGTCATCTTCGTTTCCGCCACTCCCGCGGACTATGAGGCAAAACACGCCGGGCAGGTGGTGGAGCAGCTCGTGCGTCCGACGGGTTTGGTTGATCCGGAAGTCATCGTGCGTCCGGCCACGACCCAGGTGGACGACCTCCTGATGGAAATCAAGGCGTGCGCCGCCGCAAACGAGCGGGTGCTGGTAACGACATTGACCAAGCGCATGGCCGAGGATTTGACCGATTTTCTCGCCGAGCACGGCATCCGGGTGCGCTACCTGCATTCGGACATCGACACCGTGGAGCGGGTGGAGATCATCCGCGACCTGCGCCTGGGCGAGTTCGACGCGCTGGTCGGCATCAATCTCCTGCGCGAAGGGCTGGATATCCCGGAAGTGGCGCGGGTGGCGATTCTGGACGCCGACAAGGAAGGCTTTTTACGCTCGGAGCGATCCTTGATCCAAACCATTGGCCGCGCCGCCCGCAACCTGAACGGCAAGGCGATCCTCTACGCGGAGGCGATGACCGGTTCCATGCAAGACGCCATTTCGGAGACCAAGCGCCGCCGGGAAAAACAAATGGCTTTCAACCGGGAACACGGCATTACGCCAAAGGGCGTGACGAAGCGCGTCAAGGATTTGATCGACGGGGTGTACGACAGCGAGGCCGCGCAAAAGGAATGGAAGGTCGCGCGCGAACGCGCAAGCTACGAAGCAATGAGCGAAAAGGCGCTGGCAAAAGAAATCCGGCGGCTGGAAAAGGAAATGAACGCCTACGCGAAAAACCTGGAGTTCGAAAAGGCGGCGCAAGCGCGCGACGCGCTTTTCCGGTTGAAGGAGGGGGCGTTCGGAGCGCGGGTTGAAACACCCGCCGCGCCATGTCCCACGCCGCCCTCCGGCCTGGGGACCGAGGACAGAAAAGTCACCGGCGGCTTCGCCGCCGCGAGTTAGGCATCTGGATTGCTTCGCCGCTTCGCGCCGCGCCTACAATGACGCGCCCGCTCGTCATTCTCCGGAACGAGGCGATCCAGTCGGCCTTCATTCAGTAGCTCCGGCGTTCCCGGTGGCGCATCCGTTGTAGGGATTGCCTTTGCAGACCGCAAAGCCAGGGCGCTTTGCTCTGGAGCATGGCGGAGCGGCGATCATGGGCGGTCAGAATTTATACGCCCGATGCAGGGCGACCACGCCGAAGCACAGGTTGAAGTATTCGACTTTTTCCAGTCCCGCGGATTCCATGAGGCTTTTCAGGGTTTCCTGGTCCGGGTGCATGCGGATGGATTCGGCAAGGTACCGGTAACTGGAGGCGTCGCGGGTGACGAGCTGGCCGATTTTCGGGATGACCTTGAAGGAATACAGATCGTAGAGCGGCGCGAGCGGTTTCCAGACGTGCGAGAATTCCAGCACCAGAAGGCGTCCGCCGGGTTTCAGCACCCGGCGCATTTCGGATAGCGCCTTGTCCTTGTGGGTCATGTTGCGCAGACCGAAGGAAACGATCACGCAATCAAAAACATCGTCCCTGAAGGGAATTCGCTCGGCGCTGCACTGGGTGGCCGGAACCGCGTGGCCGCAGTCCAGCAGACGATCGCGGCCATGCGTCAGCATGGCGTTGTTGATGTCGGTCAGCAACACCTGGCCCTCCGCGCCAACGCGCCGGGCAAAGGCCAGCGAGAGGTCGCCGGTGCCGCCCGCGATGTCCAGCACTCGCGCGCCCTCGCGGACGCCGCTCTGCGCCACGGCAAAACGCTTCCACAGGCGGTGCAGCCCTGCGGACATGAGGTCGTTCATCAGGTCATAACGACGGGCGACGGAATCGAAAACTTCCGCCACCTTTTTTTCCTTGTCGCTTTCATTCACTTTCTGAAAGCCGAAATGGGTCAGGTTGTCATCGGTCATGGTGTTCCGATCATACCGGATTGCGAAAACGCGCGTCCAGCGCGGGGTGACGTAAACGACATCGCGCCGCCCGTGAACGCCATGCGGCGGCGGGCGGCGCGGAGCTTCTGCCGGAGCGCCGCGCTATGCGCTTGTCTCCATCACGAGATAGCTGGCGACTTCGAAATCCAGGCCGCGCTGGATGACCCTTTGCAAATTGACGCGCGAGACTTTTTCGTCGCGCACCAGCGAAAGCCTGCGTGACGCGGCAAAGGCGCCTTTGGGCAAAACCAGCATGGCTTCGCCGTTGGGCGTGAGCGGCGACAAATGGAAAGCCGGGGCAAAATCGCCGCGCGACGTGTCGAGCGAGCGCACGGCAACGCCCTGGGGTTCGCCGGGCAGCATGGAAACGCCCAGGTTGAGAGAATCTTCCTCGTTATCCTGGATCAGCCAACTGGCCATGCCAAGCTGATAACGCGCGCCGCCCTGCGAACTCACGGCAATCAGCTGGCTGTAGGCGATCTGCTGTCCGGCAATGTGCCGGCAAAGACGAAAGCCGTTGACGGAATAGTCGATGACATCCCAAACGTCGAAAATGAAGTCATGGTGCGCCACTTCCGAAGGCGGCAACAGATCGTTGTCCAGCGGCGTAATCGCGCTTCTTTTCCCGGTGCTGTCGGGCTGCCGGAAGGTTTCGTTCGCAATGGCGGTGTACATCGACTCGAAACCCAGCGTCACCCTGGCTTCGCCCTTGGTGGCGAAACGCCGGAAACGGCGCGGGCTGGAAAGCAGCGACCAGGGCGTCAGGAGCCTGTTCAGCAGACGCCGCGCGCGCGTGGCGCTGATGGCGCCCAGCCCCAATTGTTCCGGCGTGGCGCCGTTTGCCAGTTGTGTTTGCGTGTCGCGGATTTTTTCCGTCAGGAAAGTGAAGTCCGGATGCCAGACACTGTCGCTCACCACGCCATTGCGCGGTTGGTGAAGTCCCTTGTCCTCTTTCAGATCGAGGATGAACGCGGGCGCGTCTTCCAGGGAATCCACCGGACGGATGGAGATCAGCGACGCCCAGCGCCAGGCCAGATAACGAATCCTCTGCTGATCGTTGAGGGAATAGTTGTAGGGATTGGCAATCTCGATGAGCAGGAAAGCCAGGTAGGCCGTGGCGGGACAGACATCCTGGTTTTCCTCGCGGATGGGTTCGGGCACGATTCTCTGCGCCAGGCCATGTTCCTCGGCCAGCGCGTAATGGCGGTTGATCTGCCGCCAGAGACCCTCCGGCATTTCCTGGCGCGCGGCGTAGTATTCGCAGAGGATGGCGCAACTGTAGTAAATGACGCGATACAGCGCCAGCGCCAGTTTGCGGGCGCGCGCCTGCTCGTCGTAGACGCTCCGGTCATGCAACAACGCCTGTACGCAATATTCGTAAGCCTTTCCCATCGTGCGCAGCGTTTCTATCACGTGCCGGAAAACTTCCTCGTCCCGCTCGCGCAGGGGCAAACTGCTGTCACGGTAACGCGCGCCCAGGGATTCGCAGCATGTATACAACGATACGCGCACCTGTTCCAGCACATCCAGATAAACCCCGATTTCGGGCGGCTGTTCGGCAAGGCAATCCAGTATGTGACGAATGCCCAGCAAGGTTTTTTGCGGAAAGTCATCCGGCAATGCGGCAATCATCCGCAGGCCCGTCGTCAGGTCGGCAATGACCGTGCGCGGCACGCCAGGCGGTGGAGAAGACTGCCCCGGCTTTTGCGCGAAAACGCCCGTCGGGATGGGCGTGGGCGTGTATTCAATCATACGTTTTGCTCCTTGTCATGCGTATCCGTTTCATCTCGCCACTCTGTACCGCGGGATCTATTCAGGCATCCGGTTTACCCCGCGAACGCCGTACGAAAAGTATCACAGGAATCACAAAAGAACCACAAAAGGTTCACAAAATCCCGCTTCGTCATCAACGGAAATGCCGCCATGTCCGCCCTGGCGTCCGCGCTGTATGTCGGCGTCAAGCCAGGGCAAAGGAAAGCCTTGTCTTCCGATAGGCTTTATTCGCGCCGCCCCATCCCGCCATTCTCCGAGGCGAAGCGACGAAACAATCCAGCGGCGTAGTATGCGGCGCAAAGCGCCGGTAATCTTTCTGTCTTCCATTCCCTGTCTTCCCGCGCCGCAAACCCTTCGCGCTCGCGTTGAAGATTGCCCGTTCACCATTCCTCCATCCATGCCTGCTGGATAGCTTCCAGGATTTTTTCGCCGCAGCGGGCTGGGTCGTCGTTGAAGTCGGGCAAAGAGAGTATCCAGTTGCGCAAGTCGACGAAGTTGATCCGTGACGGATCTTGTTGCGGGTAGGCGGCGGCCAGCGCGCGGGCGATGGCGTGGATGTCGTTCCATTGGGTCATGTGCGGCTCCTTTTTCAGCGTTCGCGCGCCAGGTTGATGGTGTAGCGAGGAATTTCCACCGTCAGGGGCGCGTCGGCGACCGTGACCTGGCAGGCCAGGCGCGAAACGGGCTCCAGTCCCCAGGCTTTGTCCAGCATGTCTTCTTCCAGATCGTCGGCGGCGGCCAGCGCGTCAAAGCCTTCGCGCACGATGACGTGGCAGGTGGTGCAGGCGCAGGACTGGGCGCAGGCGTGTTCAATCTCGATGCCGTGCGTGAGCAGGGCGTCGCAGAGGGATTGTCCCGCTTCGGCCTCGAATGTCGCGCCATGCGGACAGATTTCCACGTGCGGCAGCACGGTGATGCGCGTCATGTGCGCGGCTCCTCTTCCCAATCCGCCAGCGCGCGCCCGGTCAGGGCTTGCCGGAGGCTTTTATCCATGCGCCGACGGGCGAATTCCTGGGTGGCGGCGGCCAGATCATCCATGCCCAGCGTAATCTGGCGCCGGTTGTCGCCCAGAATCAGAGGTTGCAGATGGGCGACCGCCGCTTCGATGATGGCGCGTTCCTCCGGATCCAGGAGCGGCGCGTCCTCCCTTAGCGCGGCCTTTGTCGCTTCAATCAGGCGCTGCGCCTCGACCTGGGCTTCCTTCAGGGCGCGTCGCTGGGCGTCGTCGCGCGCGTGCGCCTGGGAATTCTTCAGCATGGCGACGATTTCATCGTCGGAAAGCCCATAGGACGGCTTGACGTCGATGCCCGCCGTCACGCCGGTGGTCTGTTCCACCGCCGAAACCGAGAGTAGTCCATCGGCATCCACCTGGAAGGTGACGCGAATGCGCGCCGCGCCCGCCGCCATTGGCGGAATGCCTTTCAACTCGAAGCGCGCCAGGCTGCGGCAATTCGCCACCAATTCCCGCTCGCCCTGCAACACGTGGATGACCATCGCGCTTTGACCATCACGGAAAGTGGTGAATTCCTGCGCGCGCAGAACCGGAATGGTCGCGTTCCGCGGAATGATTTTTTCCACCAGCCCGCCCATTGTTTCCAGTCCCAGCGACAGCGGGATCACGTCCAGCAACAGCCAGTCATCGCCGCCGCTTTCATTGCCGGCCAGGAGATTGGCCTGAATCGCCGCGCCCAGGGCCACCACCTTATCCGGGTCCAGGTTGTTCAGCGGTTCGCGCCCGAAAAAATCCGCCACGGCGTGCTGCACCTGCGGCATCCGCGTCGAGCCGCCGACCATGACCACGCCCTCGATGTCTTCCACGCGCAATGCCGCGTCGCGCAAGGCGCGCCTGACGGCTTTCAGGGTCTTTTCCACCAGGTTTTGGGTAATGTTGGCGAAGGTGACGACATCCAGCGTCAGATCGAGGGTATGGCCATTCATGAGTCTGGCCGTGATGGGCGCTTTTTCGTGATGGCTCAAAAATTCCTTGGCTTCGCGCGCGCGCATCATGACGCGCTGCGCGTCTTCCGCCGAGAGCGGCGGTAAATGGGCTTCTTCCAGCGCCCAGCAAAAAATCCGCTGATCGAAGTCGTCGCCGCCCAGCGCGGAATCGCCGCCGGTCGCCAGCACTTCGAACACGCCGCGCGTCAGCTTGAGAATGGAAATGTCGAAAGTGCCGCCCCCCAGATCGTAGATGGCATAGACGCCCTCGCTGGCGTTATCCAGTCCATAGGCGATGGCGGCAGCGGTGGGTTCGTTCAGAAGGCGCAACACGTTCATGCCGGCCAGCCGGGCGGCGTCGCGGGTAGCCTGGCGTTGGGCGTCGTCGAAATAGGCGGGTACTGTAATCACCGCGCCGACCAGCGCGTCGCCCAGATGCGCCTCGGCGCGCGCGCGCGCCGCCTTGAGGATTTCGGCGGAAATCTCCACCGGGCTTTTTTCGCCCGAAGCGGTCTTTACCCGAACCATTCCGGGCGCGTCGACGAAATCATAGGGCATGGATTCCACATGCGCGATGTCGTGGCGTCCGCGTCCCATGAACCGCTTGACGGACATCACGGTATTGCGCGGGTCTTCCACGCGTCCGCGCAGCGCGGCATAACCCGTTTCCACCGCGCCATCGGCGTGATAACGCACGACGGAAGGCAGGAGCGGACGCCCTTCGGCGTCATTCAACACCAATGCCATGCCGCTTTTCGCCGTCGCCACCAGCGTATGCGTCGTGCCCAGGTCGATACCCACCGCCAGGCGGCGCTGATGCGGCGCTTTTGACGCGCCCGGTTCGGAAATCTGAAAAAGAGCCATGCCGCTTTTCGTCCTCTGTCTGGGAATGGTTTTATGCGCCGCTTTCCTGCATCGCCCTGCCCAGTGCTTCCAGAAAGCGGGTGTTTTCGGCGGGCGCGCCGATGGTGACGCGCAGCCATTCCGGCATCTGATAGCTCGCAAGCGGACGCACGATCACGCCCTGGCGCAAGAGGCCTTGATGGATCGCCGCTGCCGTCCCGCCTTCTTCTGCCGCCCTGAAGGCGATGAAGTTGCCGCGCGCGGGGATGTATCGCAACCCCAGGGCTTCCAGCCCCTCCCGGATATACGCCATGCCCGCGCGATTGCTGGCGTAGCTCCGGGCAAGGAAGTCATGGTCTTCCAGTGCGGCGATGGCGCCCGCGAGCGCCAGGCTGTTGCAATTGAAGGGCTGGCGCACGCGATTCATCAGTTCGGCCACTGGCGCGGCGGCGATGCCGTAGCCGATTCGCAGTCCCGCCATCCCGTATATCTTGGAGAAGGTGCGACAAACGACGAGATGGGGAAAGTCATCTATCCAGCGCACGGCGTCGTATCGCTCGCCGGCGTCCAGATAGTCGGCATAGGCTTCGTCCAGGACGACGATGACATGTTCCGGCGCGTCCGCGAGGAAGGCGCGCAGGGCTTCCGCCGCGAGGAAAGCGCCCGTGGGGTTGTTGGGATTGGCAATCCAAATGACATGTGTGTCGGCGCGCATGGCGGCGCGCATGGCGGCGAGATCGTGTCCGTAGTCTTTTGCCGGCGCGATAATCGTCTCGCCGCCCGCCGACAGCGTGGCGATGGGATACATGGCGAACGCGTATTGCGCGGCGATGGCGGAGCGCCCGCGATAAAGGAATGCGCGCGCGACGAGATCGAGCACATCGTTGGAACCGTTGCCCAGCACGATCTGGTTTGTCGCCACGCCATGCCGCGCCGCCAGCGCCGCCGTCAGGTCAAAGGGGTCGGGATAGCGTTCGCCGCCATCCACAGCCGCCCGTATCGCCGCTTTCGCCTTGGGGCTCATGCCCAAAGGATTTTCGTTGGAAGCCAGCTTGACGATGGATTCGACCGCCAACCCAAACTCGCGCGCGAGTTCGGTGATCGGCTTGCCAGGCTGGTAGGCGGAAATGGCGCGAATATGGGGAAGTGAAGCGCGCGCGAAAAGCGCGTCGTCATGAAAAACGTTTTGCGGCATGGGAATTCGAGGTCAGTTGAGGTAAAAGCGCCGGAATTCTAGCACGCCAGGTGCACAGTCCCTGCCTTCGTGACCGCGCCGCCAATTCGCAAGGCGCCTTCACTTTTTCCTTGACAAACCGCCTTCCTTTGCCCAGACTTAATCGATAAGGTACCTTTTTAATTTTACAGGGTTTTTCAAGGAGTCTCATCATGTTTTTCCGTTTCTGGTCGCGTCTGCAGTCTCGCGTCCGCGCCCGCAGGAATACCGGGCGGCGCGGGCTTTTTACGAGCGAAGGCTTCATGTCGTCCCTTTGCGCCGGGGGAGATGCCGTCCCCACGCCCATCGCCGCTTTTCCGGCGCATTGCCCGTTATGCGATAAGGATTGCGCGCTGGAGACGCCCCGCTGCAAGCATGGCGCGGCGTTCGTGCGATTCCTTCGCGCCGAACGCGATGGAGCGCGCCGTGTCTGATCCGATCGACAACGAACAGTTGCTTCTGCTTTTTCGCCGCGCCGCCAAACAGATGGGGCGCGGCCGCCATCATCCCGGCGCTCCCGCGACGCCGCGCGCGCGCCATGCGCATGATCGGGACGGGCATGGCCGTGGAGGACGATCTGGCGGCGATCCGTCCGGTCACGCGCAGGGACACATCCTGTCCATCCTGGATGAACAGGGTGACATGAACCAGCGGCAACTGCTGGAACGGCTCCGCATCCGCTCCGCTTCCCTGAGCGAACTCCTGCAAAAGCTGGAAAAAAACGGGCTGGTTCTCCGGCAACGCGACGCGCGAGACAGGCGCAACTACCGTCTCTTCCTGACCGAATCCGGTCGCGCCCTGCTGGACGAACACCGCCGACGCCGAAAGGAAGCTGCGGATATTCTTTTTTCCGCGCTGGACGAGGCGGAACGCGCGTCCCTGGCGGCCTTGCTGACCCGTCTCGTCACCCTCTGGGGCGAGGAGGAAACCGGACGGGACAAAGGCGGACGA
This sequence comes from Zoogloeaceae bacterium, assembly GCA_031258715.1. Lineage (GTDB taxonomy): Bacteria > Pseudomonadota > Gammaproteobacteria > Burkholderiales > Rhodocyclaceae > Azovibrio. The sequence continues at coordinate 12,664 of JAIRMN010000143.1, forward strand.
AGACAAGCCCGCTCCGAATCCTGATCCCCCAAAACCTCAATAGACGGCGACCGGATAAGACCCCAGCACTTTCAGGTAGGCCGCCCGTTTTGCCAGCGATTCCAGCGCGGCGGCGACGGATGGCGAGCGGCGATGGCCTTCCACATCCACGTAATAGACGTATTCCCACAATCCCTGCCGCGCTGGGCGCGATTCCAGGCGGGTCATGGAAACGCCCTGTTCCGCGAACGGCTGCAACAGGTCGTGCAGGGAACCGGAAAGATTGGGCGCGGACATGATGAGGGAAGTCTTGTCCTTGCCGGAAATTTCCGCGTCATGGCGTCCCAGCACCACAAAGCGCGTGGTGTTGTTGGGATCGTCCTCCACATTGGCGGCGAGTTTTTCCAGTTGATAGCGTTTTCCCGCCGCCTCGCCCGCGATGGCGGCGGCGTCCGTCTCCTCTGCCGCCATCCGCGCGGCAAAGGCGTTGCTGGCAACGCCGATGCGCTGGGCATGGGGCAGCATGTGATTCAGCCACTCATGGCATTGCGCCAGCGACTGCGCGTGCGCGTAGACTTTTTTCACCGAAGCCAAATCGGCGGCGCGGGAAAGGAGATTCTGGTGTATGCGCACCACCACTTCGCCGCAAATCTGCAAGGAGGTGGAAAAGAGCAGATCCAGTGTTCGCCCGACCGCGCCCTCTGTGGAATTTTCCAGCGGCGCGACCGCGTATTCCGCGTGACCGGCCTCCACTTCCCGGAACACTTCGTCGATGGACGCGAAAGGCAGGAGGCGCGCGGCATGGCCAAACTGCTTGACGGCGGCGGATTCGGAAAAGGTGCCCAGCGGACCGAGAAAGGCCACCGTCAGCGGCTCTTCCAGCAAAAGACAGGCGGACATCACTTCGCGGAAGAAAAAGGTCACGCGCTCGTCCGGCAACGGCCCCGTGTTCAGCGCCTGCAAACGCCGCAACACTTCCGCTTCCCGCGCGGGCCGATAATGACTCGCCGCCGCGTCCGCCGCGCCATCCCGCGTCTTGATGACGCCCACACGCTGCGCGCAACGCGCCCGCTGGTTCAAGAGCGCCAAGAGTTGCGCGTCGATGCCGTCAATCTCCAGACGCGCCGCCGCCAGTTCCCGTTCCCATTCATCCGCCATTCATGACCGCTCGTGTTCTTGAAACGTCGAATCATAGCAGAGGACAGCGACTGTGTTCAAAAGCAAGGTTTTTTGTCAAGGGTGAGCGAAATTTTCCTGCCAGGGCTGTCCTGATTTGCAGATGGCGTTCAAGATGGAAAGGAGCTTGTGCCTGC
>JAIRMN010000072.1 GCA_031258715.1 Zoogloeaceae bacterium
AAAATTTCGCTCACCCTTGACAAAAAACCTTGCTTTTGAACACAGTCGCTGTCCTCTGACTCCCGATCCCCTGCTACCATGCGTCCTTTCAATCCGAAACTGTCGCAGGAGGAATGTTCATGAGCGCGCAGAAAGCCGCATTCGATAATGTTTCCGTCGTCAAGGCCGCCAATGTTTATTTTGATGGCAAGTGCGTGAGCCACACCGTCCTGTTCCCGGACGGCTCAAGGAAGACGCTGGGCGTCATCCTGCCGTCCACGCTGACTTTTACGACGGGCGCGGCGGAAGTCATGGAAACCGTCGCGGGTTCCTGCCGTGTGCGACTGAAGGGCGAAACTGGATGGAAACGCTATGGCGCGGGCGAGGCGTTCAGCGTGCCCGGCGATTCCAGCTTCGAGATCGATGTTTCGGGCGAACCCTATCATTACGTCTGTTACTACGCCTGAGGAGGAGCCATGCCTTCTTTCGACTTTACTTCCGAAGCCGACATAGTGGCCTTGAAGAACGCCGTGGATGTCACCGCGCGGCAAATCGACAACCGCTACGATTTCAAGGGAACAGCGGCGAAGGCCGAGTTGGACGAGAAGGAAAAAATCATCACCCTGACCGGCGATTCGGAATTCCAGCTTGATCAGATCAAGGCCATTCTTTTTCCGGCGATGGAAAAGAAGGAAAAGGAAAGCGTCAAGCGTCTCGACGGTTCGCCGATGCAGAAAATTTCCGGCAACAAGGTAAAGCAGGAACTGAAAATCAAGAACGGCATCGAGACGGAACGGGCGAAAAAAATCGTCAAGCTCATCAAGGACGCCAAACTCAAGGTCCAGGCCGCCATCCAGGGCGATGCTGTGCGCGTCTCCGGCGCGAAACGCGATGACCTGCAGGCGACGATTGCGCTAGTAAATAAGCAGATCACCGATTTCCCCATCCGCTCCGGCAATTTCCGGGATTAACCGTCCGTTGCAACAATCCGGCATCCTGTCACGCGGCGGGAGGGGAATGCGGTTTACAATCCGGGACTGCCTTCTGTATGTCAGGAGGCGCAACCTCCCACACGAGACGACTTTTCATGCGCCGCTTTTTTCGCCTGTTCTTCTGGGTTTTGTTCGCGCTTTATCTGGGCTTTGCGGCGCTGACGCTGGTCTTGCGCTTTGGGGTGTTGCCGGATTTGCCGCGCCATCAGCCGGAAATCGAGGCATTTCTCAGCCGCACACTGGGGCGGGAGGTGCGTCTGGGCGGACTGGAAGCGCATTGGTACGGGCTGAATCCGAACGTGACCTTGAATGACGTAAAGATTTTCAGCGACGAAGGGACGGTGGCCTTGCGGTTGGCGCGGGTCGATGGTGTGCTCTCCTGGCGTTCGCTGGCGGCATTATGGCGGGGCGAGCCGGTCTTTGCGCTCTTGTCCCTGGAAAAGCCGGAACTCCTGATCCGGCGGGACGGGGATGGCCGGATTTTCGTGGCGGATCTGCCGATCTCCACTGAAAAGGACGATGGCGACGGCGCGGCATTAAGGTGGCTGCTGGCGCAGCGGCGCATCCGCATTCATGACGCCAGGATCATCTGGCAGGATGATCGGCTCGATGCGCCGCCCCTGGTGTTGCGATCGGCGCATCTTGAATGGCATAACCGGGGATGGCGGCATCGTTTTGGACTGACGGCGCGTCCCCCCGCGCATCTGGCGGACGCGCTGGATTTGCGCGGGGATTTGTCGGGCGACGCGACCAATCTTCCGGCATGGCGCGGGCAGGTTTACAGCCGTCTGGAAGCGGCGAACCTGCCGGAAATCCAGGCACTCATGGAACAGAACGGCCTGGCCGCGGAAGGCGTGCAAATGGCGCGCGGCGTCGGCGCGTTGCGGCTGTGGGCGCGGCGTGACGAACGCGGCTGGCAGGGCGCGGGTGATGTGGCGCTGGCGGATGCCCGTCTGCGCCTCGGCGCGGATTTGCCCATGCTGGAAGTGATGCGTCTCCATGGACGGCTACAGGCGGCGCGCGGAACTTCTTCCGGCCTCGTTTCCTGGCGCGTCGCCAGCCGCGACCTGACGCTGGAAGCGCGTTTGCCCCACGGGGAAGCCATCGCAATCCCCGATCTGGACATGCAAGCTGAATGGCGCGCGCGCGCGGAAGGCGATGACGCTGAAAAGACGAAAACCCCGTCTTCCGACAAGGTTTCCCTGCCCGCAAGCTTCTCGCTTAACGCGCTAGATTTGACCCAGGCCGTCCGCTTGGCAGAGGCCTTGCCGCTTTCCGCCGAAACGCGCGAACGGATTGCCCGCTATCAGCCGCAAGGCGTGTTGCGCCAGACAAAGGCGCGCTGGGACATGGCGATGTTCGCGGATGAGACCGTCCGCAGGGACTATGCCGTGGAAGCGGTTTTCGAGCGTCTGGGGTTCAGGGCGGCGGACAAGCTACCGGGCGTTTCCGGGCTTTCCGGTAATTTGGTCGCCGACGCGGCGGGCGGAAGGCTCGCCCTAGGGAATCCGCAGATGACGCTGGCCCTGCCCGCCATGTTCGCCGAGCCGCAATTTTCGTTGGAGCGCCTGCGCGCGCAGGTCGAATGGCGGCGCAACGCCAAGGGGATGAAGGTGGAAATCCGTTCCCTGGATTTCGTCTCGCCGCACGTGCAAGGGCAGGTGCGCGGCAGTTATCAAAGCTTGGCGGAAGGGCCGGGCGAAATTGACCTTCAGGGCGAATTTTCAAAGATCGTGGCGATGGAAGTCTGGCGTTACCTGCCGCGTATCGTGCATCCGAATGTCGCCCAATGGCTGCGCGGCGCGTTGCTGGCAGGGACGGGCGCGGGCAGCTTGCGGCTGCGCGGCGATCTGCGGAAATTTCCCTTTGCGCCTCCCAATGACGGCGCGGGTGAATTCAGCGTGCGCGTCCAGGCGGAGGACGTGCGCCTCCGCTATGGCGAGGGTTGGCCGGAGATCGAGGAAATGCGCGGCAACCTGGAATTTGGCGCGGGCATGAAAATCTTGGCGACGGACGCGCGTTCGCTGGGAGCGCGTCTCTCGAACGTGGAAGTCGAGATTCCCCGCTTCGACTCCAGGGAGTCGCATCTTTTGATCGCGGGCGAAGCCAGCGGCCCGACGGCTGAATTCCTTGGCTTTGTCGAGCAAAGTCCGGTCGCGGAATTCATCGGCCACGCCACCCGTAACATGTCCGCCAGCGGCGAGGGACGGCTGGAACTCAAGCTGGATTTGCCGCTGGCGAACATGGCGGCGGCGGCGGTCGCGGGGCGTTATCACTTTCTCGATGACCAGGTGCGGTTCATGTCCGGATTGCCGCCCGCGCAGCATGTGCGGGGCGTCCTGGAATTTTCCGAGCAGGCGGCGCGCGCCGAGGCGATCCAGGGCATGTTGCTGGGCGCGCCTTTTCATCTGACGATTGCGCCGGAAGCGCGCGCGGGCGAGACGCGAAAAACGATGCGCATCCAGGCCAAGGGCGGCGCGCAGGCGCGGGAATTGAGGCGCTACCTCAAAAAACCGATACAGGCGGCGCTTTCCGGCGATCTGTCCTGGCAGGCGGATATTCGCGTCGCGCCTGGCGCGTCGGAATTTCTCGTGACATCCACGCTGGAAGGCATGGCCTTTTCGCTCCCCTTTCCGCTCGCCAAGAATGCCGGGGATGCCTGGCCATTGCGGGTGCAGGGCGAGCGGGATGCGGAAAAGCGCGAACAGATCCGCGTTTTGCTGGGCGACGGCGCTCGTCCGCGCCTGGAGGCGATCCTGATGCGTCGTCCCTCCGGTGGGCTGGCGCGCGGCGCAATCGGCATTGGACAAGCGCCGCGTCTGCCGGAGGCGGGACTGAACCTCCACGTGCGGCAAACGCGCCTGAACCTGGATCTCTGGCGGCGCCTGCTCTTTGCCGATGACTCCGGAAATGAGACGGCAAAGGCGCGAGAAGCGGAGACAATCGACTTGCCCGCGCTTAATCTGGCGGCGCTCGAAGCGCAGAAAATCACCGTGTTTGGCGCGACGCTGAATAACGCCCGGCTGCGCCTGCGTTACAAAGGCGAGCAAATGCGCGTCATGGTGGCGGCGGATGAACTGGTGGGCGATATTTTCTGGGATGGCGACCAGAAGACGAATCGCGGCGGCAAGGTCACGGCGGATTTGCGTCGGATGCGCTTGGGCGACGCGGAGGCCGCCACGGAAACGGGCGAAGCCGGTGCCGCCAAGATTCCCGCCGAACTCCTTGAAAGCCTGCCGGGGATGGATATCCGCATTGGCGATTTCGCCTATGGTGACCGTCATTTCGGGCGTCTGGAATTGCAGGCGGAAAACGCCGGCGGGCAATGGCAATTACAACAAATCGTCATCGAAAACCCGGAAGCGCGCATGACCGGCAATGGGTTGTGGCGTCCGCGCGAGTCTATAGACGGGCAGCGTTCCGGCGCGAGCCAACTGGCTTTCCAACTGGAAAGCGGCAACAGCGGCAAGCTGCTGGCGCGGCTGGGCTATCCCAACGCGGTTCGGGGCGGCACGGCGCGGCTGGAAGGCAATCTGAACTGGGCGGGGTCACCGCTGGATTTCGACCCGACCACGCTGGATGGCGAACTGAGCCTTTCGGCGCAACGCGGACAGTTTTCCCGCATCGAGCCCGGCGCGGGCAAGCTCCTGGGGCTTCTTTCCCTGCAATCCCTGACCCGCAGGCTTTCCCTCGATTTCCGCGACATTTTCAGCGAAGGGTTCGCCTATGACGACATCACGGCCAGGATGCATGTAAACGAGGGCGTACTCACCACGAAAGGCGATCTGAGAATCGTCGGCCCTTCCGGCAGGGTTCTGATGAACGGACGGGTCAATCTGAAAGACGAGACCCAGGACCTGCACCTGACCATGCAGCCCGAACTGGGCGGCGTGGCGGCGGTGGGCGCGGCGGTCGCCATCAATCCGCTGGTGGGTGCCGCCGCGCTCCTGGCGCAACGCTTTTTGCAAAATCCCCTGAACAAGGTTTTCAGCCTGAAATACGCGGTGACGGGTTCCTGGTCCGACCCCAGGGTCGAACGGCTCTCGATGCTGCCGGATATTTCACACCAGGAAACGGAAATCCCCGCGACGGAACATCTTGAGGCCAATGCGCCAAAAACACCGGAGGTGTCGGAGGTGCCGGAGGACAAGGCGCCATGACCGCGCCGAAAAACGCGCGGCTGGCGGGGGTGCAGATGGTTTCCGGCCCAAATGTGCGGGAAAACCTGGCGGCGGCGAGGCGCTTGCTGGCACAGGCGGCGGACATGGGGGCAGGGCTTGCGGCGCTGCCGGAATTCTTCCCCATCATGGATGATGATGCC
>JAIRMN010000116.1 GCA_031258715.1 Zoogloeaceae bacterium
CTGATGAAAAAAGCCGCCGCGCGCATCCCGGCCGGGCGTCTGTGGGTCAATCCCGACTGCGGCCTGAAAACCCGCCAGTGGAACGAGGTCATTCCGGCGCTGACCAACATGGTCGCGGCTGCGGAAGCCCTGCGCGCCGGCGTGGCCTGAGCCGCCGGTCGGACGCTCCGGGCACCTGTGTGTTGCGAGGGGCGGCTACGGTTCCCGGATCAAACGCGCTTTCTGCTCCTGAGGGGCGTTGCGCCTGGCGGTGATTTCCAGTGTGGCGCCGCCTCCGGGCGGCGGGGTTTCGGCGATTTCCTGGCGAGCATAGCGGGCGCGCAGGGCAGCGATGTTGCGGTCGATGTCTTCCGCCGACAGGCCTTTGGCAATCAGGTGCCGCCGCGCTTTCAGGAGCATGTCCAGATCGGCGGGCACGGGCGTCGAACGAGCGTCGCGTCCCCAGTTTTCCTTCGGCTGGTTGGCGGCGGCGACAAAGGCATCCGTTCCGCCGATGCGTCGCGCGATGGCCAGTTGGTTGTAACGCATCGCCCATTCCATCGCACCCTCTCCCCGGTCGTTGCGCAGTTTCGGGTTGGCGCCGCGCTCGATCAGGAGACGGGCGATCTCCTGTTTGCCGTCGTAAATCGCCATCATCAGGGGCGTCGCGCCGCCGGGACTGCGGGCGTCGATGTTCGCGCCCCGCTCCAGGAGTTCCGCAACCAAATCCATACGCCCGGTAAACGCCGCGTAATGCAGCGCCGACCATTGTCCCGGCGGGCGGTTGATCGTCGCGCCATGCGCCAGGAGCCAATCCATCGCCGCGCGCTGGTTCTTCCAGACCGCCAGCAACAACGCCTGTTCGCCCGCGCCGTTTTCCAGATTCACATCCGCGCCATAGCGATAAAACAGTTCCAGCATGGGCAGATTCCCTTCCCACGCGGCAATCATCAGCCCGCTGCCTAGATGATCCGCCTGGTAATCCGGCGACAGTCCCTGATCCAGCCAAGCCTTCGCCTGCCTTAAGTCGCCCAGCTCCACGGTCACGCCAAAATGAATCGGCGCGGGAGGCGTAAAATCCGCCGCTGACGCGCCAAAAGCCATGAGCGTCGCCGCCAGGAAAAAACACCCAAAAAATTTTCTATGCCGCTTCATCACCTCTTCCTCGCCACCGCGCATGAGGCCGGATTTTCGCATGTTTTTATCCCCGCATGAACCTTGCGCAAACCGCGCCCCCCTGATGCTGGCGCTCGCCGCTTCCCTTACCCTGCATCTCGCGCTGCTGGCTGGGGGCGCGCGCTGGCTCCAGAAAACGCCCAAGACCCCGAATACGCCGAACGTGCTACAGGCGCGTCTTGCCGAACCCGCGCCGCAACCACAACTGACATTGCCCCCCAAGCCGCTACGCACCTCACGCCCCAAACCGCCGCCAGACGCGCCCGCCGCTTCCCCGGTCTCTCCCGCCGCAACCCTGACCGCTTCGGCGCATCAGCAATTGAGCCGCCTGGATTTCTATCCGCTGGAAGCCATACAAAACGGCTGGCAGGGCGAAGCCTGGGTTCAGATTTTTCTCGATGAGGAAGGTAACGTCATCGCCGCCCGCCTCGAAGCGAGCAGCGGCTACCCTCTCCTCGACGCCGCCGCCGTAAACGCCGCCCGCAGCCTCAAGCGCCTTTCCCGCAGCGGCCTGGATTCCGCCATCCTCCCCGTGCGCTTCAGGCTGGAATGATCTGGGATCATCCCTCAGGAACCAGGGGACAGAAAAACCGTCCCAACGTTTCGTCATGACGAAGCGCGGAGCAAGGCAGTGTGTTTCCACTCCGTCACTCTCCAAAGCGACGAAGCGATCCGGATGCGTAATAAGCGGCGCAAAGCGCCGGCAACTTTTCTGTCCTCCGTCTTTTGCCCTCTGTCTCCTGACTGATCCCTGTCCCCTGACGGCCTGTGATAGAATCTTGCCCTCTTTTGGCGTTGTCCGCAGTGCCGGAGGAGACCGCCGGAAGCGTGGCAGAGCGGTTGAATGCACCGGTCTTGAAAACCGGCAATGGGCGACCATTCGTGAGTTCGAATCTCACCGCTTCCACCAGGGTTGTCCCTGACGCTGCGTCTCCTGTATCCTTTCGCTTCTTGTTACTTTTTCGCCTTTCCATGTATTTCTGTGGCTTTTCCTTGCGCAACAACCTTTTCGTCGCTCCTATGGCGGGCGTGACGGATCGGCCTTTTCGCCAGCTGGCAAAAGGGCTGGGCGCGGGACTGGCGGTATCCGAAATGGTGACTTCCAATTCGCTTCTCTACGGCAGCGTCAAGACCCGGCGGCGAGCGGATCACAGGGGCGAGGCCAAACCCGTCGCCGTGCAGATCGCCGGAGCGGATCCGCGTCTCTTGGCGGAAGCGGCGAGGTTCAACGTGGAAAACGGCGCGCAAATCATCGACATCAACATGGGTTGTCCGGCAAAAAAGGTATGCCAGGCCATGGCGGGTTCGGCGCTCATGCAGAACGAAAACCTGGTCGCGCGCATCCTGGAAGCCGTGGTTCGCGCCGTGCCCCAAACGCCCGTCACCCTGAAATGCCGCACCGGCTGGAATCGCGCAAACAAGAACGCGCCCGCCATCGCTCGCATCGCCGAAAATTCCGGCATCCGCGCCCTGACCCTCCACGGACGCACCCGCGCCGACCAATACACGGGACGCGCCGAATACGACACCATCGCTGAAGTCAAGACGCGCGTCGGCATCCCGGTCATCGCCAATGGCGACATCGACTCGCCGGAAAAGGCGCGGCAGGTGCTCGATTACACCGGCGCGGACGGCCTGATGATCGGACGGGCGGCGCAGGGGCGTCCGTGGATATTTCGGGAAATCGAACACTTCCTGCGCCACGGAAAAAAACCGCCGCCGATGGAACCGGACGAAATTCTCGCCCTCATGCGCGCGCATTTGCGAGCGCTATACGCTTTTTATGGCGAAGACGCTGGCGTGAAAATCGCGCGCAGACACATCGCCTGGTACACGCGGGGCATGGCGGCTTCGGCGGCTTTTCGCCACCACATGAACACGCTGACCTCCGTTGCCCTGCAACAGCGGGCGGTGGAAGATTTTTTCGAGCGTCTGGCAACGCGTCCGGCACCCATTGAAGACCAAGAGGCATTCGTCGCATGAGCCCGAATAAAAACAGACGGACGGATTTTATCTGTCACCACACAGACCTGTCCGCATGTGTCGTCAGCGCGCTGGAAAAATACTTTCACGATCTCGACGGCGAAAAACCCAACGATATTTTCAGCATGGTGATGAAATGCGTCGAGCGTCCCATGTTGGAGATCGTGCTGAAGGAAGCGGGCGGCAACCAGAGGCTGACGGCGGAAATGCTTGGCATCAACCGGAATACGCTGAGAAAAAAACTCATTGAATTTCAACTGATCGGATCGCCATGAAGATGACCCTGGCCCTCCTCTCCGTCTCCGACAAGACCGGCCTCCTCGATTTCGCGCGAGGTCTTGCCGCCTTGGGGGTCAAGCTCCTTTCCACCGGCGGCACAGCTCGGCTCCTGCGGGAAGCGGGGTTTGCCGTCATCGAGATTGGCGACTACACCGGCTTTCCCGAAATGCTCGATGGACGCGTAAAGACCCTGCACCCCAAAGTGCACGGCGGCATCCTCGCTCGCCGCGATTTGCCCGCGCACCTGGCGACCCTGAAAACGCACGATATTCCGACGATCGATCTCGTCTGCGTCAATCTCTACCCGTTCAAGGCCACCGTCGCCCGGCCCGGCGTGACGCTTGCCGAAGCCATCGAAAACATCGACATCGGCGGTCCGGCGATGGTGCGCTCTGCCGCCAAGAATTTTACGGGCGTGGCGATCGTCACCGATCCTTCTGACTACGCCAAAGTGCTGGAAGAGATGAAGGCGAACGACGGCGCCTTAAACCTTGCGACCCGTTTTGATCTGGCAAGGAAGGCTTTCACCCACACCGCCCGCTATGACGGCATGATCGCCAACTGGCTCACCGGCGAACCCGAAGGCGTGGAAGCCGCGCCGGAAAACTCCGCCCCTGTTCCCTCGCCTTTCCCCGAACGCCTGCATCTGGCCTTCGATCGCGTGGAAATACTGCGGTATGGCGAAAATCCGCACCAGGAGGCAGCCTTTTACCGCGAAACCGAACCCCCTCCCGGCAGCATCGCCACTTATCGGCAATCGCAGGGCAGGGAACTCTCCTATAACAACATCGCCGACGCCGACGCCGCCTGGGAATGCGTCAAGACCTTCCCGACGCCCGCCTGCGTCATCGTCAAACACGCGAATCCTTGCGGCGTCGCCATTGCCGCCGGTTTGCTGGAAGCCTATGAAAAGGCGTTCCAGACCGATTCCGTCTCCGCTTTCGGCGGCATCCTGGCTTTCAATGGCGAGGTGGATACCGACGTGGTGGACGCGATGAGCACGAGAAAACACTTCGTCGAGGTGCTAATCGCGCCCGCCTTCACCGAGGCCGCCCGGTCGCTTCTGGCCGCAAAGCAGAACCTACGCGTCCTGGAAATCCTGCTTGCCCATGACCGGCATACGCTGGAATTGAAGCGCGTCGGCGGTGGGCTGCTTGCGCAGACGCCGGACGATTTCGATGTCAAACCGGAAAATTTAAAAGTCGTCACGCAAAAAGCGCCGACGCCCGCCCAGCTCGAAGATTTGCGCTTTGCCTGGCGCGTCGCCAAATTCGTGAAGTCCAACGCCATCGTCTTCTGTGGCAACGGCATGACCCTGGGCGTGGGCGCGGGGCAGATGAGCCGTGTCGATTCCACCCGAATCGCCAGCGCCAAGGCGAAGAACGCCGGGCTTTCGCTCGCCGGTTCCGTGGTGGCTTCGGACGCCTTTTTTCCGTTCCGGGATGGCGTCGATGTGCTCGCCGAGGCGGGCGCGGCTGCCGTTATCCAGCCCGGCGGCTCGGTGCGCGACGAGGAAGTGATCGCCGCCGCCAACGAACACGGGCTGGCAATGGTTTTTACGGGCGCGCGGCATTTCCGGCATTGAAAGCGAACGCCCAAACCGCATAAAAAGGCAGCGTCCCGACGGGTTTGAAGTTACAATTCAGCAAGAAATTAGCGACAGCCCTTCAGGGCTGTCGGTCTAACGCCATTGGGAAGGGGTTTGCATCCCCTCCCCAATGGCTACGGTCGAAACCCCGGCCTTCAGGCCGGGGTCTCAACC
>JAIRMN010000123.1 GCA_031258715.1 Zoogloeaceae bacterium
CCCCGGCAAATCAATCATCTCCGCCTGGCTCGCCGCGATTACCCCCTGGCTTTGCAGACCCGCAGAGTAGCCCCAGATCGTCGCCGTCAGCAGGTCTCCCGTGATGTGTTCCCCGGTCAGGTTTTGCAGCGCGCCTGCCTGCCGCTCTACCGCATCACGTGCCGCTTCGCGCAAAGGCCGCGCCAGTTTCCTAGGGACTCACCCGCAGATTGATGTGTAGATACTTATGCTTGTCAGGGGAGGGACGGAGCGATAGACCCCGGCGTATCAGGGTCAGCGGCGGATTGGCCTAGTTCTAAAACAGCTCCCCAGACGCTGGAAGAACTGAACCGCTCTTTGCATACGTGAAAGGTGAAAGGAAAATGAAATGGCAACCACGACCATCCAGATCGACGGCATCTCCTGCGACGGATGTTCTTCCCAGATAAGCCGCCTGCTCAAGGAACGCTCCAGCGTGACGAAGTCCGATGTCGAACTCTCCTCCGTCCTCACGCAGGTGGAATTCGACGCGGCGCAAATCGGCCGCGAGGCGCTCCTTGCCGTCATCCGCGACGCGGGATTCGGGACACGGATAGCGGAGGGTTCCGCCGCCTGAAGGAAACGCGAAGGAATAAGCAAATCGGTTTTTATTCGTTCACAAAGACCATCGTGGCGATCATCATCGACGTTTTTAGACCAGAGAGCCTCCCATGCGCCACACCTCGTTTTTCTCGCGTTTCCCCTTCCTCGCCGCTGTTTTCTTTCTCGCCCTGCCCGGCGCGGGCGCGACACAGGATCATCATCACGCCTGGCCGCAAAAGACCATCCGGCTCTTCGTCCCCTATCCGCCTGGCGGCGCGTGCGACACCGTGGGCAGGCTCTTTGCCGAAAAACTCTCCGAGCGCCTAGGGCAAACAGTCATCGTGGAAAACAAGCCGGGCGCGGGAACGGCCATCGCCGCCGAACTTCTCGCCAAGTCGCCGCCAGACGGACATACCCTAGCCGTCACGCCCACCGGACAACTGACCATCCTACCGCATGTCGCCCGCAACCTGAATTTCGATCCCGGCAAGGATTTCACGCCGATCACCCAACTGGCCTATACCTCGGTCGTCATCACCGCCGCGCCCAATTTCAGGGTCGATGATCTCAAGGACCTGGTCAGGCAGGCAAAGGCCCGTCCCGGCGACTTCACTTATTCTTCCAGCGGCAGCACCACCATCATCCACCTGGCGGGCGAATACTTCGCTTCCACCGCTGGCATTTCCCTCCTGCACGTGCCCTTCAAGGGCAGCGCCCCGGCAGTCACGGCGCTCCTGGGCGGCGAAGTGAATCTCGCCTTCGACACGCTCACCATCCTCTCGCCGCAAATCAAGGCGGGGAAAATCAAGGGACTGGCTATCGCCGCCCCCAAACGCTCGCCGCTCCTTCCCGATCTGCCGACCGTCGCCGAAGCGGGTTATCCTGGCTTCGAGGTGCCCTCCTGGTTTGGACTGATCGGGCCGAAAGACCTGCCCGTGAGCGTCGTGGAACGCCTGAACCGCGAAATCACCGCCATCCAGCAATTGCCGGAAATCCGGGAAAAACTCGCCGCGCAGGGCTTGGAAGTCTGGCCATCCACGCCCGCCGAATTCGCGCAACGCCTGAAAACGGATTCGACGCGCTACGCTAGAATCGTGAAGCAGGCGCAAATCCGCTTCGATTGACGCATGATTCCCTACATCTCCCGCACCCGCGCCTGGTATCTGGCGCTGGGCTATGAAAACCCCTACGTCTGGGCGCGTCACGACGACGCGCCCTTTACGCCGCTCGCCCAGCCACTTGCCGAAACCACGCTCACACTCGTCACCACCGCCGCGCCCTTTCAACCGGACAAGGGCGACCAGGGGCCGGGCGCGCCCTACAACGCCGCCGCCAAGTTCTATCGCGTCTACTCCGGCGACACGAAAAAAGACCACGACCTGCGGATCGCCCACGTCGGCATAGACAGAAAGCATACCCGCATGGAAGACAGCGGCGCGTGGTTTCCCCTGCCGCTTCTTCGGCGCTGGGCAGATGAGGGATGCTTTCGCCTCGCTCCGCGTTTTCACGGTTTTCCAACGAATCGCAGCCAGCGGCAGACCTGCGCGATCGATGCCCCGGAGCTGCTCGCCCGCTGCCAAGCCGACGGGGTGGAGGCCGCGCTTCTCGTCGCCAATTGTCCTGTATGTCATCAATGCCTCGCGCTGGCCGCCCGTCATTTGGAAGCGAACGGCATCAGCACCGCGCTCCTAGGCTGCGCCCGCGACATCGTGGAGCATTGCGGCGTTCCCCGTTTCTTCTTTTCCGACTTTCCCTTGGGCAACGCCGCCGGGCGCCCGCACGACGCAGCCTCGCAGGAAGAGACGCTTCGCCTGGCGCTCGCCCTCCTCGTCGAAGCCAGAGCGTCGCGCACCACCTGGCAATCGCCGCAAATCTGGGCGGACAATGACGATTGGAAAGAGGACTACGCCAATCCGGAAAAACTTACGCCGGAAGAACGCGCCCGCCTTTTCCAGGAAGCTGAAGCCGTCCGCATCCTGGCCAGAAAACAGCGTTCAGGGATCGGGAATCAGGAATCAGAAAAACCGTCGCCGCCCATTCACCATTGCGAGACATGTAGCGACGCGGCGATCCAATCGGTGGTTCACGCTTCTGGAACGCCGAAGCAACTTGAAAGCTCGCCTGAATTGCTTCGTTCCGAAGAATGACGAGGGAGGAGCGTCATAACGAGCGCGGAGCGGCCTGAAACGCACCCAACCCCGTCATTCTCAGGAGCGAAGCGACGAGAAGCAATCCAGACTCGTAACCTGCGGCACAAAACGCCGGTAATTTTTCTGTCCTCTCTCCTCTGCCCTCTGTCTCGCCCCAAATCAATTATTATTCGTCCTGTCAAAAATTCACGTGCGGCTTTGTGTTCTGCCTTTCTCCTTCGATGTTTGCCATTGTTCTTTTCGAGCCGGAAATTCCGCCCAATACCGGCAACATCATTCGGTTGTGCGCCAATGTAGGCGCGGAACTCCATCTGGTGGAACCGTTGGGCTTCGATTTTGCCGACAAAGCCTTACGTCGCGCCGGGCTGGATTACCACGAATACGCCACGGTGCGCCGTCATGCCGACTGGCCTGCCTGTCGCGCGGCGCTGACGGAGCGGCGGTTTTTCGCGCTCTCCACCAGGGCTGGACGCCGTTATGATGACGTTGCCTTCCTGCCCAGCGATGTCTTTCTTTTCGGCCCGGAAACCCGCGGCCTGCCCGCGCCGATCCTCGAAACCTTCCCCCCGGATCAGCGCCTTCGCCTGCCCATGCGCCCCGGAAACCGCAGCCTCAACCTCTCCAACGCCGCTGCCGTCACTCTGTATGAAGCCTGGCGGCAACACACTTTCAGGTGCGCGTAAAAGATGAAAGCCCCGCTTCTCGGTTCCCTCTCGTCCGCGCCTTCCAGCCCTGGCAGATTTTCCGTTACCGGCACCCTATATTTCGTCATCTAATCTATACTGTCGATTAATTTTCGTGAGCGCCACGTCTTTCATCTTATGCGAATCAAATTCCAGTTCGATGCAATCTATACACCTACCGGCTGGCGGCGGGTATTTTCGTCGATGGCCAATGAACTGCACGCGGATGAATACCTGAGTCTCCTCACCCCTTTGCATCACTCGCCCCTGCTTTCTTCCAAGCGCGCCGCGACAATCATCAGCCGAACCCGCTTCTTCGCGTTGCTGTTCGCCATCCTGACACCCTCGTGGGCCATCATCGACTATCTGGTTTTTTCCACCGCAATCAGTCTGCCCTTGATCGGCATCCGCCTCGTCGCCGGTTTCGCCTTTCTGTCGCTGGTGCTCTTCGTCCGCCCCGACACGACGCTTGTCAGCGCCTACCGGGGATTGCTCGCCCTCTTCCTGATACCCAGCATCTTTCACCTGGTAGTCTATTTTATGCTCGCCCAGCATACCCTGATCGGCATTTCCAACGCGGTTGCCGTGGGCTATGCGTTTTTGCCTTTCATCCTCATCTGTGGTCTGTCCGTCTTTCCCTTGAGCATCCTGGAAAATCTGGCGCTTTCCAGCATCGTCATCCTGATCCAGTTGCTGGTGCTGCTCTTCAATCCCAACAACCTGGACATGATGTCCTTTGGCGTCACCCTCTGGCTCTTGATCCTGCTGGCCGGTATTTCCGCCATCGCCGGATTCAGCCAACTGGCCTTTATGCTGACCCTCGTACGCCAGGCGGTGCGCGATCCGTTGACCGGATGCTTTACCCGTCGCAGCGGCGAAGAACTGCTGACCCTGCAATACGCTATCTCCAAACGCAGCAACATGCCGTTGGCGCTGGCCTTCGTCGATCTGGATCGCTTCAAGGACGTAAACGACCGCGCCGGACACGAAGCGGGCGATCTGGCGCTGCGCCAAGCGGCAGTCTCCTTTACCCAGATACTGCGCAGCAACGACATCCTGGCGAGATGGGGCGGCGACGAGTTCATCATCATCATGCCGAACACCAACATCCACCAAGCCGAAACCGCCCTTTCCCGCCAGCGCCTCATCGGACTGAGCAAGCGCCCGGACGACGGCTACCTGACCGCCAGCATCGGCATTTCCGAGCGCCTCCAGGACGAAACCCCCGATCCACATGCCCTGATCGAACTCGCCGACCAGCGCATGTACCTGGCCAAGAAACAGGGCGGCAACAAGATCGTGCGCGAGGGTTGATCCCAACCTCGAATGTGAAGGCAGGCCGAGCCTTATTGTCGTGGCGGAAGCGACAAAAGATATTGAGTCCGGCGTTCAAGACGTTCGGCGTCCTGCAAATATGCCGATGGCGCATGGGCAATGGCAACAAGCCTGGCGGCCTGATTGACATTGACGCTTTCCAGTGGAACGCCAAGGTGGTTTTGCGCGGCTTTCGCAAAACCATGAACGTCATTTCCCATATATACGGAAGATATATAGGCGCTTTCGATCTCGGACTCCGACAGATGCAGGGGCAACAGGAGAAATACGCCAAGTTCTGTGAACTGACGGCGCATTGTTGGCCTGACAGGAGGAAACGCGGACATCGCATTGCGAACCACAAAAGATTTGATCTGGCTACCGCTGTACGCGCGCCGGAGCATGTCCGTGACGATGGTCGGCGGCTGGCGCTCGCTGGGCGTTGCGGCATCGAGCCTGCCTACGATCCCGGTTACGAGCGGCAGGACAACCAGCGTCTCGAAAACCAACACGCCGATTGCGCAACCGACGAGCGCAAAGCAGGCAATCCCGTGTATCAAGTGCCGCATGTGATATGCCCCAGGGAACTTCCGGTTAGATCAATCGTCATCACCAGCGAAATATGCTGATGTTATATGTCTGTGGCCTACCCAGCCGCCTTGCGGGTGGCTTTGGCGTTTCGGAAGAGCTGAAACGCTGCTTTTGACAGTTCGTTGGAACAAAGGCCAAGCGACAAAGCGCAGGAACTTTCTGGGTTGCGCTTGCATGGCAAACACTCCACTTGAGAACAAATGTATACATGTTGCCTGCTTTGAAGATCGAATTCAAGCGAATTTATTACGTAAGCATTCCTCTGTCAACGCCAAGGGCAATGTCTGGCTCCGCGAGTTCCTGGAATTCGTTCGCCAGCGTCGACGAAGAGGCGCGAGAGGCTTACTACGACAGATGCGCCACCGGAAACTCCGAAGCTGCCGAATGAAGGCCGACTGGATTGCTTCGCTCCGGAGAATGACGAGGGAGGAGCGTTGTTCTCCAGCGTGACGCGACCTGGAAAGCGCCCAACCTCGTCATTCTCTGGAGTGAAGCGACGAAGGAAGCAGTCCAGAGGCGTAACCCGGAGCTTGATACGCTGGTCACTTTTCTGTCTTCTGTCATCGGCCTTCTGATTTATAATCACCTCGTTCTTTTTCAGGAAGCGCCCATGTCCCGTTTTGCCGTCCCCGTCCTTATCCTAAGCATTATCGTCCTTTTCGCCCACGCGCCCGCAAAAGCGCAATCCGTTGCGGTCAGCAAGCTGAAGCAAAACGTGGAGAAACGCCTGAACGTCCAGGTCGACAGTATCCGCAAGACCAGCTATCTCGGCCTTTATGAACTGTACATCGATGGCCGGATTTTTTACACCGATGAACAGATGAGCGTCCTCATCGCGGGCAGCCTGATCGATACCCAGGACATGCGAAACGTCACCGAGGCGCGACTGGAACAGCTTTCCGCCATAAAATTTTCCGACCTGCCGCTGGATCAGGCCATCAAGCAGGTGCGCGGCAACGGCAAGCGCCTGCTCGCCACCTTTGAAGACCCGAATTGCGGCTATTGCAAACTCTTGGCGCGCGAACTCCTGAAACTCGACGACATCACTCTCTACACCTTCCTTTACCCCTTGTTGCGTGAGGATTCCGACAGAAAATCCCGCCAGATATGGTGCGCCAGCAACAGGGCAAAAGCTTGGAACGACTGGATGACGGGCGGCAAGGAACCCAACAACAAGGCCGATTGCGACACCAGCGCCATCGACCGCAATGTCGCTTTCGCCCGAAGGCTCAACATCAACGCCACGCCCACGCTCTTTTTCGCGGATGGCGCGCGTGTTCCCGGCGCGGTTCCCATCGAACGAATAGAAAAGAAAATGAATGCCCTGCTTCCCTAACCCCAAGACATTGAGGTCTATCATGACACAGCAAACCGTGCTCACTTTGAATGACGGCGCAACGATACCGCAACTCGGCCTGGGAACCTGGCAGACGCCGGACGCGGAAGCCGCCGACGCCGTCCGCGCGGCGCTGGAGGCCGGTTATCGCCTGATCGACACCGCCGCCATATACGGCAATGAATCCGGCGTGGGCGCGGGACTGCGCGCCGCCAGTCTGCCGCGCGAACAGATCTTCGTAACCACCAAGCTCTGGAACACCGCCCAGGGATTCGATAACACCCTGTTCGCCTTCGATGAAAGCCTCGCGCGCCTGCAACTCGACTATGTCGATCTTTACCTGATCCACTGGCCGGCGCCCAGCCATGACCGTTATCTCGACACCTGGCGCGCGCTTATCCGGTTGAAGGAAGAAAAGCGCGCGCGGTCAATTGGCGTCTCCAATTTCATGGTTCCGCATTTGGAGCGCATCATCGATGAAACCGGCGTCACTCCGGCGGTCAACCAGATTGAGCTGCACCCGGATTTCCAACAGCAGGCGCTGATGGCCTTTCATGTCCTGCACGGCATACGCACGCAATCCTGGAGTCCCTTGGGGCAAGGCGCGCTGTTGCAAGATAAGACCGTACGCGCCATCGCCAAGAAACACCAGAAAACGCCCGCGCAAATCGTCATCCGCTGGCACCTCGAACGCGAACTGCTGGTGATCCCGAAGTCCGTTCACGCCAGCCGCATCCAGGAAAATTTCGCCGTCTTCGACTTTTCCCTGGATGCCGAAGACACGACGCAACTCTCCCTGATGGACAACGCCAAGGGACGCATCGGCCCGCACCCGGAAACCGCGGAGTTCTAATCATCCCAATCCGGCGCGGGGATGCCGAAGGAAGGATCGTAACGCGCGCCCTGGAAATACAGGCCATCGGGCGGAAAAGTCGGGGCGGACAGGGCGCGGTCGCGGCTTTCCAGCACGTTTTTCAGGTGTTGCGGCGGCCACGCGCCCTTGCCCACATAAACCAGCGCGCCCACTAGGTTTCGCACCATGCGCTGCAAAAAGGCACTGGCCTCGAAATCGAACACGAAAAAATCACCGGCGACACGCGAGGCTTCCCGGCGCAGCGCAACATGCGTCAGCAGTTTTACCGTGCTTTTCGCCTGGCATCCTGCGGCGCGGAAAGCGGAAAAATCATGCGCGCCCAAAAGGAATGCGGCGGCTGTTTGCATGGCTTCCAGTTCCAACGGCAGGTGAAACCACCCTGCCCTGCCCGCCCACAGGCCGGGACGTTCGGGACGATTGAGCAGGACATAGCGATAACGACGGCGGCAGGCCGAATAGCGGGCGTGGAAACGCGCGTCCGCCACCTTCGCCCAACGCGCCGCCACCGATGGCGGCAAAAGGGCATTAAGGCCGCGTATCCAGGCGTTCAGCGGGCGCTCGGCCGAGGTATCGAAATGCGCCACTTGGTTGCTGGCATGGACACCCGTGTCGGTACGCCCCGCGCAATGGAGGCGCACGGGATGCGCGGCAATTCGCGCCAGCGCGTCCTCGATCGTCGCTTGCACACTCGGCAGCCCCTTCTGCCGCTGCCAGCCATGAAAGGCGCTGCCGTCGTATTCCAGCCCTAGTACAATGCGCGTCATGCTGGAAAGACCATCAACAACACGATGAAGAAAAGCGCGGCAAAAAGCGGCAACCCCGCGTCCCGCGCGCGCCAGGGCGGCAGGCAAAGCCGCACGCTGACGCCCTCCGCCGACGCCTCCGGAAAAACCAGCCACTGCCGCCAACCTTGTCCCTGGCTTTTTTGCGGCGGGTTCTCCATGTATTCCAGCACCAAGGAAAGGCGCACCACGCTTTTATCCACCGGCAGCCCCAGATAGCGGCAGGGTTGCAGCAAAAACCAGAGGCCGCCCACCAGTTCCTGTTGCGAAAGCGCGGCGAAAAGCCAGGAAAGCGCGCCAAGAAACACGACGAGGCGCAGAACATGCAACAAGGCTTCCGATAACCCTGCATGGCCGGGCAACCAATCCATCCCGCCCAGAGACTCGCCCGGAACACCATAGGCAAACACCAAAAACAGCGCCAGTAACAAAAGACGGGTGCGCAAAAAAAGCCGCCACCAATGCTGGCGAGAACGCGCGCCGAAAAAGAAGAGCGCCAGCGCCGTCAAAAGCATCAGGGGAGGCGTCGCCCATTGCAGGAACACGGCTAGCATAAGCCAGATCAGGATGCGGGCGGCGGGATGCGGCATCAACGGTCTCCCAAAAAAAAGCCGCGTCCACACTTCGGTGAACGCGGCTTTCCGGTTTCAATCACTGGATTTTTTTCAGCATCTCCCGCGCCGTCGCCACTTGATCCGGCGCGCCTTCGCTGACGACTTCATTCAGCAATTCCCGCGCGCCTTCCAGATCGCCCATTTCTTCATAGGCCTTGGCAAGATCGAGCTTGGTATTGACTTCGTCGCGGCGCGAATCGACGACATCGCTGTCTTCTTCCTGAGGCGCAGCAGCCGGTTCGGAAGGCGGCGGCGCGGCAGGTTCGGGTTTTTCCGCTGCGGCATCCTGCTGTTCCTGACGTCCCAGTTCGAGATCAAGGCCAGAAAGGTCAAAGCCCGCTCCGCCCGCAGCGCCCAGTATGGTCGATTCGGTCAGTTCGACATTGAACTCCATGTCGTCATCCGGCTCGATCGTCATGAAGGCCGTGGCGGCCATGACATCGCTCTCGCCCATTTCCGTTTCACGCTGGCGCGCACTGACTTCATCCGGCACATCCAGATCGAAATCAACCAAGCTCTTTTGTCCGACATCCTCTTTCGCAAACACCGGCGCATCCGAAGGTGGCAAGGTCGGCGCCTCAGGTGCTTCTTCTTCCCGCCCCACGTCGATGTCCATCGGCGCATCGACCACCACTGTCACCATGTTTTCATCCACAGGTTCGCGGGCAGGGAGCGTGGGCAATGGCGGCTCAGGTTCCGGTTCGGATATCGCCGCCGGAGCCGGAGTTGGAGTCAGAGTCGGAGCCGGAGGCGCTCCCGCTTCCTGCCGCATCAGCTCCATGTCTTCGTCCGCGCCCGCGATGGATTCTTCCTGCAACAGGGAAAGCAGTGGATCGTCATCCGCCGCGGACGCGCCCGATGGCTCGGACTGCGTGGGCGAGAAGACGATGCCTACCGGATCGGTCACGCTGGAAAGGCCCGCGCCATCATCTTCCGGCAGACGTGGCGGGGCTTCTGCCGCCAGATCCGTTTCCGCGTCCTCGGGCGTGAGACTGAAATCTAGGGAGGACAGGGGTTTGCCGCCACCGCCGCCGTACAGCGGGTTGCCGGGTTCCAGGACATGCCCCAGCGCAACGGCCTTTTCCCAATCCACGCCCTGTCCGCCCGTTTGCGCGTACAGTTCGGATGCCAGCGTGTCAAACTTCTGGACATCCTTCCTGTTAGCATAGATTTCCAGCAACTTGGCATGAATGGCGGTGCGATGCGGGTTCTTTTGCAGGGCATCCAGCAGGATTTCCAGCGCCTGCTCGTCACGTCCGTAAGCAATGTAGACATCGGCCTCCTCGACGGGATCAACTTCACTGCCCGTATCGATGCCATGCCCTTGCGTAAATCCGGAATGCGTCAGCGGCGCTACGGATTTTTCCGTGTCCACGGTCTGTCCGCGCGTTTCCTGGAATACCGAATTCGGCCCCAGCGTCGAGAGACCTTCCTCGGAGATCGGCTCATCAAACACGCTCACGGCGACCGTCGTGTTGCCGGAAGCATCGGCGCTGCGCCGTCGCATGAGCAGGACGCCACCCAGGATGACCAACAAGGCAACGACGCCGCCTATCCATGGCCACAGGCCCAAGCCTCCGTCATCGGCCTCCGGCGGATCCAGCGACACAGGCGGCGGCGCTTCAGGCACAGCATCAGGGGATTTCGGCGGAGCAGGCGGCGGATCCTGTGCTGCCAATTCATCCTCCGGCGTCACGCCAGCATCCGGCGGTAGGTCGGCATCCGGCACCGGCGCCGCATCGACAGGCGGTGCGTCCGGAACAGGCGGCGCATCCGGAACAGGCGGAACAGGCGGCGCATCCGGAACAGGCGGCGCGTCCGGCGTCAAAACCGAGGCTGCGTCAGGAGCGGGGGGTACCGGAACCGGGGATTGTTCAGCCGCTTTGGCCTGTTGCGCCTTCAGGCGCTCCTGCATTTCGGCCATGTTCTGGTTCTTGCGTTCCAGTTGCCGTTGCAGTTCGTCTACATTTTTTTCCAGTTGGGTGGCGCGATTTTGGTAGTCCCTAAGGGCTTTTTCACGTGCTTTCAGTTCCTTTGCCGTTACGCCAGTCTTTTTTTTTGCGCCATCGCCTTCCTTGGCCAATGCCGAAGGGGGCGATCCGGGCGTGGTGCTGGAATCCGCGTGAGGCGAACGGCGTGGACTCACCGGGACGGCCCTGACTTCTTCCAGAGGCGGAATCTGCAACACCGAACCCGCGCGCAGACGGGTAATCGCGCCGTCAAACGCGCCCGGATTGCGCAGATAAATCGCCAACTGCATTTGTTCCTGCGTGACGCCCGGATATCGGTTCAGACGCGCGACGCGATACAGGGTTTCGCCCGGCTTGACCATGTGCTCGCCTACGGCAGGCGCTGCTGGCGTTTCTACCTTCGGCTGCGGCACCGCTTCCGCCGGTGTCGACGCGTCCGGCGTTTCCGTCGCCTGCGGCGTTTCCGTAACTGTCACGGCAGGCCGCGCGGGAGGATCCTGCGGCGGCTCGATGAGGAAAGTGTATTCGCGGCTCACCCGTCCGTTGGGCCAGCTCAATTCCAGCAAGAACTGCACGAACGGATCGTTGATCGGCCCCACGGAAGTCACCTTGATGACCGCGCCGCCCGCCCGGTTTTCCAGTTCGAAACGCAGTTGCCGCAAGACCGGGGAATAGCGCAGCCCAGCCTGCTCAAAAGCGGCCCTGGAAGCCAGATACGCCGTCATGCCGACCAGTTCGTCTTTTGCCGCAGAAACCCGGATTTCGGCACGCAAGGGCTGCCCCATCACGGAATGCACCGTGATGCCCTGCAATCCTGCCGCACAAGCCCACTGCGGAGCCAACAACACACCAGACGCCACGGCAACCGCCATGACATACCGCTTCATCGAGGAAAAGTTCATTTTCTTCACGCTGTCACCCCTTGTGCCGTAATCAGTGAATTTGTCGAATCAGAACGCTGCTGTCTTTCCGGCCTGGCCTTGGTGGGCGCGCCGGCGGGCGAAGCAGAGTCCAGTTGCTTTTGCAGATCGTTGATCCCCTGGTCTTTCATTTCCAGAAGCTTTTTCAGATCTGCCACAATTTTCTCCAGGGCTTCCACACGCTCCCTGGATTCCTGCAAGCTCCGGTCGAACGCTACCAGGTCTTCGGTTACACCAGCCGCACCGGCACTCTGGTTGCTGCGAGAGACCCGAACCTTATCGCCGCCCACTTCAGCGGGCGAGACGCTTTCCAGCACGCTGGCGCTGCTGATCTGGCCGGAAACGGAGCGGCTCCCCGCGCCAACGACCGAACTTCCCGCCGCTGACGCCAATCTGTTGCGATAATTACGCCAGGCGACCGTCTGCGCCCGGAAAACCTGCTTGGCTTCCGTCTGGGAGATGGCGGTTACAGCCTCTGCGGATGGAATTTTCAGGACGGCACCCGCCCGCAGGCGGTTCATGTTGTTGCCCGAAAAAGCCCCCGGATTGTTGTGATACAGGGCTGCCAGCATTTGCTCGATGGTCACGCCCGCCGACAGGTTGGCCCGCGCGATGCGTTGCAGGGTTTCGCCCGATTTCACCACATGCTCGCCCACCGCCTCGGAGTCGCTCACTGTCTTGCCGCCCGCGCCCCCGGCCGCGCCTTCGCCTTCGCCCGCTGCTGCTACCGTCGTCGTCGCCGCTTCGCCGGAATCGGCGACAGGCTCCTCCGCAGCCGGCGCTGGCGCGCCGGGCGCTACCGTCGCCTGCCGATAGAGCGACTGCGTCGCCACTTCCGGCGGATCCAGCAAAACGGTATAGCCGCGCGTCAGGCGACCAGACGACCAGCTCAGTTCGACCAGGAAATCCAGATACGGCTCATTGACCGGAGAATGACTGGTAATCCGGATCACCGCGCCTGCGGCGCTTTTTTCCAGCTCGAACCTGAAATCACTCAATACGCTGCTGTAGGCCACGCCGGTATGCGCGAAGCTGTCACGCGGCGCGAGATGCGCGGTCATGCCGGTCAATTCATCCGGCGCGGCCGATACCTTGATCTCGGCGCGCAAGGGCTGACCCAGCATGGAATAAACGGTAATCCCCTCCATTCCCGCCGCGTGTACGGCAAAGGGCGACAGAAACAGCCCTGCCGTTGCAGCCCAGAACACGGCGCGCGTCCTGTCAAACAATGCAAATTTTTTATTCACGTTGCCACCCCCCGACTTCATGTTGTCACCATACGCGACTGAACAGGTTTTTCAAAATAACATCATGTACTTAGACGCGCAAGCTAATCTTACGTCTAAAGTACGAAATAGGCCATAAAAATGTTGAAAAAACGACAGAATCCAGAGAATCCCATATTTTTCGTCTCCGCGAGTATGGGGCGCGCATTTTTCAGGTCTTCATGGAATCCAGCAAAATGCCCAGCATACGCCGCAAGGGTTCCGCCGCGCCCCAGAGAAGCTGGTCGCCGCAGGTGAAGGCCGCCAGGTATTCCGACCCCATCGCCAGTTTGTGGAGCCTGCCGACGGGTACAGCGAGGGTGCCGGTCACGGCGGCGGGGGTCAGTTCGCGTTCGCTTTTTTCCCGCTCGTTGGGGATGACCTTCGCCCAGGCATTGCCCTGGGCGATGATTTCGCTCAATTCATCCAATGGCGCGTCCCTTTTCAGTTTGATGGTGAGCGCCTGCGCATGGCAGCGCATCGCGCCGATGCGCACACAGAGACCGTCGATGGGAATGGAACCGGGACTGCGAAAAGGCGGACGCCCCAGAATCTTGTTGCATTCCGCGCCGCCTTTCCATTCTTCCTTCGATTGTCCGTTTTCCACCGGCACGTCGATCCAGGGAATGAGGCTGCCGGCCAGGGGCGTATCGCGAAAATGCTTTTTGGGGAAATCTTGCGAGCGTAGCGTTTGCGCCACCTTCTGGTCGATTTCCAGGATCGCCGAGGCCGGATCGCGCAAGAGATCGGCAACAGAAGCGTGAATCGCGCCCATCTGCGCGATCAGTTCGCGCATGTTCTGCGCCCCCGCGCCGGAAGCGGCCTGATAGGTCATGGAAGTCGCCCATTCGACGAGATCCCGCTGAAAGAGTCCGCCCAGGCCCATCAGCATCAGGGACACCGTGCAATTGCCGCCGATCCAGTTCTTCCCGCCCCGCGCCAGCGCCTTTTCGATGACCGACAGATTGACCGGATCGAGCGCGATCACCGCGTCATCGGCCATGCGCAGGGTGGAGGCGGCGTCGATCCAGTGCCCGTTCCAGCCCGCGCCGCGCAGTTTGGAAAACACCGCCTTCGTGTATTCGCCACCCTGGCAGGTGATGAGGATGTCGCATTTTTTCAGCGCCTCGACATCATGGGCATCCTGTAACTTTTCCGCCGCCTCCCTGCCGCCAAACACCGGCGCGCCGCCGCCTGCGTTGGACGTGGAAAAATAGACCGGCTCGAAACGCGCGAAATCGCCCTCCTCCGCCATGCGCCGCGTGAGCACGGAACCCACCATGCCACGCCAACCAATGATACCCACTCGTTTCATATGCCTTCACACACCTAGGAATTCTTGCCGCCCTGAACTGCCTGACATGTTCAACGCCGGAAAAAGTCACCATTATAAGGGTTATTTGTAAAGCCAATGGAAATTATGGACAGGCGGGGCGCAACCAAAAATCTCCCTTTTCAATCTCAGAAGCTGTCTCAAGAAATGGCGAGTGGGCCGATAGATGAGGCACATCGAGCGCCGAGAAGGAGGAAACGATGTACCCCAGCGATCTGGGCGAAGAGCAATGGGTTCTGCTGAAAAGCCCACGCGCAGTCAAGCCATTGTCTGTTGTACGAGGCAAGGGTCGGCTGCCCAGACAGGATTTTCGCGCTGAGATCAACGGCATGCCGTATGTCCTCAGGACAGACTGCCAATGGCGCATCTTGCCCAAGGACTCTCCGCCGTGGAAGACGGTGTGTATGGATACCTACGGTGCTGGCGTCTGAACGGCGCCTGGGACAGGGTTATTGTATCCCCGCCGGTCGCAACACCGATTCCCCGATGGCCATCATTGATTCGCGGCAGGCAGCGCATCGCGGTCGATACGCTCGGCTTCATCCCTGTGGTAGTCGTTCATTCGGCAGGCATCCAGGATCGCGCCGACACCCGCGCCGCGCCGATCCTCCGGTACCGTCACCCCTCCGCGGAAGACCCATGCCGATGGCGGCTACACGGGCAAACTGCCGGCGTGGAGCCGGGTCATGCTCGGCTGGACCACTGAG
>JAIRMN010000150.1 GCA_031258715.1 Zoogloeaceae bacterium
GCCCGTCGCAGCCGCCAGCGCCAGCGCCACAGCAGCCGCCGCCCGCCGCGCCCGTCGCGCCCAGCGTCATCACCCGTGTCACGAGCTGGTTCAGCGACCTGCTCGGCGGATCGCGCCACGGCGAGCTGGAAATCCGGGGAAGCGGCCCGGCTGCGCGCGAAGCGCGCGGACATGGCGAGCACGCCGGCCACGGCGGCGAACGCGCCAACGACCGCCGCGGCGGCGGCAACAGCCGCGCCCAGCGTGGCGAACGCGACACTGGCCGCGAACACCGCGCCGGAAAAAGCGACGCCCCCCTGGAGCAGGGCAGGCAACGCCCGTCCAGGGCGCGCGGCGAGCGCGGCAACGGCAACGCCGAGCGCCAGGAACGCCCCGGCGCCCTGGAGCGCGGCGCCGAAGGCGAAAGCGCCAAAGCCGGCAACCGGCGGCGTCGCAGCCGCGACAAGACGCCCGAAGACGACGACAAGGCCGTCGTCGTCGTCCCCCAGGCCGCTGCCATAACCGAAAAACCCGCAGCCAGGCCGCGCCGCGCCAGCGCCGAAAAACCCGCTGACAATACCGCGCCTGCGGCACGAACCGGCGCGGGCGCGCCGGACGAGCAGACCGCCCCCGCCGACGGCGAAGCCGCTTCCGAAAAACGCCGTCGCCGCAGCCGCGGCACTCGCCGTGGCCACGCAGCCGAAGGCGAAGGCGCGCCGACCGAAGCCCTGGAAAACGACACGTCCGCGCGAACCATCGACAGCGAAAACGCGCCCGCCGCCGTAGAGCAAGGCGCCGAACCAGCCCCTCCCCGCCGCAAGCGCCTGGCAGCCGCATCCGCCAGTCCCCTGCCCGTCGCCACGGGAGCGCCCTTCGATGCCGCGCCCCTCCTCGACCCAGCCAGTCCGGATGACGCCCTGCCCGTTGCCGCCGGCGAGCCGTTCCAACCCCTGCCGGAACCCGCGCCGCGCCAGGAAAAAAGCGCCGAAGCAACACCGGTTCCCCTGCCCTTGCTGACGGAAACCGACGCCTTCATGGAAGCGCCGCCATCCAAAGTCGAAGCGCCGGTATTTACCGCGCCTGTCGTCTCGAACACGGAAACCGTCCAACCCGGGGCCGCCCCGGCCACCGACCTTTCCAGCACTCTGGAAAACGCTGGCCTCGTCATGATCGAGACCACGACGAAGAAAAGCGACCGCTTCGGCAACGGCGCGCCGGAAGAGCCTGTCCGCCGCGGACGGAAACCGCGCGCGGCGGCGGCCGTCCGCGAAGAACCGCTGCAACAGGTCGCTACGCACAAAGACGACGCCTGAACCACGACCATCGCGGGCCGGAACCGGCAAGGGGTTGCGCTTCGCCTCGTTCGCCGCAACCTGCCTGCGCCGGGACTCGCATCCGCGGGAGCGCGCCCATGCCGGGCGCGCCGGACAAGAAAACGGCGGCTCCCGGAGCCGCCGTTCTCGCTGATGAGCATGCCGGATCACGCCAACGCCCCTCACGACGCCCTCTTCAGGAAATTCCTCTCCCACCTCGAAACCACGCGGGACTTCCCGGACATCCACCGCCCTCCGAGGCTACGCGCCCAGTGCCGAATGCATTCGCGTGGGGTTATAGAAGCCATGGACATAGCGAGCGATAGCTTGGCAGGCGTGAGCCTTGGTCTCGTAAGTGGCAGTGACTTCCTCGCATTTGCGCGTGGCAAAAAAGCTTTCGGCGACCGCATTGTCCCAACGATTTGCCTTGCGGCTCATGCTTTGCACGAACTCCAGGGACTGAGTCGTGCCCCGGAAGCAGCTGCTGGCTTCTGCGTAAGGCCAAAACATAGAGCACTCGCTCACTGAAGGGAGGAGCGATGCAGCGCCAGGGCGCTGGTACATAAGGCAAAGGGGTTCTACCGTCTGTGGGCGTATGCGCTACGCTGGGGGAACCGAAGCGCAGCGACGCTACCGCATACTGTCTTTCTGGCTTGAACATGGCCTTCAGGCCACCCTTGGCGCTTTCAGTGTCAGTCGCCAGCCAGAGCCGGGCGCCCCGGCACCGCAGACAACGGCAGTGGCCCGCATCGGTGCTGGCTGAAATCCGGCGGCTGCGCAAACGACATCCCAACCTGGGCAAAGAAAAAATCCATGTCTTGCTGACGGTTTTCTGCGCCACGCGCCAGCTTGCCTGTCCCGCGCCGCGCACCATCGGGCGGATCATCAGCGATACCCAGGACAAGATGCGCCACACACCTACCCGCCTGGGCGCTCGCAGCCAGCCCCGCCCGGCACGCCCGCAGCGCCAGCGCAAGCCCAAACACTTCAAGGCGCAGTTCCCCGGACATTGCATCGCGCTCGGCACCATCAAACGGCACCGCGACGGCCTTCAGCGCTACCTCATCACCCTGACCGACACACACAGCCGCTTCGCCTTTGCCCTGGCATCGCCCACCCGCGGATGAATTCGTCGACTTCCACGACGAATTGCTCTTCACCGACTTGACATGCACAGATGGACGGCGAATCTACAAAAAAACCCCGCCGTAGCGGGGTTTTCGAGACTTCCTGAAGTGTCTTGGAACAGATGGCTGGTGGGTGCTGACGGGGTCGAACCGCCGACATTCGCCTTGTAAGGGCGACGCTCTACCAACTGAGCTAAGCACCCGTGCAAAAACAGCCGGATGCTGTTTTTCGTCCGGGGAAAGCGTGTGATTCTATCGTATCCTTCAAGCCGTTGCCAGCAACCCGCCCGTGTCTGTAGGACAATCGGAGGAACGCAGGCCGTCGAGCCTTGGTCTCACGAAGAGATGAGGCTAACGAGGAAATGTCATCCCAGGCAGCGATTTTTCGTCGCTCCCGCAGCAAGTCGCGCAGCTGCCCTGGCTGCCTTTGGGTGCCTGAAACAAGCAAATGTCGGGAACCCTCGTCCCCACCTCCTGAATGCACTTGCCCTGATCGGCCAATGACTCCGATTTCCCGACTTCGGGTAGTATGATCCGCTCCCGCGTCCCTTTCTGACGGACAGTTTTCCCCCGCCGCGTTCGTTTCTCTTTCTGTCAAGCGCGTGAGGCAGATGTCGACCGCTTCATGAGGCCATACCGTGAATATGCTGAAAGAATTATATCGCGTCATCAGGAACAGGTTTCTCCGGGCGCCTCCGGCCCCTCCGCCCGCATCCAGCGTCGAGAGCCTCGTCGATGCCGGTCGACTCGAACTGGCGACCGTCGTCCATGGCAAGCCAGATGCGCCCGCAATCCTGCTGATCCAGGGGCTCGGCACGCCGCTCACGCGCTGGTCGACGACGATGATCGAGTATCTGGTCAAGGCGGGTTTCCGCGTCATCGCGTTCGATAACCGCGACAGCGGCCTCTCCACCAAAATGGAGGCCCTCGGACTGCCCAACATCCAGAGCCTG
>JAIRMN010000176.1 GCA_031258715.1 Zoogloeaceae bacterium
ACCAGGGCTTCTTTTCGGGATCGCGCCAGACCGTCCGCTCCCACGCCGCGTAACGCGCGCCGTTGAGCGCCGAGGTGCGCGCCTGTCCATGCGCGTACAGCGCCCAGCCGATGATGAACATCGGAATCAGCACCAGCAGCAGGGACAGCACCACTTCCACGAGCGCCTGTCCGCGCTGGCGTGGGAATGAACGGGAATGAAGGGGCATGTTGGCGATCCTCGTCATGGCGTTATTTCTGGCCGAAGACTTTTCCCTTCGGCACGGAAACGCCCAGCCGCTTCGCGCACAGCGCCTCGGCCTTGGCCTGGTATTTTTCGAGTTCGGGCAGCAGCCGGTCGAGTTCCGCTTGCGAACCGGCCATCCCTTTCAGGCTGTTCTGTTCGCTCAGGCGTGACAAGATTTCGAGGTATTTCCGGCCCGCCGGCGTGCCATAGAAATTCTGGGTGTAGGCGTCGTGCGCGCATTTCACGTAGTCCGCCCCCTGCCGCAGCGTCAGCTTCCCGGCGCGGATTTCGTCGCCCAGGAGGAGGCGCGCCATCTTCTCCAGATCCTCCTGCGACATTCCCCGCGTCTTCGAGACGCTCTCCGGCGATCCATCGTCCTCGCCGTCCGCGTCCTGCGCGAACGCCACGGGCAGGCAGGCCGCGCACAGCGCGGCGCACAGGAATTCTTTCCAGCCATATCGGCGATTCATCACACGCTCTCCTTGGGTAAATATCGGTCGGAATTTCATCTTCACACCGTGCTCCACCATCACCGCGCCTTGTCAGTTCCCTTCGCCTCGCGTTTCCGGACGGTCTCCGGGGTAAACAGACTGAGCCCGCAAGCGGAATGCACACCACAAATGGCTTCCACCATGTATCCCGCGCCGTTTTTCGCCCGATAGCTGTAATAGCCCTGGGCGCCCGCTTTCTCGCCCTCCTTGGGGGCAATCGTGAATCCCCTCGCCTTGAGCTTCTCCGCGTAGGTTTTCATTTGGGCGATGTCTCGAAGGCCATCGCCCTTCTTTCTCTGGAATATGGCGGTGAAGGACTGATTTTTTGCATTGACGCCCGCGAACGCAATAGGCATGCTCGGCTTCGGCAGACGGCGCGTATGTTCGTCGTCCGGCCACTCGCCACCGAATTGCCCGTAGTGGTCTTTCTGGCCGCCTCCTTCCTTGTCCAGCCGCCAGACCTCCTTGTTGAGGATCATGGTCGTATCTTGTCCCGGGGAATTGGCCTTGCCGTCCGGCGGGAGGGTAGTGGTGTGGCTGCGCAACTCGTCTCCATCCTTGTGCACCTCGGTTTCCATGCACTCGCCCGTGCTGGTGCCCTCAACCGCCGTCACATCGAACTTCTCATCATTGACGCGCTGCACGACGATCGACGGGACGCACTCGCCCCGCGCCTGCCCGAAGACCGGCAACAGGCAGGCGAGCGCCGCGGCGGTCGCAAGCGTTCTTTTGTCGAGCAGTGCTTTCATGTTCGTCTCCTGAATGTCCTATGCACTTGTCTCAAAAACTCATTTGTCCGCAGCCATCAACAGCCCCGCCGTGACGTAGCCGGGCACGTCCGTCAAACGCGGCTGCCAGTAGGGGGAAAACAGGGTGGCATACGTGCCGTTCTTGTACAGCGCGGAGGGCAGCCCGGCGGCGGTGGGGTCTTTGTCGGACTGCGCGGGACGGCGGAAATACACCTGTGAGGCGGCCACTCCGTAAATCCTGACGCGCCCTTCGTCGAGATGGAACGGATTGTCCGCCTCCGTCCCGAAAGTTTGCGTAGCGTTGGGCGTGGTCGCGTTCTGCACGGGTTTGTAGACCAGCACCACGAAGGGGTCGCTCGGGCGCTCGCCGGGCTTAGGGTCGCCGGACAATTCGTAATACGGCTGGAGGCCGTCGTAGGTGTCCTCCATCTGGTCTTTCAGGTTGTTGTGGGCTTTTTTGTGCCCCTTCTTGCTCAGGTCGCCGTGGCTCAGCTTCCGCCAGTCGTCCACGTCGGAATCGCCCGCGAACTCCCCGGTCAGCCAGAAACGAAACCAGAGGTTTTTCATCGGCCAGGGCATCTCGACTTCCACCTCAAAGCCGTCCACGCCCATCCAGGTCTTGTTGTCGCTGGAGAGTTGCGTGCCGCCGTGGAACGCCACGTCGCTCAATATCGGCCCGCCCGGCGTGGGAAGCCATTCGCGCCGCACGGTGAAACCGTCGCGCGACAGATTGACCACTTCGCGTATGCGGTCGTATGCCGCGTCGTCCGAGCGACGTTCAGTAAAATCACCCAGAAAGGCTTTCACGTTGGCGGCGGTCGACAGCCACCCGCCTCCGCTTGATACGTCCCATTTCAGTTCCGGGTCGTTGGCCTTGACGACTTCCCCCACTTTGGCAATGTCCGCCGCAGAGAGATAGTGCATCCCCGCTTGCATATAGGAAATGCCCTTGATGAGGACATTCTGTCCTTCGGCAAGGTATTTCAGGAAGGGCAGGACGTACCCTTCAATGGCCTCTTTCACGGCCTCGAACGCTTCCCCGATGGCGGCGAAAATCGGCCCGACATAGGGAACGCCCCTCAAGTTCTGAAGCTCCTCCAGATCGTCCGCCGCGAGATAGATCATTTGGCTCAACGAGGCCAAGCTGACCAGTTGCCCGATCACCGCGTGGTTCGCCACCATCGCCCGGTTGGTGTAGGCCATGAAGTTCATGTCGCGCGCCACGGTGTTGGCGAAGGTGTAGGCCCCGGCGTCCGCCGCGT
>JAIRMN010000001.1 GCA_031258715.1 Zoogloeaceae bacterium
TCGACGAATTCGACGATGGCAGGCTGGATTTTCTGCGGCCTGACGATTTCGGCCAGGCGGGCGAGGCGGGCGTCGGGCACTTCGACGATGCCGACGTTGGGCTCGATGGTGCAGAACGGATAGTTCGCCGCGTCGATGCCGGCTTTGGTGAGGGCGTTGAAGAGGGTGGATTTGCCAACGTTGGGCAGGCCAACGATGCCGCATTTCAGGCTCATGCAGGTTTTCTCTCCGGGTGAGGGGATTGGGATTGCGCGGGATTGCCGTGCAAGAGACGCTGGGCTTTTGCGTAGTCGCCCGCGGCGAGCGCGCGCCAGGCGTCCAGGCAACGTTCGAGGGCGATGCCGAGGGCGGCTTCTTCCTCGGCGCGGGGGCGGGCAAGGACGAAATCGACGACATCCTGGCCCAGTCCCAGCGCGCGCGGATGCCCGACGCCCAGGCGCAACCGCCAGAAACCGGGGCCGCCAAGCGCGGCTTCGATGTCCTTCAGGCCATTGTGTCCGCCATTGCCGCCGCCCTGTTTGAGACGAATGCCGCCGGGCGGCAGATCCAGATCGTCATGCAGCGCCAGCGTTTCTTCCGGGAGAATCCTGTAAAACCGCGCCAGCGCGCCGACGGCCTGCCCGGAACGATTCATGAAGGTGGCGGGTTGCAGGAGCCAGCAATCCCCAACGCGGCCAACATTGCCAAAAAACCGGCCCTGCGGCGAAAGCGCGACGCCCAGCTTGCGCGCCAACGCTTCCAGCAGCCGGAATCCGGCATTGTGGCGCGTGGCGGCATATTCCGGGCCGGGATTGCCCAAACCGACGATCAGGCGGGGAGGGAGGTCCATCGTGACAGAAGAAAACAAAAACCGGGAACGAAAGCTATTCACAGTATCGCGTTGGCAAACCTGGCGCTTGCCGATCCGCGCCCTTCCCCGGATTATACTTGCCGCGAATCGGAATGCGCGCCTTGCGCGTTCCGGGGAAGGCGCCAAAAATCGTCAGTCCACGGGGTTATCGATGTCATTTTCAAGCCAGTTTTTTCCAGGAAACGCCCTGTTCTGGCGGAAATCGCGCATGGCACGCTTCTTGATTGGGCTTGCCAGCGGTTCCCGCTGTTTTTTTTTAAGGAGATAGAGAAATGAAAAAACTTCAACGCGGCTTCACCCTCATCGAACTGATGATCGTGGTAGCCATCATCGGCATCCTGGCCGCCATCGCCATTCCGCTGTATCAGGATTACATCGCCAAGACGCAAGCCACACGGGTGTACGGCGAAGCGAATTCCGTGCGTACCTCCATCGAGCTGTGCATCCTGGAAGGCCGCACCAAGCTGGGCACCGGCAAGGATGACTGCGATCCCGGCTACACCGGCTCCAACCTGGTGGATGGATCTCGTCCGTCTGTCTTCGGCGCTTTGGGGTCCGGCCTGGGCGTCCCGCAAGTGGTAAATGGACTGGCGAGCGGTTCCGGCGAAATCATCACCTCCACCTTTGGCAACAGGGCCGCTCTGGTGTTGCGTGGTGCCAAAATCACATTGTCCCGCACCGCGCGCGGTGACTGGACCTGCAAGGTTAGCGGCACCGGTTTCACTGGCGAGAACGAAAAATACATTCCGGGTTCCTGCCAAACCTGATGGCATGACGGAACGGCGGGCGTATGTGGATATGCGCCCGTCTCCGCTCAAAGCCCCCGGCGACGGGGGCTTTTTTATGTGTGTCCGGCACGGGCGCGCTCCTTGGCCAGGGCGGCGCCCAGGCGGCGGGGCGGATGGGAAAGCGGCAGCGCCTCCGGACAGCCATCCTCCATGTTAGACTCCACGGCGTCCGGAAGGCGGTTCCGACCCTCCCCGAAATCGTCTCCTCTCCCATTTTCCTTTCGCGCAATCCCCGTCTTCGGAGTTTCTTCATGCGTGTTTTTTGTTTTTTCCTGACATTTTTCTGTTGTTTTTCCGCGGCCCAGGCCGAGACGCCATTGGTGCGGGCGACGGACGCCTGGGTGCGGGCGACCGTTCCCGGACAATCGGCGACGGGCGCTTTCATGACCCTCTACAGCGACGCGCCGATGAAGCTGGTCGAAGTGCGCTCGCCGTTGGCGGCGGTGACGGAAATCCACGAAATGCGCGTGGATGAAAATGGCGTCATGCGGATGCGCGCCATTTCCCAACTCGATTTGCCCGCCCAGAAAGCGACGCCCCTCAAACCCGGCGGCCGCCACATCATGTTGCAAGCCCTCAAAAAAGAAGCCAGGGCGGGCGAACGCACCACGCTGACGCTGGTACTGGAAGACGCAGAAGGACATCGGCATGAAATCGCGGCGGACGCGGAAATCCGTCCACTGAACGCGCCGCATTGATCCAGGGGGCAAAAATGAAAAAGCGTTTGATGGCCCTCGTTTTTCCGGCGCTCCTTTCCGCTTGCGGCGCGCCGGAAGATACTGCCCCGCCCGCCCCTTCTCCCTTTCACGCCAGGGAAGTCTCGGCGCGTCACGGCGAAGGGTTCGAGATGACCGATCGCCAGGGCCGGACGCGCACCCTGGCGGACTGGCGCGGCAAGGTCGTGCTGGTCTTCTTTGGCTACACCCATTGTCCGGACGCCTGTCCCAGCGCCCTCTACCGCTTTTCGGAAGTCATGGAACGCCTGGGCGAAGAGGCCGCGCAGGTTCGGGTACTCTTTATCACACTGGACCCGGCGCGCGACACGCCGGAAATCCTGCATAACTACGCGACCGCCTTCAATCCGGCCTTCATCGGACTCTACGTCAGCCCGGAAAGAACGCCGGAAATGGCGCGCGCCTTCCATGTGTTCTACCGGATCGCGCCGGGACAAACGCCGGACCGCTACAGCGTCGACCATGGCGTCAGCGTCTACGCCTACGACAGATCCGGACGCCTGCGCCTGGAAATCCCCCACACCGCCACGGCGGACGAAGTGACCGACGACGTTCGACGACTGATTGCGGAGGCGGAAGACAGAGAACAGAAGACAGAAGACTGAGCGCTCGCTTTTTCGTCAGTCGCCAGTATCCAATTGCGGCAGGTTCGCCTTGCCGGCTGCCGGCGGCTGACTACCCCTCGGTCCTCTGCCCCTCAATCGCCACGAGCGCCGCCGCCGCGCCCATTGGGATCTGGTAGGCGACGCGCTCGCTCAGGCAGGTGCGCCCCGGATTGATTTCCACCGTGGGCACGCCCGCCCGCGCCGCCCGCAACACGGGTTGCGCGATGTAGGGAAAGACGCTGGTCGTGCCGATGGAAAACACCAAATCGAAGCCGGTTTCCAGCGCCGTCAACAACCGCCCCAATTCCGCCTCCGGCAGCATTTCGCCAAACAACACGACTTCCGGACGCATCGTCTTGCCGCACCGCGGACAGGCCGGCGGCAGGGCGCGTCCGGCAAGGTCACGCACACGCTCTCGAAAACCGCACGACAGGCAGGAAAGACGATGCAGGTCGCCGTGGATTTCCACCACATTCTCGCTGCCCGCCGCGCGATGCAGGCCATCCACATTCTGGGTCAATACCATGACATAGGGAAGCTCGCGCTCCCATTGCGCGATCAGCCGATGCGCGGCGTTGGGGCCTGCGTGACGGCAGTTTTCCTCGATCTGCGCCATGTATTTCCAGGTGATTTCCGGTCGCCGCCGCAGCATTTCGCCGGACAGGGCCTCCTCGATGGCGATGCCTTCCGCCGTCACCTCGTTTTCATAGAGGCCGCCCAGCCCCCGGTAGGTCGGCAGGCCGGAATCCGCGGAAATTCCCGCGCCCGTGATGAACAACACACGCCCGGCGCGATCCAGCAAGGCGGCGATTTCCCGCGCGACAGGGTCAGGCAAGACGGACATGGCGGTCTCCGGCAAAATGAACCAGGACAGTATACCCGTCAGGGGTCAGGAGACAGGCGTCAGGAATCGGAAAAAATTACCGGCGCCTCGCGCTGCGGGTTAGGCGTCTGGATTGCTTCGTCGTTTCGCTCCGGAGAATGACAATGGCGCGCTCTGTCTCCTGTCTCCCGATGCCTGATCGCCGCGCTCTGGCCGATGATGACCAGGGCGGGCGGGGTGATGTTTTCGGCGCGCGCGCGTTCAGGCAGGTCTTCCAGCGCGCAGGGCCACAGGCGTTCTTCCGGCAGGGTAGCCTTGTAAATCAGCGCGGCGGGCGTTTTCGCGGACATGCCATGCGCAATGAGCGCGTCGCGGATATGTTCCAGCCGGGTAATGCCCATGTAAAACACCAGGGTCTGGCCGGGACGCGCCAGAAACGCCCAATCCTCCTCTTCTTCCGAATCGGCGTCCGGCGCGGCGTCTCGCCGGCGGCCGCTGAGAAACACGCAACGCGGCGCGTATTCGCGGTGCGTCAGCGGCAGGCGAAAGGCCGCGCTCGCGCCCAAAGCGGCGGTAATGCCGGGCACCACGATAAAGGGAATGCCCGCCGCGTAAAGCGCCGCCATCTCCTCGCCGCCGCGCCCGAACATCAGCGGATCGCCGCCCTTCAACCGCACCACGCGCCTGCCCGCCCGCGCGTGATGACACAGGAGACGAGAGATTTCATCCTGCGGCAGCGTATGGCGCGCGTGGCGCTTCCCCACGTCAATCCGTTCGACCGTCTCCGGAATCAGGGCGAGCACCCGCGGGCCGACCAGATGGTCGTGAAGCAACACGTCGGCGGCCTGGATGCAGCGCAGCGCCTTCAGGGTCAAAAGCTCCGGATCCCCCGGTCCCGCGCCCACCAGCGCAACACTGCCGGGCGGGACAGGCGGCTCATACGGCGGCGCGTTCATCGTCGCCTTCGGAAAAATCGGCAGCCGCCTTCCAGAGGATATGGCCATCCTTCCCGCTTTTGAGCGTGCGCGCGAGCATGTTGAGGAGAGGCCAGGCGCGTTGCGCGAGGCCGACGCGCGGCGCGGACGGGTGTTCCTCTTCTTCATCCGTATCCGGCTTTGGCGTGGCGCAGGCTTCGAGATGGCGCTCAATCGCCGCGATGGCAGCCGGCATTTCCGCCCGGGTGATGACGCCCTGGGCGCGGCATTCCTTGCCCATCGCCCTGAGAAAAGGACGGGCAACTTCGGCAAACATCACCATCGTGCCGGATTCGCTGGAAGTAAACGTAACAAGCATGACTTTCATTTCCGAATACACGAAATGCACAAGTGTAACTTGAAGACAGGCGCGTCATGATGCGAAAATTACATCTTCGCCATTCCTGCCATGTCAAACGAAAGAAAACAATGAACGCACATCGCCATTCGACGCCGCAGGCCGCGGATGAACTGGAACAACTGGTTTTGCGGGAAATCGCCCTGCGCGCGCGCAGCAACATGCCGACCCGCGTACTGGACTTGCGTTGCGGCGAAGGACGGCATTCAGTAAGCATGGCGGGGATGGGCGCGCAGGTGCTGGCCGCCGACGCGCCCGAACTGTCCAACCCGGTGAAAAACCGGGCGCTGGCGGCGGGCGTGGGCGACAGCATCCAGTTCGCGCCCATGAAGCAGCTTCCCGAAGACCTGCCGGAAGGCCCCTTCGATCTCGCGTTCTGCCACCACGGGATATCCTGCCTGCCTTATGCCGACGCGCGTCAAACCCTCCACGCCACGCTCAAATCCCTGCGCATCGGCGGCAAACTGTTCATTTCCGCCTACGGCCTCCATTCGGCGCTCGGCGAAAATTACGCGGGCGCCAGCGCGCCCATCGAACAACGTTTCTGCAAACTAGCGCCAACCCTCGCCAAACGCTACAACATCCCGGACCGCGTTTGCCTCTATTCCGAACGCAACCTGGTCAACCTGCTCTTTGAAACCGGCGGCAGCGTCCTCAGGAGTTTTACGACCACCCACGGCACGGTCAAGGCGGTTGCGGTAAGAGTGTGAGCGGCCTCGCCCCGCATGACCGCTTACTTTTTCTCGCCGATGGATTGACGCATTTTTTGCAGCGCCCTGACCTCGATCTGGCGGATGCGCTCGGCAGAGACCTGGAATTCCGCCGCCAGTTCATGCAGGGTGGCGGCCTCGCCATCGGCGGGAAGCCAACGGGCTTCGATGATGCGGCGGCTGCGCGCGTCCAGGTCATTCAGGGCGCTGTGCAGTCCCTCGTCCTGCAAACGGGCGTAGTCACGGCCTTCGATCACGCGGGTCGGCTCGTAATGCGAATCCGCCAGATAGTCGATGGGCGCGAAACTTTCCTCGCCGTCGTCCGTCTGTCCTTCCAGCGCCAGATCGCGCGCGCTCATGCGGCCTTCCATCTCCCGCACATCTTCCGGCTTGACGCCCAACTTTTCGGCAATCAGCGCCGTTTGCGCCGGAGAAAGGCTGGCTTCATGCGTCAGGCCGTTTTTCAGGCTCCTGAGATTGAAGAAGAGCTTGCGCTGCGCCTTGGTCGTCGCCACCTTGACCAGACGCCAGTTCTTCAGGATGTATTCATGGATTTCCGCCTTGATCCAGTGCAGGGCAAACGAGACCAGACGTATGCCGCGCGCCGGGTCGAAACGCTTGACCGCCTTCATCAGGCCGACATTGCCTTCCTGGATCAGATCGGCGTGCGGCAGGCCATAACCGAGATACCCCCGCGCCACCGAAATGACCAGGCGCAGATGCGACAACACCAGCTGCCGCGCCGCGTCCAGATCGCCTGTCTCGTGAAACTGGCGCGCCAGGCGGAATTCCTCCGCTTCCGACAACAACGGGGCGCGTTGCGCCGCGTGAATATAAGCATCGATACTGCCCGAGGCCGAAGGCACGGGCAAGGTCAGGGCAGGGTTCATGAATCGTCTCCTTACTGAAAAGCCGGGCGCGAATACACGCCATCCCGATCAAAATTTCGCCCATTTTAGCACTCGTTTCATGAGAGTGCTAACAACGGCAGGCGTCAGGTATCGATGGAAGACAGGGAACAGAAAAGCTACCGGCGTATCAGGCCGCGGGTCATGAATCTTCCCCGGAGGCCCGCGCCGCGGCTTCGTCGATCAACCGGGAGAGGGTCGCGCCGCGTTCCAGGGAGTCGTCGTGGATGAAATGCAGTTCCGGCAGGGTGTGGATGCGGATGCGGCGTCCCAGTTCATGGCGCAGGAAACCCGCGGCGCGCGCCAGCCCCGACTGGATTTCCGGCAGGTGGGAGACATCCAGCGTCGTGAAAAATACCCTGGCGTGCGCGTAATCCGGCGTGACTTCCACCGCCGTCAGGCTGATCATGCCCACGCGCGGGTCCTTCAATTCGCCGCGAATGATTTCCGCCAGATCGCGGCGGATCTGCCCGGAAATGCGATCGGCGCGAGAAAAGTTCTTCATTTTCAAATCCTGAACAGCGCGGCGCGAAACGCCGGCGACGGTCGCCGCCTTTCGCTCACAGCGTCCGCGCCACTTCCTGCACTTCATAGATTTCCAGCAAGTCGCCTTCCACGATGTCATTGAAATTCTTCAGCGACAGGCCGCAGTCGCTCCCGGCCTTGACTTCCCTGACATCGTCCTTGTAGTGCTTCAGGGAAGCCAGCTCGCCATCCCATACCACCACATTGTTCCTGAAAAGACGCGCACGCGCGTTACGGCGGATGACGCCATCCTGCACCTGGCAACCAGCAATCGCGCCCACACGGGCAATGACGAAGACCTGGCGAACCTCCACCTGACCGATGACGATCTCGCGCTTTTCCGGCGCAAGCATCCCGGAAAGCGCGGCCTTGACCTCATCCACGGTCTCGTAGATGACGTTGTAGTAGCGGATGTCGACGCCGAAACTCTCGGCGAGGCGGCGCGCGCTGGCGTCGGCGCGGATGTTGAAGGCGATGATCACCGCGCCGGAGGCTTGCGCCAGATTCACGTCGGATTCGCTGATGCCGCCCACCGCGCCGTGCAGCACATTCACCCGCACTTCATTGGTGGAAAGTTTGGACAGGGCGTGCGTGAGCGCCTCCTGCGAGCCTTGCACGTCGGCCTTGATGATGAGCGACAGGGTTTTGGTTTCGCCTTCGCCCATCTGGTCGAACATGGATTCCAGCTTGGCGGCCTGTTGTTTGGCCAGCTTGACGTCACGGAACTTGCCTTGACGGAAAAGCGCGATTTCGCGCGCCTTCTTTTCGTCCGCCAGTACAATGGTTTCCTCTCCCGCAGCGGGCACATCGGAAAGACCGAGAACTTCCACGGGGATCGAGGGGCCGGCTTTCCTGACGCTCTGCCCGTTCTCATCGAGCATGGCGCGTATCTTGCCGAAGACCTGCCCGGCCAGCAGCATGTCGCCCTGTTTCAGGGTTCCCGATTGCACCAGCATGGTGGCGACAGGGCCGCGCCCCTTGTCCAGGCGCGCTTCGATGATCAATCCCTTGGCAGGCGTGGCGCGCGGCGCTTTCAGATCCAGCACTTCGGCCTGCAAGAGCACGTTTTCCAGAAGTTCATCGATGTTGATGCCTTTCTTGGCGGAAACATGGATGAAAGGCGAATCTCCGCCGTATTCTTCCGGCACCACGCCCTCCGCCACCAGTTCCTGCTTGACGCGCTCAGGGTTGGCTTCGGGCTTGTCGATCTTGTTGATCGCCACCACAATAGGCACGTTCGCCGCCTTGGCGTGGTGGATGGCCTCCCGCGTCTGCGGCATGACGCCATCGTCGGCGGCGACGACGAGGATCACGATGTCGGTGGCCTGCGCGCCGCGCGCGCGCATGGCGGTAAAGGCTTCGTGGCCGGGCGTGTCGAGGAAGGTGATCATGCCGCGCGCGGTTTCGACGTGATACGCGCCAATGTGCTGGGTAATGCCGCCCGCCTCGCCGGAGGCGACCTTGGCGCGGCGGATGGAATCAAGGAGCGAGGTCTTGCCGTGATCGACGTGCCCCATGACGGTGACGACCGGCGCGCGCGGTTCAGCGGGCGCACTGGCGACGACGACATTGTCATCGAGGAAGGCGTCCGGATCGTCGAGTTTGGCGGCAATGGCGACGTGCCCCATTTCTTCCACCACGATCATCGCGGTTTCCTGATCGAGAATCTGGTTGATGGTGACCATCGTTCCCATCTTCATCAGCGCCTTGATGACTTCACCCGCCTTGACGGCCATCTTGTGCGCGAGTTCGGCGACGGAAATGGTTTCCGGCACATGGACTTCACGCACGATGGGTTCGGTCGGCGCCTGGAAACTGCCTTCGCCGCTCTCGGCGCGGAAGCCGCCTTTCTTGCCGTGGCGGCCTTCCTTCCAGCCTTCGCCGCCGGTCGCGCCCCGGATTTTCAGTCCCTTTTTCCGTCCGCTATCCCTGGCGTCCTTGCCGCCTTTCTTGTTGTCGCTCTTGTTGGGACGCAGGGTTTTCTTGTCGCTTCGTCCGGACGAGGGCGCGGCGGGCATGGATTCGTTGCTGTCGTTTTGCGCGCCCGCTTTCTCATGGTCGGTGATGTGCTTCTTCTCGGCGGCGATTTTCTTTTCCTCGGCGTCCAGGCGCAGACGTTCGATGCGTTCCTGCTTCTTCTTTTCCTGGGCTTCCTTTTCCTGCTTGTCCCGCTCCTGCCGCTCCAGCAATTCCCGGTGCCGCCGTTCTTCATCGGCGCGCCGCTTCAATTCGGCCTCATCCAGGACGAACTGCTTCCTGACCACCTTGGTCTTGCCCGCCTTGCCCGTCGCTTCAGCAGTCGCGGTTTTGTCTTCCGCTTTGCCTTTCGCCTTGGTCTCGGCGGTCTTTCCCGGTTTCCTGCCCGCCCTGGCCGCGCCGGATTTGGCGCTGTCCGCTGTCTTGGCGGGCGCATCTTCCGTCACCGCCGCCTTGTCCTTGGCGGCAGCCTTGCCCTTGGCCGCCGAGGGCTTGACGGTCGCGGCCTCTCCGCCGGGCGCCCTTCGGGATTTGGCGGCGGGCCTGGCTTCCTGCGCCGGGGACGGCGCAGGCGGTGCAATCGCTTCCGGTTGGGGCGCGGAAACTTCTTCCACGCCGGAGGTGGCAGGCGGCGGAATTTCCTCGACCGGCGGCGCGACGGCCCGCGGCTTTTCCGCGGCTTCCGGGTCGCGCTTGACCAGCACGCGCTTCCGGCGGACTTCCACCTGGACGGTATGGGCGCGACCATGCGCGTCCGTGGATTTGATTTGCGAAGTTTCCTTGCGCGTCAAGGTGATCTTGGTCTTGTTGCCTTCGCCGTGGACGCGGCGCAAAAAATCCAGCAGCCGGGTCTTGTCGCGATCGGAAATCTCGTTTCCGGCATCGCGGTTCCTGACGCCCGCCTTCGCAAGCTGCTCCTGGAGCGCCTCCAGCGGCATGTTCAGTTCGCTGGCGAATTGGGAAATCTTGGTGCTGGTCATGATGACGTGTTCCTTTACTCGTACCAGTGTTCGCGCGCCTTGAGAATCAGGGCGCCGGCTTTTTCTTCCGTCATCCCGGTGATGTCCGTCAGTTCATCCGCGGAAAGTTCCGCCAGATCGTCCCGCGTCTTGATGTCGTGGGCAATCAGCTTGCCCGCCAGCGCCTTGTCCATGCCTTCGAGATTCAGCATGGCCTCATCGACTTCCTCCAGCTTTTCCTCGGCGACGATGGCTTCCGTGAGCAGGATGTTACGGGCGCGAGCGCGCAATTCGCCCACGATGTTCTCATCCAGCCCCTCGATTTCCAGCATCTCGGCCAGCGGCACGTAGGCGATTTCTTCCAGCGCGGAAAATCCTTCGCCGATCAGGAGATCGGCAAGTTCTTCGTCGATGTCCAGCTTTTCCATGAACAACAGACGGGTCGCGGCGGTTTCGGCTTCCAGGCGTTTTTCCGATTCTTCCTGGGTCATCAGGTTGATGGTCCAGCCGGTGAGATCCGCAGCCAGACGCACGTTCTGCCCGCCCTTACCGATGGCGTCCGCCAGGTTGGCCTCTTCCACCACCACGTCCATCGCGTGTTTTTCCTCATCGACCACGATGGAGGAAACCGCCGCCGGCGCCAGCGCGCCAATGACGAACTGCGCCGGATCCGCCGACCAGAGCACGATGTCGATCAGCTCTTCGGCGATTTCGTTCCTGACCGCCATGACGCGTGTGCCGCGCACGCCGACGCAGGTGCCGATGGGATCGATGCGCGGGTCGTTGGATTTGACGGCGATTTTGGCGCGTATGCCGGGGTTGCGGGCGCAGGCTTTCAGTTCCATCAGACCGTCTTCGATTTCTGGCACTTCCAGCTCGAAAAGC
This sequence comes from Zoogloeaceae bacterium, assembly GCA_031258715.1. Lineage (GTDB taxonomy): Bacteria > Pseudomonadota > Gammaproteobacteria > Burkholderiales > Rhodocyclaceae > Azovibrio. Next base: position 11,097 of record JAIRMN010000001.1, read on the forward strand.
CGCATGATGAATTCCGGCGCGGTGCGCGAAAGGATGATCTGCGGCCCGCGCGCGTTGCGGTCGATGCGCAGCAGATAGGCCTTTATCCGGTCGCCGGGACGCAGGTTCTCCCTGGGGATCATCTGATCGTGCGGCAACAGGGCTTCGATCTTGCCCATTTCCATGATGGCGTTGCCGCGCTCCATGCGCTTGATGGTGCCGGAAACCACATGTTCCTTGCGTTCGAGAAAATCATTCAGTATCTGCTCGCGCTCGGCGTCGCGGATTTTTTGCAGGATCACCTGCTTGGCGGCCTGCGCGCCGATCCGTCCAAAGTCGATGGGTTCGAGGGTTTCTTCCAGGCAATCGCCGACTTCCACGTCGGCGTCATCCTTTTGCGCTTCGGAAAGCGCCACTTGGTTGAATTCGTTGACGTAATCCGCGTCCGCCACCACCTGCCAGCGACGAAAAGCCTCGAATTCGCCGCTGTCGCGGTCGATGGAAACCCACACATCCGCTTCGTCATGGACGCGCTTCTTGGTGGCCGAGGCCAGCGCTATTTCCAGCGCGTCGAACACCACGTCGCGCGCCACATTCTTTTCCCGCGCCAGGACATCCACCATCAGCAAAAATTCACGGTTCATCGTCCGATCTCCTCCAAGGCATTCGTCAAAATTCAGGCGCCAGACGCGCTTTCGCAATGTTGTCCAAATCCACGAGCAGCGGATCGGACGGGACGGTCTTGTCTTCCGCTTCCGGTTGCAGCGCGACCTTGCCGTCGCGCAGGCCCAGGAGCGTTCCCCGATAGTTGCGCCGCACGCCGGATACCGGCGCGCGCAGGCTGAGACGGACCGCCTCGCCCGCGAAACGCGCAAAATCATCGGGTTTCTTCAGGGGGCGATCCAATCCCGGAGACGAAACTTCCAGACGGTCATAACGCACATTTTCAACTTCGAACAGGCGGGCAAGATGATGCGAAACCAGCGCGCAGTCTTCCACATCCACGCCACCCGTTTTTTCCGGCTTGTCGATAAACACGCGCAACAAGCCCTTGGCGGCAAACTCGACATCCGCCAGCTCATAGCCTAGTCCCGACAGCGTCGCCTCCAACAGGACATGCAAATCTTTCGCCGGATTCATTGAATTCCAAAAGCCAAAAACAAAAAATGGGCGTAAAGCCCATCCTCGAAAAGTCGCGCGCCACGCGCTCGCCAACAAGAAAACTTCCGGATTATAACGATTCCTCATTCAAATACAAGGAAAATCAGGGATCGGGCATCAGGAGACAGGAAACAGAAGAAACTCCTCGCTCATCGCGCCGGCACAAATCCGCATGAGGCGTGAAGGCGCATGGATGTTATAGTAGGTGCATTTTTCTTTTTGCCGATTTACCTGCCGTGAATATAGTCGCCCCTCATGCGCCGGAACGCGAACACAAACCGCCGCGCGAAGAACACCGGCGCGCGCGCGAACACAAGCTGGATCTGGACGAAGTATTGGGCTGGCTGGAGGCGGACGGCATGGTCGCCCCCAGGGATGTCGAGGAATTGCGCCACGCGCGCGGCGGCAGGACCAGCGCACGGCATCCGCTGATCGTGATTGCCGAACGCAAGTGGCGGCGGGCTTTGCCGCCGCACGGCGTCCTGCATCTGGAGGCGTTGACGGAATGGCTGGCGGAACATGCCGGCCTGCCCTACCAGCATATCGACCCGCTCAAGGTCGATTTTTCCAGTGTTTCGGACGTGGTTTCCAGCACCTACGCGGCGCGTTTTTCCATCCTGCCGGTAGGCATGGACGCGCGGGAAATCACCATCGCCACCGCCGAGCCTTTCCTGCGGGAATGGGAAAAGGAGATCGAACACGCGCTTCAGCGAAAAGTCCGGCGGGTGGTGGCAAACCCGGTGGATGTGAGCCGCTATCTGGTGGAATTCTTCAATCTCGCCAAATCGGTCAAACGGGCGGTGCGATCGGGAGTGAAGGGCAGTGGACTTTCCAGTTTCGAACAACTGGTCGAACTGGGGCGCGTCAATCAACAACTGGACGCCAACGACCAGCATATCGTGCGGATCGTCGATTTCCTCTGGCAATACGCGTTCGATCAACGCGCTTCCGACATCCACATCGAACCCCGGCGCGAGATTGGCATCGTGCGGTTTCGCATCGATGGCGTCCTGCATCAGGTCTACCAGATTCCAGCGGTGGTCATGGCCGCCATGACCAGTCGCATCAAACTCCTGGGACGCATGGATGTCATCGAAAAGCGCCGTCCGCAGGATGGCCGCGTCAAGACCCGCCTGCCCAATGGCGATGAAGTGGAATTGCGGCTCTCCACGCTGCCGACCGCTTTTGGCGAAAAACTGGTGATGCGCATTTTCGACCCGGAAGTGCTGGTGCGCGATTTCACCCAACTGGGCTTTTCCGTCGACGATCTGTCGCGCTGGCAAAACATGACCGCCAAACCGAACGGCATCATCCTCGTCACCGGGCCGACCGGCTCCGGCAAGACCACCACGCTCTACTCCACGCTGCGGCAACTGGCGACGCCGGAAGTGAATGTGTGCACCATCGAAGACCCGATTGAAATGGTGGAGCCGGCCTTCAACCAGATGCAGGTGCAGCAGATGCTGGAAACCGGCTTTGCCGAAGGCCTGCGCGCCCTGATGCGGCAAGACCCGGACATCATCATGATTGGCGAAATCCGCGATCTGCAAACGGCGGAAATGGCGATCCAGGCGGCATTGACCGGCCATCTGGTGCTCTCCACGCTGCACACCAACGACGCGGCGGCGGCGATTACCCGCCTGCAAGACCTGGGCGTGCCCGGCTATCTCATCAACGCCACGCTCCTGGGCGTCATGGCGCAGCGCCTGGTGCGCACACTGTGTCCGCACTGCAAGAAGCCCCTGTCGATCAACGAAATGGAACGGGAAGTCTGGCGCAGCCTGCTCGCGCCCTGGAAATCACAGGAACCGGCGCAGATTTTCCATCCGGCGGGCTGCCTGGAATGCCGCATGACCGGCTTTTCCGGAAGGCTGGGCATTTATGAACTGCTGGTGATGAGTCCGAACCTGCGCAAGCTGATCGGCAAGGAAACCGACGTCGCCGCCGTGCGCGAACAGGCGTACCGCGAGGGCATGCTGGCGCTGCGGGTTTCCGGCGCGCAAAAAGTGGCGGCAGGACAGACCTCGCTGGAAGAAGTGGCGCGTGTCGCCCCCTCCCTCGACGAAAGCGGGAGCTGAGGCAGGGGTCAGGCATCAGAGGAGAGCGACTGTGTTCAAAAGCAAGGTTTTTTGTCAAGGGTGAGCGAAATTTTCCCGCCAGGGCTATCCTGATTTGCAGATGGCGTTCAAGATGGAAAGGAGCTTGTGCCT
>JAIRMN010000011.1 GCA_031258715.1 Zoogloeaceae bacterium
CGCCGAGTGCGTCAATGCCCAGGGCAGGAACCGGGGGTTGCGGCAGTTTCGGATTCGTGGCCTGGCGAAGGTCAAGCGCGTGGCGCTGTTTTTCGTCCTGGCGCACAACCTGATGCGCAAGGACGAATTGGCGCTCCGATTGCTGGGTGTCGGGAGAGGCGCGTTCCCGCCATTCCCGGAATGGGCATTTGAGGGCGAAAGACCCAGCAGGAAATTAGCGCCGCGGGTTACGCATTTGGATTACTTCGTCGCTACGCTCCTGAGAATGACGGGCTTGAGCACCGTCGTTTCGGGTCGATCCCCGCAATGACGAGGTTGGGTGCGTTCCAAGTCGCGCCGCGCTTTTGACAAGAGGGGTCTTCTGTCTCCCGTCTCCTGACGCCTGATGGGCCGCAAGGCGGGAGGACGGAGATGGAAGAGGCGCATCCTGTGTTGCCGTTTTCCTGAACGGCGTCAAACTTTATCGCGTATGATGTTCGCTGTTTCGCTTTTGGTTTTTCTGTCATGAAATCTTCGCGTGGTCTCTGCCGGGTACTGGCTTGTCTTGTTTCCGGATTCATTTTTTTTCATGGCGCGTTTGCCGCTTCCGGGCCGGCGACGTTTGCCACGACGTTGTCCAATGGCCTCAAGGTCGTGATGCGTGAAGACACGCGCGCGCCGGTGGCGGCGCAGATGGTCTGGTACCGCGTCGGCAGCATGGATGAGGTCGATGGCTTCTCCGGCGTGGCGCACCTGCTCGAGCACATGATGTTCAAGGGCACGCCAAAGGTCGGCGCGGGCGAGTTCAGCCGCCGCGTCGCCGCTGTCGGCGGGCGCGACAACGCCTTTACCAACAGCGATTACACCGCCTATTTCCAGCAGGTGCCCAAGGAACGCCTGGGCGAGGTCATGGCGCTGGAAGCCGACCGGATGCGGCATCTTTCCGTCGCGCCGGAAGAATTCGCGCAGGAAATCAAGGTGGTGATGGAAGAGCGGCGGTTGCGCACCGAAGACAATCCGCAGGCGCTGTTGTTCGAGCAGACCCATGCCGTCGCTTTCCAGACGCATCCTTACCGCCGTCCGGTGATCGGCTGGATGAACGATCTGGAAAACATGACGGCGGCGGACGCCAGAGCCTGGCATCGCGCCTGGTATGCGCCCAACAACGCCACGCTCGTCGTCTGCGGCGATGTCGACCATGAGGCCGTGTTCCGCCTGGCGCGGCGGCACTATGGAAAGCTGAAGGCGCGAAAACTGCCAGTGACGAAGCCGCAGCGCGAGCCTGCGCAAAAGGGCATCCGGCGGCTCGTCGTCAAGGGCGCGGCGGAATTGCCCTTTTTGCTCATGGCCTGGAAAGTTCCGGGCGTGGAACGGATGGACGGCCCGATCGCGCCGTTCGCTCTGGAGATGCTGCTCGCCATCCTGGACGGACACGAAGGCGCGCGCCTGTCCCGGCGTCTGGTGCGTGACCGGCAATTGGCGAACAGCGTCGGCGCGTCCTACGACGCCCTGAATCGCGGCCCGGCGCTCTTTTACCTCTATGGCAATCCCGTTCCCGGCCAAACGCCGGAGGCGCTGGAAACCGCGCTTCTGGCGGAAATCGACGACATCGCGCAAAACGGCGTCTCCGCCGAAGAGCTGGCGCGCGGCAAGGCGCAGCTTCTGGCAAGCGAAATCTACAAACTGGATTCGGTATTCGGGCAGGCGATGGAAATCGGCAGGATGTCCGTCCTGGGCTTCGACGATCGGGACATCGCGGCATATGTCGCGCGCCTGGAAACCGTGACGGCGGAAGACATCCAGACCGCCGCGCAAACGCTTTTCGGTGAGGACGGGCTGACGGTCGGCGTGTTGCAGCCGACTCCCGTGAAATGACCGCGTTCTCCTCATAAAAACAAGGAATTTCCATGTTGTCGAAAAAATTGCGTTTCTTTTTCCTGTGCGGCGTTTTCGCGCTTGCCGCCGCTGTTCGCGCCGAGGTCGTCATCGAGCACTGGCAAACCCCGACGGGCGCGAAGGTTTATTTCGTCCAGAGCGCGGCGCTGCCCATTCTCGATGTGGAACTGGATTTCGCCGCGGGCGCGATCTTCGATCCGCCCCAAAAGGCGGGGTTGGCCGCCACGGTTGGCGCGTTGCTGGAAATGGGCGCGGGCGGGATGACGGAGACGGAAATCAGCGATCGTCTGGCGGATGCGGGCGCGTACCTTGCGAGCGGGGCGGAGGATGACCTTGCCCGCGTAAGCCTGCGCACCCTGGCCGCGCCCGACAAGCGGGAAGCCGCCATTGGCGTGTTGGAAGCCGTCTTGCGGGAGCCGCACTTCGCCGTCGAGGTTTTCGAGCGCGAACGCGCGCGCAGCATCGCCGCCATCCGGGACGCGCTCACCCGTCCCGCCCCCGTCGCGCAACGCGCTTTCCGGGCGGCGCTCTATCCCGGACATCCCTACGGCAATGCCGCGACGCCGGAAAGCCTCGCCGCGATCCAGCCTTCCGATTTGCGGGATTTCTGGCGCGCGCACTATTTTGCCGCCAATGCCAACATCAGCATCGTCGGTGATCTGCAACGTCCCGCCGCCGAAGCCTTGGCCGAACGCCTTGCCGCCGCGCTCCCCCGCGCTGCGAGCCTGCCCGTCCTGCCCGCGCAACCCGAACGCGCAAGCGCCGGGACGAAGACGCGACTGCCGCATCCTTCATCGACCCAAGCGCACATCTATCTGGGACTGCCCGCCATCGCTAGGGACGACCCGGACTTTTTCCCCTTGCTGGTCGGCAATTACATCCTCGGCGGCGGCGGCTTCGTTTCCCGCCTGATGAAGGAAGTGCGCGAAAAGCGCGGCTACGCCTACAGCGTCTATAGCTATTTTTCGCCCATGAAGCAGTCCGGCCCCTTCACCATCGGCCTGCAAACGCGCAGGGAACAGGCCAACGAAGCCTTGGCGGTGACCCGGCAAGTGCTGGAAGGCTTCCTCGCCGACGGCCCGACGGCGGCTGAACTCGCCGCCGCCAAGGACTACCTGGCCGGCAGCTTTCCGCTCAACCTGGACAGCAACCGCAAGATCCTCGCCCAGATCGCCAACATCGGTTTCTACGATTTGCCGTTGGATTACCTTGCCCAATACCCCTCCCGCATCCGCGCCGTCACCCTCCCCGAAATCTGCGCCGCCTTCGCCCGCCACGTGAGGATGGGTGAACTGGTGGAAGTCATCGTAGGAGCAGAGGACTGATATCACGTGAATCATTGAGGAGGGGTTTCTCTCCCCTCAAGAATGGCTATGGGTAAAACCCCTGCCTTTAGGGGGGTTTCGAACCGGAGTTGGTTTTTGGATGAAAAGATCGCCGCCAGCTGGCACGCTTCGCTACAACGAGCGCAGTGTAGCCGGGCGGATGAATGCACGTCCGAAAGACGAATTCGGCGGGAGAACATACGGGACAAGTTCAGTCCTCTGCCCTCCGACAACACGACATCGGAATGACGCCCTCGATGAGGGTTCGCACCCGTCCCATGACTTCTCTCAAAATTTCGCCCAGTCGTTCGAAGTGGATGTTTTCGGCGCTTTGTCCGCGTCCGGCGGCGTGGTTGGTGACCGGGTTGATGGCGGCGTAAGCCATGTCCAGTTCACGCGCCAGCACGGCTTCCGGCATGCCGGTCATACCGACGACTTCCGCGCCGTCGCGTTCGAGACGGTCGATTTCCGCCGCTGTTTCCAGACGCGGACCTTGTGTTGCCGCATAGACGCCGCCATCCTGGATGGAAATTCCCGCCGCCGCCGCCGACAACACCAATTGTCGCCGCAGGATTTCATCATAGGGATGGGTGAAATCCACATGCGTCACGGACATGTCGTTACCATCGAAATAAGTATGCTTGCGTCCCCAGGTGTAATCCATGATCTGGTGCGGAATCACGATGTCACCCGGATTGAGATCGGCGCGAATCCCGCCGACGGAAGCCACCGAGACGATGCGCGTCGCGCCGCACGATTTCAAGGCCCAAATGTTGGCGCGATAATTGACGCGATGCGGAGGAATGCTGTGCGCGTAACCATGCCGGGGAAGAAACAGCGCCTCACAGCCCTTCAGTCGTCCGAAGCTCAAAACGCCGGAAGGTTCGCCATAAGGCGTGCGAATCACCTTCCGTCCTGAAACGTCCAAGCCGGACAGTTCCGTAAGACCGCTGCCGCCAATGATTGCCAACATTTTGTTTTCTCCTCTCGGGTGAACAAAGGGGTTATCGGTTTCTTTCTATTTATAAAGTACGATAACAACAAGTTCGGAACAAGTCTGTGATGAACTGGAAAAGTCCATGCGATTCAACGATCTGGACGCTTCCCTTTGTCGATCAATATCTGTTGACAAGCTGTGGATGAAAATGGGAAAAGTTTCGCAGAGGACGATTTTTGGTGATTTATCCCGAAGTTTCCCTTCGCTTATACACAGACTTGTTACGGGCAATCAGAAGACAGAGGACAGAAGCCCCCGCTTCATCTGTCTCCTGCTAAACTGACTGCCCGCCTGATTTCCGGAACCCTGACATGCAAGCCGACCGTAGCGCCGAGATTATCGCATTGCTGAAACGCCGCATCCTCGTCCTGGATGGCGCTATGGGCACCATGATCCAGGGATATGGGCTTTCGGAAGCGGATTATCGAGGCGAACGTTTTGCTAGGCATCCGCACGACCTGAAGGGGAACAACGATCTGCTCACGCTGACCCGTCCGGAAATCATCCGTGAAATTCACGCGCAATATCTGGCGGCGGGCGCGGATATCATCGAGACCAACACCTTCAATGCGACAGCCATTTCGCAGGCGGATTACAGGCTCGAGAAAGAAGTCCATGAACTGAACTTCATGGGCGCGCGGCTGGCGCGTGAACTGTGTGATGACTATACGGCGCGGCAGCCGCAAAAGCCGCGTTTCGTCGCCGGGGTGCTGGGGCCAACTTCACGCACGGCCTCCATTTCCCCGGAAGTGAATGATCCGGGCGCGCGCAATGTCTGTTTCGATGAGCTGGTGAATACCTATCAGGAGTCTATCGTCGGTCTGGCGGAAGGCGGCGCGGATTTGCTCCTCGTGGAAACGATATTCGATGCCTTAAACGCCAAGGCCGCGCTTTTCGCGCTGGAAACCTTTTTTGATCGTGTTGGCCGACGCTGGCCGGTGATGATTTCCGGTACGCTCAGTGACGCTTCCGGTCGCACCTTGTCCGGCCAGACGGCGGAAGCCTTCTGGAATTCCCTGAGTCATATCCGTCCGCTTTCCTTCGGCTTCAATTGCGCGCTGGGCGCGAAGGAACTGCGTCCCCATGTGACGGAACTGGCGCGTTTTTGTGGGTGTTTTGTTTCCGCGCATCCGAACGCCGGATTGCCCAATCCCTTGTCGCCGACGGGCTACGACGAAACGCCGGAAGACTTGGCGGCGGAACTTGCCGACTGGGCAAGGATCGGCCTCTTGAACATCGTCGGCGGTTGTTGCGGCACCACGCCCGCGCATATTGCCGCCATCGCCCGCGCCGTTTCGGATATCGCGCCGCGCGTCGCGCCGATCATCGAGCCAGAATTGCGGCTTTCCGGACTGGAAGCCCTGAATATCGGACGGCAGAGCCTCTACGTGAATATCGGCGAGCGCGCTAACGTGACGGGTTCGCGCGCCTTCGCCCGCATGATCCTGGAAGAACGCTATGACGACGCGCTTTCCATCGCGCGGCAACAGGTGGAAAACGGCGCGCAGGTCATCGACATCAATATGGATGAAGCCATGCTGGATTCTGTCGCCGCGATGGACAGATTCCTGAAACTGATGGTTTCCGAACCGGACATTGCCCGTGTGCCCGTCATGATCGATTCTTCCGACTGGACGGTTATCGAGGCTGGGCTGAAGTGTCTCCAGGGCAAAAGCATCGTCAATTCCATTTCCATGAAGGAAGGCGAAGTCCCGTTCATTGAAAAGGCGCGGCTGGCGCGGCGCTACGGTGCGGCTGTCGTGGTCATGGCGTTCGACGAAGAGGGGCAGGCGGATTCTTTCGAGCGCAAGATCGCCATTTGCGGGCGCGCCTATGAATTGCTCGCCGGCATCGGTTTTCCGCCGCAGGACATCATCTTCGATCCCAATATTTTCGCCATCGCCACCGGCATCGAGGCGCACGATAACTACGCGGTGGATTTCATCGAGGCCACCCGCTGGATACGCGAACACCTGTCCTGCGCCCAGGTTTCCGGCGGCGTTTCCAACGTCTCTTTTGCCTTTCGCGGCAACGACAGGGTGCGCGAGGCCATCCACACGGTCTTTTTGTATCATGCCATTGCCGCGGGCATGAGCATGGGCATCGTCAACGCGGGAATGCTCGGCGTCTATGATGAACTGGAAGCCGGACTCAGGGAAAAAGTGGAAGACGCGATCCTGAATCGCGTTCCCCGCGCTGCGGAGGCGCTGGTGGAATTTGCCCAGCATATCCACGCGGATGGGACGGAGAAAAAGCCCGGCGGCCCCGACCTTGCCTGGCGTCAATGGCCGGCTGAAAAGCGTCTGGAGCACGCGCTGATCAAGGGCATCAGCGAATTTATCGTTGCCGATACCGAAGAAATCCGCGCCCAACTGGAAGCCGAAGGCAAACCGCCGCTCTCTGTCATCGAAGGCCCCCTGATGCGCGGCATGAACGCGGTGGGCGATCGCTTCGGCGCGGGCAAGATGTTCCTGCCGCAGGTGGTGAAGTCCGCGCGCGTGATGAAGCAGGCGGTTGCCAGCCTGATTCCCTACATCGAAGCCGAAAAGATGCGCACCGGCGCGTCCAGCAAGGGCAAAATCGTCATCGCCACCGTCAAGGGCGACGTCCATGATATTGGCAAGAATATTCTCGGCGTGGTGCTGGGTTGCAATGGTTACGAGGTGATCGACTTGGGCGTCATGGTGCCATGCGAAAGGATTCTGAATGCCGCGCGCGAACATGGGGCGCAAGCCATCGGGCTTTCCGGGCTGATTACGCCTTCACTGGAAGAGATGCGTCACGTTGCCGCCGAAATGGAGCGCCAGGGATTTTCCGTGCCGCTCCTGATTGGCGGCGCGACTACGAGCCGCGCCCATACCGCGGTGAAAATCGCGCCGAATTACAAGGCGGGCGTGGTGGTCTATGTCCCGGATGCCTCGCGCGCCGTCGGCGTCGTCACCCGTCTTTTTTCAACCGAACAGGAGACGGGCTATCGCGCCGAGCTGGCGGAAGAATACGCCGGCTTGCGCGCGCAACACGCGGGCAAAAAAGGCGCGACCCTAGTTACGCTTACCGAAGCGCGCGCCAACGCCTTCGTTGCCGGACAAAGCGACTATCGGCCACAAGCGCCGCGCCAGGCGGGGGTACATGAAATCACTTTCGATCTGGCGGAACTGGCCGGACTGATCGACTGGACGCCCTTTTTTCATGGCTGGGATCTGGCCGGGCGTTTTCCCGTCATCCTGGAAAGCGCCGCCGTCGGCGAAACCGCCCGCCAGCTCTATGCGGACGCCCGGAACATGCTGGAAAAAATCATCCATGAACGTTGGCTTGCCGCCAAGGGCGTTTGCGCGCTTTGGCCTGCCGCCCGCGTGGGTGACGATGTGGTTTTTTATACGGACGAAACGCGCAGGACGGAACGGGGGCGCTGGCTGGGATTGCGCCAGCAGCACAAGCAGCCGCCCGGACGCCGCAACCTGGCGCTGGCCGATTTCGTCGCCGAAGAAAAAAGCGGCATTCCCGACTGGGCGGGACTCTTCGCCGTAACCGCCGGGCTGGATATGGACGCGCGTTTGAAAGCCTTTGCCGCCGCGCATGATGATTACAGCGCCATTTTATTGAAGGCGCTGGCCGATCGTCTGGCGGAAGCCGCCGCCGAATGGCTGCACAGGGAAGTCCGACGACATATCTGGGGTTATGCGCCGGATGAACATCTGGATGCCGCCGCCCTGCTTGCCGAAAGCTATGTTGGCATCCGCCCCGCGCCCGGTTATCCCGCCTGTCCCGACCACAGCGCCCGGCGCGAGATTTTTCGGCTCCTGGAAGTGGAGCGGCGCATCGGCATCACCCTTACCGAATCCTGGGCCATGATCCCCGCCGCCTCCATCGCCGGGTTTTACCTCGCGCATCCGGAGGCCGCCTATTTCGCCATCCCAAAAATCGGCGGGGATCAATTGGCGGACTGGATGGAACGCGCGGGAATGGACGCGAAAGAAGCGCAAAAATGCCTGGGCGCAGCGCTGTAGGCACCGCGTACGTACGCCGGACGCTGTCCGGCCAAATCCGTTTGGCGCCCCCAACGGCGGATCTTTGGCAAAACCGTGGATGAAAGCGTATTTCGCGGCGGCATGTTGTAGACAACGCAACACGCCGTCTGTAGGGTTTGTGACAAACGTCCCGCGCGTTCCGCAAGACGAGTAAAAGCGAAAATGCCCGCCGCGCCGCGCCGGAGCGTATCAATCCACGCTTTTGGAATATGGGAAATCATGTTGGCGCAAAAGTTGCTGAAGGCGTGCCGTCCGCCCTGGAGGACAACTGGCTATCCAGATCCAGACAGGGTTCATGTTCAATGGAGGCGTCTGCATGTACACACCCAAGATGGTCGCCGGCCTTGCCGCGCTTGTCCTTGCCGTTGGCGCGGCTTTTGCGGCTGAGGCCGAATTCAGGCCCGAAGTGTTTACGGTCGAACCCAAAATCCGGCCTGGTACCAACCTCTTCGTTCTCGATCAGGGCTGGTCGGGCGCAAGTCAGGTGAATGTGCTGGATGGCGGCAATCTGAGCAGGAAGGGAAACATGAGCATGGGTCTCAATGCCCAGTTCATTCTTTCCGCTGACAAAAAAACCGCCTACACGGTTTCAATTTATTCCAAACGCATCAGCTATGGGCCTGTCGAAGCGGTTTTGCAGGTCTTCGACGTCGAGACGCTCACGCCGGTAAAGGAAGTCATCCTCCTCGACAAGACGGCGCAGGTTGCCTCGGTCAGGAACCATCTGGCCTTGAGCGCGGACGAAAAACTCGCGTTCGTCCAGAACGCCACGCCCGCGACCTCCATCACGGTCGTTGATCTGGAAAAAGGCGAACTCACCGCGGAAATCCCCACGCCGGGCTGTTGGGGACTCTATCCTTCCGCGCGGGGACGAAAGATTTCCGTCCTATGCGGTGACGGCAGCATGGCGAGTTATGTCATCGATGATTCAGGCCAAGCGGAATCCGTAACCCGAAGCGAAAAGCTGTTCGATGCCGACGTTTCGCCGCTGTTCGTCCACGCCGAGCGCGCGGGCGATGACTGGTTGTTCAGTTCGTTTTTCGGAGAGCTTTTCCGGATTTCCGACGCGGACGCCGAGCCAAAACTCGTCGACAAATTCAGCTATACCGCAGGCGTCAAGGGAAAGTGGGCGCCAGGCGGATTCGCGGTGATGGCCTACAATCCGGCGAACGATTTGCTCTACATCACCATGCATCCGAACGCCCGGGACGGCAGCCACAAGGATGGCGCCAGGGAAATCTGGGCGCTGGATCTCAAGAAAAAAACTGTGGTTTCGCGCAGCAAGGCGGAGCACATTGTCTCCATCGCGGTAACGTCGGGCAAGAATCCCGTGCTTTATGGCCTCAACGATGAAGACAGCAGCGTGACGCGCTTCACGAGCAACGCCAAATCCGGCTTCAGGCTCAAGGCCGCAGGCAAAGCCGAAGATCTGGGCGGCTTCGTCGTGCTCGCCGCCACGGGAGAATGATAATGCAGCAGGATGCCTTGCTGGCGTTGGCGGACATGGCCTGTCTCTCCTTCATTGCCTTCCTGTTCGCGCAGGCAGCCACGCACAAGCTGACGGGCTTTGACCGATTTTCCGGAAACGTCGCGGATTACCGGTTGTTGCCGGAATCGCTGGTCAAACCTGCCAGCGCTCTTTTCATCGCTGCCGAACTGGCAACGATTTGCCTCCTGGTTTTTCCCGCGTCCAAGGCATTGGGCGCGGCATTGGCCTGCTTCCTGCTGCTGGCGTACAGCGTCGGCATTGGCATCAACCTGATGCGCGGCCATACACAAATCGAATGCGGGTGCGGCGGGGCGAGGCAGCTTCTTTCCGTCAGGCTGCTCATCCGGAATGCCGTCCTGATGGGGTTTGCCGGCGCGGCGGCGGCCTCGCATGGCGAATCGCTTTCCCTGCCGACCCCTGAGCTGATCGCGGGCATTGCCGCGGGCGCCAGCCTGTGGATTGCCTACAACCTCATCGACCTGTTGCTGGCGGCGGATGGTCACATCCGAATCACGGCGCGCAAGGCCTGAGGAGATTTCACATGACGAATTTTCTGGTTTTTGCCGTCATCGTCCTATGGGCGCTCGTGCTCGCCCTGATGGTGATCGTTTTCGCCATGGCGCGGCAAATCGGCGTCCTGCTCGAACGGGTTTCTCCGGTGGGCGCGATGGTCAATGACGCCGGCCCGCTGGTCGGCCAGCCCAGCCCTGTCCTTGAACTGCCGGATTTGAACGGCCTCGGCAACGTAAGCCTGGGCGCGCCGCAATCACGGCATCAACTCGTCTTTTTCCTATCGCCGACCTGTCCCATCTGCAAGACCTTGTTGCCCGCGCTCAAGTCGATTCGCGCCAGCGAGGGACACTGGCTCGACCTTATCCTGGCCAGCGACGGCGAAGCCTCCCGGCATCGCCAGTTCATCGCGCAAATGGGCCTGGAGCGGTTTCCATACCTGCTTTCCGGCGAACTCGGCATGACTTACCGGGTCACGAAGCTGCCTTTCGCCGTGCTTCTGGACCCGCAGGGCGTCGTCCGCGGCAAGGGATTGATCAACAGTAGGGAGCAATTGGAAAGTTTATTCAACGCGCTTGAATCCGGCCACGCCTCCATCCAGGAATACATGGGGCTGGCGCCGGCAAGCCAGCCGGTTTAGCCATCCATTACGGAGAAAATCATGTCCAACCTCATCGATCGCACTTTGGCCGCGCTGGACAAGCGCATGGAAAAAACCGCCCGTCGCGCGGCGCGGCTGAATGGCCGCCGCAGCTTTCTGGCAAAGACTGGCGGCATACTGGTCGGCGTCATGGCGATGCCCCTGTTGCCGTTCGATCGCGGCACGGGGCTTGCTCACGCCGCGAGCGCCGGGAAAGGCGTCAATGATCCGCTTTCGTGTGATTACTGGCGGTATTGCGCGCTGGACGGCAACCTCTGCGCCGCTTCCGGCGGCACACAGACCTCGTGTCCTCCGGGCAGCGAGGCTTCCAAGGTCACCTGGGTGGGCACCTGCCATAACCCCAATGACGGCAAGGACTATCTGGTTTCCTATAACGACTGCTGCGGCAAGGCGCAAGTCGCCGGGTCTGCCTCCTGTCTGCGCAGCGAGGGAGAACGCCCCGGATACCGGATGGGGCTCTACAACGACATCAACTGGTGCATGGCGAACGATAACAAGGGCTATCACTGTACCGTCGCGTTGCTGGTGGGGCAGGTCGATGCGTAAAAAACCGGGAAATGCGCCCGCTTCTCTCTTTTTCGCGTTGTTGCTCTTCGTCATGCCGATGACGCTCAGGGCGGAGGAAGGCGCGGCGCTCTTCCGGCAGTACTGCATGGCGTGTCACGGAGAACAGGGCGTGGGCACCGCCGGCCTCGCGCCGCCCTTGCAAAACGCCGAATTGTGGGACGCGCTTGGCGAGGATTCCGCCCGCTATCTCCTTGCCGTCATGAATGGCGGACTGAGCGGCGCGATCCGCGCGCAAGGCGTCGATTACATCGGCCTCGTGATGCCGCCGCAAGCGCACATCAAGCCGGAAGAGCGGGAAAAAATCGCCCGCTACGTGCTGGAGACATTGAATGGCGCGCAGGCAAACATCGCTTCCGCGCTTGAAGCCGAGATTGCCGGAGCGTCGCTTTCGCACAAGACCTTGCGCCTGGCGCGCAATGGAAAATCCGGTCTTTCCCACAAGGTCGCCCATAGGTAAGCGTTTTCCCAGCGTTCGCGGAAAGGAGCCATGATGGTTTGCCGCAATACAGCCTTCATCCGGGTTTTGACGGGCGCGCTGATCGTGTTCGCCGTCCTGTCGGCGATGGTTCCGGCGCAGGCGCAACAGCGCGGCGCGCGCGTGAATTACATCCTGCGTTGTTCGGGATGCCACGGAATGGACGGAACGGGACATGAACAAGGAGGAATTCCCGCCTTTCCGGGTTATGTCGGCTCCATCATCGACGACGACGAGGGGCGCACCTATCTAATGCATGTTCCGGGCGTCGTCGCCACCGGCCTGAATGACCGGGAAATCGCCGAAGTCATGAATTATGTGGCAAGCCAATGGGGCGGCAATCCGGCTTTCGATCGATTCACGGAAGAAGAGGTGCGCGTTCGTCGCGCGACGGCGGTAGCGGATGTCGTTGAATTCCGGCGAATCCTGGCGCGGCGTCTGCTATCCGCCGGAAAACCGCTTGCGCCCTATCCCTGGCCATGATCCCGTTTTGGTTTCCGTGGTCGCGCCGGTTTCTTTCCGCTTTCTCTCTTGAGGCGGCGCGACGCGGATTTTGAATGCAGCACCCCTACGGAGAAAAACACCATGCAAAAGAAACGCATCGCCCTCGCCCTCGCTGCCCTGACTTCCGGCGCCGCGCTTGCCCAGTCCAATGTCACGGTCTATGGCACGGTCGACATCGGCTACGCCAACCGCGGCGACGCCACGGTTTCCGGCGTTGGTTCCAAGAATGAAATCAACTCCGGGCAGGCCGATGTCTCCAAGATCGGCTTTACCGGCGAAGAAGACCTGGGCAATGGCAACAAGGCGCTCTTCGTGCTTGAAGCCGGGTTTTACGCGGATGACGGTGACATCAACGGCCAGCAACGGTTCAGCGAGCAGGCCTTTCTCGGACTTTCCGGCAACTGGGGGACGGCCATCGCTGGCCGCACGACCGCGCCGCGCGCCAGTCTCCTCACGGCCATCGACCCTTTCGCCGCGGGCAGCATCGGCGGATACTTCAATGTGTATGGCGACGGCCCGGTAATGGGCTATGATGCCTGGGATCCCTATACCGTAAGCAATGTCGTTGCCTACGTCTCCCCTTCCCTTGGCGGCTTCAATGTGACGGCGGCTTATGCCGCCAACGCCATCGACACGGAAAACCTTGAAAACAAGGGCGATTTCAAGACGGTCGCGCTCCTGCCGCGCTACACCCGCGGCCCGCTGGACATCGGCTTTTCATGGCAGCGCATCAAGAACGACGCCGACAGCATCGGGGGCGCCCTCGACAAACCCAGGATTACGGCGCTGACGCTGGGCGGAACCTATGACTTCAATGTCCTCAAGCTGGGCGCGTTCTACGACCAGGCCAAACTGAAGACTTCCAACCTCAAGGACGTGAAGCACAAGGTCTGGCATCTTGGCGTGACCGTGCCCTTTGGCAAGCACGCCGTCCTGGCTTCCTATACCCAGTCCAGATACGACGAGAAGAACGGCCTTGGCTACGATGGCGAAAAGGCCAGGCAGTGGGCGATAGGCTACACTTATTCGCTTTCCGGGCGCACCAGCTTCTACCTCTTCTATTCGGACATCAGCAATGATGATGGCCGCGCCGCCAGCGTGGATGACGCGGCCAACGACGGCGCCATCTACAATGGCGCGGGCGACAGAATCGGCGCTTACGAACGCGGCATCCAGTTCGGCCTGAAACACACTTTTTGATTTTTCGGGAGAAAACTCCGAAAAGCGCGGGCATACATCACCGCGCGCGGCGAGGCGATCCCGTCCGGGCAATGGCCTTCGGGATAGCCCCTCCGCCGCGCCCCGTCATTCTCCGGCGCGAAGCGCCGGTAACTTTTCTGTCCTCTGTTTCCTGTCTCTTGGGTACCGCTCACCTGTAGTACCATGCCGCTTTTGCTTTCTCAAAGGAAAACGCGCCATGTACGCAGCCGATGAATCCTCCGGCGACAACCCCTATGCTGTCTCTTCCTCCTCATCGGCTGCTCCGGCCACTGAGACCTTCGGCAACAATCCCTGGCTTCTGGCGAAATGTCATGTTGGCGTCGCGATAACCTATATTGCCCTGTCTCTTCTCTGTCTTGTCTTTTTCCCGGAGGCGAGCATCAAGGCGAAGACCATACTGGCGGGGCTGTTCGTGTTTGGTTTGATCCACGCGGCGCTGGCGCCCGCCTGCGCCAGGCGGCGCGAGCAGGCGCGCAGGATTTCGGAATTCCTGTTTGCTGTCCTCGTCCTGGCTTTTCCCATCGGCACCTTGCTTTCCATCTATCTTTTTCTTCCCGCAACCCAATGGCGAGCGCCCGCGGCAGAAGGCGGCGCTGAGTTCGAGCCTTGATTTTCTTCCGGCGGCTCACGCTTCCCGGAAGCGTTCCAGCAAGTCTTCCAATTGGTCGAGATTGGCGAACGCGATACTGATTTTGCCCGCGCCTTTCTTGTCGGCGCGGATGACGACGGGCGCGCCCAGAGTGTCGGAAAGCGTTTCCTCCAGACGCAGGAGGTCGCGGTCGGGTTGTCGCGCGTTTGGTTTTGGCGGGTTCAGGTAGCGGCGCGCTAGTTGCGTTTGTCCGATGGCGGGCGGATCGGCTCTATGGCGGCGGGGATGATTTGCTTTGGGCGACGGAAAACGATGGGGATCAGGATATCCTCTATGGCGGCGAGGGCGACGACAAGCTCCACGGACTGGAAGACGCGAATCATCTGGAAGGCGGCAAGGGAAGAGGAGTATCACGTGGTCTCCGACGGCAAGGCGGACACGATACGGGACGTGGATGGCCGGGGCGTCATCGAGCTGGACGGGGAGATACTCCGGGGCGGCGAGGGTGTGTTGCCCAATATCTGGAAAAGCGCCGACGGCGCGATCGCCTATCGTCTGGATGGCGCGACGCTGGAAGTGGTCAAGGATGGCGACGTGCAGGTTCGCGTCCTGGATTTCAAGTCCGGGGATCTTGGCATTC
>JAIRMN010000168.1 GCA_031258715.1 Zoogloeaceae bacterium
AGACAGAAAAGTTACCGGCGCTTCGCGCCGCATGGTTGGTTTCTGGATTGCCGCGGCCTTCGCCCTCGCTTTTGACGGGGCTGGGAGCGTTATGCGGAGCGCTGCGGCGCGACCTGGAAGGCTCCCAGCCCCGTCAAAAGCGAGGAGCATAGTGACGAAGCAATCCAGACTCCCAACCCGCAGCGCGAAACGCCGGTAGCTCCTGTCCTCTGCCTATGGCGCGGCGGGGCGGTAGAGGAGGGCACGGATGTTCATGTCCAGGGGCAAGGCGTAATCCACGGCGGCGAGCGCGATGTTGCTTTCGATTTGGGTCAGTTTCAGGTTGATGAATACCCGATCCGCGCCTTCCGCATAGGTGCCGATGACCAGCGCCTGCGCGTCGTGTTGCTGGGCAATGTCGCGGATCTCGCGGGTAAGCATCAATTCGCCTTCATGCCGTTTCATGTAGAGTTTCTGGCGGATTTTGAGTTCCGCCACCTTGTATCCCCGCTGCGCGAGCCGCGCGCCCAGTTGTTCGGAAACCAGGCGTCCCAGCGGCGAGGACTCTTCCAGCGCGTTGATATTGACCAGGGTCGCGATAATGAGCGGATGCTGTGGCGACAGGGATTCGCCCGCCTGGGCGATCAGCGTGTCGACAGCCCGGTAGCTGGCGGCAATCAGTTCATTCTGGGCAGCGGCGTCGTAGGAGAGGGGACGATAGCTTTTCTGCCGGGGCGCGCAACCGAAAAGCAGCGTGGCCGTCAAAAGGAAGAAGAAAAGGCGGCGCATGGTCGGGGCGCGTCAGGCAGGATCGCCGACGAGGGGAAGCGGCGCGGTGCGGGCGGGCAACGGGGCATTCCCTTGGCAAGGACGGCTCAGGGAGCAGATTTCCTGTTCGTACAGCGGCAGGTCGGCGTTGCCCACGTAATAGACGGTGCTGCTACGCGCCGCGTAGCGTTTGCCCTCCAGCACGGAAAGCGTGACGATGATCTCGCTGCGTTCGCCCGGCAGGGTCATGGCGCGTCCGTCCTTCGCGCCTTTTTCCGTCGGCGTCCATAGTTCCGGCGCCAGCGATTTCATCCAGCTTTCATTATTCGCGCCCTCATGGAAGCGCACGCCCTGCACATCCACATGGAGCGCCAGCGCGCCTTCTTCCGCCTGTGAAACCTGCAATCCCTGCTGCACCAGCGCCGTGAGCAGCGCGTTGACGAAGGCGCGGGAAAACTCGGTGACATATTGCGGCGGCGCCACGAAAAGCGTCTGGCAGGGCTTTATTCCCGCGCCGCACCGCTGTCCACGCGTGAGGCTGTTCGACAGCGCGCGCGCCGCGTCCCTGGCGATGGCCTGCCAATGCTGTCCGGCCAAAAGGCGCGGCTGGCCGCTTTCCGGAAAAAGGGTCGGCGCTGGCACTTGCGCGGGCATTGGCGTTGGCGTCGGCGCTTCTTCGGTAGCCGCTTCCGGGGCGGCGGAAAACATGGCGCATCCCGACAGCGTCGAAATGGAAAATAATGCGACAAACAACGCGCCGATGCCGAAACGCAAGAAAAAGATCGAGTCCATGACAAACCCGCGATGGTTCAGGAGGCGAAATTGTAACCGATCTGCCTTCTGCTCCTGGATGCGTTTGGAGGGCGTCATGATGAACAGGTTCCGGAAATCATGCGCGAAGGCTTGTCAGCGGGCGGCGACGGGGCGGCGCACCAATTGAATGTGTCCCTCTCCGGTGCGCCAGGCGGCGAGGGTGGCGGATTCTATGCCTTCGCTATAGTCGATGATGTGGTAGTCGTGGTAGCCGAGTTCGCGTTTCAGTTGGTTGGCGCGGCGTTTCAGGACTTGCAGGGCTTCGCCTTCGCCGCCGCTGAAATGGCGTTTCATGGCAAGCTGCAAATGAAAGGTATCTTCGTTTACGCGGGTTTCGTGGATTTCCCAGTTGGGGGCAAGCGGGTCGATGACTAGGTAGGCCAGCCCGAAGAGCAGCAGATCCGCGCCAGCGGGCTTGACGAGTTTGTAGGCGAGCCCGGCGGCGGCGATGTCCTGGCGCGTCTCTCTATCCAGGCTGTAGAAGGCGTCCGTCAGGTTGTCCGCGCCATTCCTGACGGTATCGCCCAGGCTGGCACACGCGGAAAGAAACGTGGCTAGGAGGACGACCAGAAGGGCGCGCGGCGCGTTCATATGTAGTTGAAAAGGCTGAGGCTCGTCACTTTGACGAAGGATTGCTGCGCCGCCTGCAATTGCAGTTCTTTTTGCGCCAGATCGCTGATGGTGGAAGCATAATCCAGATCGACCAGGCTGGAGAGCTGCATGTCGTATTGCACGTCCAGATCTTCGCCCAGGGCTTTCAGGTTGTCGATTTCCAGGAGCCGCGCGCCGACGCTGGCGCGCTGGTTGAGCACGTGCTGCAAGCCCTGATCCAGGCTCGCGCCGATGCGATACATCGTGTTCTGGAATTCGGCGGACGAGGCGTTGCCGGTTTCCAGGGCGTCTATGAACTTCTCCAGGGTGGCAAAGACGCTTTCCTCGCGGCTGGGTTCAATGGTGAAGGCGTCGCCCGCCGCTGGCGCGCCGCCGATGGCGATCTGCGCGCCGCCTAGCGTGATGGCGCTGCCGCTGGTATAGGTGTTGCCCGTGGAAAAAGTGATGCCATTCTGGAGCACGTCATAGGTCGTGGGCGACGTAAACTGGATTTCATAGGTGTTGCCGTCGAAGTTGCCGACCACGCTGCCGTTGTCGACCACGCCAGTTCCAGCATTGGCCGCGCCCGCGTTGACGACGAATGTGCCATTGCCGGTGGGAATGGCCTCGAAGAAGGCGCGTCCGGAAAAGCTTATTTCCATGAAGCGGCTGGTTTCCACCTGGAGCTGGCGCGCGCCGCTGTCGCCCTGGTAGGTCACCGCGCCGCCCTGTTCGGCGAAGGGCTGTGTGCTGGCCTGATAACCGGCGAAGCGATAAAGGCCATTGGAATCGGCGTTGTTGGCGATGCCCAGGATTTCCGCAAATTTGCTGCGGATGTCCATGGCGATGGATTTCAACTGTTCGTCGCCATACGCGCCGTTGCCCGCTTCGACCCAGCGCGTCTTGCAGTCGGTGAGCGCCCCGCCCACACTGGCCATCAGGCTTTCCAGTTCCCGCAACTGGGATTCGGCGTTGCCCTGGTTATCGAGGAACTGGGCATTGACATTTTTCTTCTGTTCTGTGAGCAGCGCCTGCGCGGCGGCGACCGGATCGTCGGCGGGCGTGACCACCTTCCGGGCAGTGGAAAGCTGGTTTTGCAGGCGGTACTGGTCATACTGGTTGCGCAGGATGCCGTTCGTGCCGTTGGCGTAGATTTGGGGGGTGCTGATGCGCATGATCGCTGCTCCTTTTCCATCAAGCGCCAATGGACAACAACGTGTCGAACAGCGTGGAAACGGTGTTCATCACGCGCGCGGCGGCTTGATAGGCATATTGGTACTTGATGAGATTGACGGCTTCTTCGTCGAGATTGACGCCCGCTACCGCGCTGCGCGCCTCGATGGCTTGTTGCAGCACGGTATCCTGCGACTGACCGTTAATCAGGATGCTTTTGGTCTGTGTGCCGATGTTGCTGACCAGTTGGGCATAGGCATCCTGAAAGGTGGATATGCCCTTCGTGCCGTTGCCGTTCATGGTGAGCGCGGTTTGCAACGCGCCAATCTGCACGATGTTGCGCGCGTCCGCCGTGCCGCCGGTATTTCTTTCCAGCGTGAATTCATCGCCATCGTCAGGAACGCCAGTGACGTTGAAGGAAAAGCCATCGACCACGATAGTGTCGCCGCTTTGATAAGGAATGGTGGTTGTGCCGGGCGGGTAAGTGGTGGTGACGCCGCCGCTCTTCACCTGAATGCTGGAAGCCGGGTCAAAACCCGTCAGCGTGGTGCTTGACTCGTCATAGCGTATCGTCTGCGGCAAATTGGTCATCACATATCCGGCATCGACCACGCTGCCCGCGCTGATGACGGCATTGCCCGTGTTCAGCGAGTTGGCTGCGGTGCGGATCGGCATGGCGGCGGCGATGCGGCGCACGTCGGCAGTGATGTCCTGATTGACGCTGATGTTGCGCGCGACTTCACGGGTGGGTTGCAGCAAATAGGTGTCGCCCGTCGCATGTGTGCCGGAAAAATCCAGGGTCAGGCCGTCGAAAGAGAGCGGCGTGCCAACCGTGCCGGTGATTACGTTTTTGTCGGAAAGGCGCTTTACCTCAAACGTCGTGGCGCTGGTAAAGCGCACTTCGTAATCGCTGCTGGTGAGATCGGTATAGTAATTGCCGTTCTCCGACATTTGCGGTGCATTGAAGGTGAGGCTGATGTCGCCCGTGCCGGTGTTGTTGGCATTGGCAATCGCCTTGGGGGCGCTCAGCTTGAAAAAGCCGGCGACGAAGCCCACTTCGTCCTCGATTGCGCCCAGCAAATCCTGCCCAAGCTGTTGCTGGGCATTGACGGTGAGCGCGATGCTGGCGGCGACCTGTCCCAGGGAATTGGCGGCCTGATCCAGCGATTCGCGGCGAAACGCCATCAATCCGCCCAGGATGCCGCCATCCAGGTAGGTTTCCGGAAATTCCGCCGCGCCTCCCTTGACGGCGACGACCAGACGTTCCGGATCGGAGACGGAAGGCCGCGTTTCCAGTGATGTGGCGACGACATTGATCACCAGCGTCTGGCCACTGCCGGCAAAGACGGTCAGGGAATTGTCGGAATCCAGATAGGTATTGACCTTCACCAGCTTGTTGAGTTCGAGCACAAGCTGATCGCGCTGATCCAGCAAGTCGTTGGGCGGATGCCCGGTATGGCTCTGGGCGATGATTTTTTCGTTGAGCTTGGCGATGTCCTGGCTGTAGGCGTTGATTTCGCTGACCACGTCCTTCAACTGGGTGTTGGTCTCATCGTAGAGCTGGGTGAGGCGGTTCTCCAAGGTCTGGAAGCGGGTGGCGAGGGCATCCGCGGCGCTCGTCATGGATTGCCGCGCGGAAACCAGCGAAGGATTGGCGGCCACATCCTGCACCGCCTGGAAAAAGCCCGCCAGAACAGGAGAAAGACCGGCGGTCGAATCCGCCAGCAGGTTGTCGATGCGCGTGATCATCGAATGATATGTATCCAGCTCGCTGGAACGCGTTTGCGCATCATTGACCTGCTTGGACAGGATGTCGTCGTAATAGCGCAGCACAGTATGGACCCGGACGCCCTGGCCGATGGCACCCGCGCCGGTCATCATCGAGCCATTGGTGACCTGCATGGCGGCCTGGCGGCTGTAGCCCGCCGTATTGACGTTGCTGATGTTGTGCTGCGTGACCGCCAGCCCCAACTGGGCGGTGTTCAGGGCGCTGACGCCTGTATTCAAGAGGCTCATGGTGCTTCTCCGGTTCTGCTGCTGTATTTACGGCGCGGGCAGGGATTCATTGAGCCTGGATTAACCGATCAACGCCTGTCGTAAGGTTGGGCCGTGGATGATGCCCGAAAGTTTTTCCGCGTAGCTCGGATCGCTGGCGTAGCCCGCCTGCTGTAACCTTCGAGCAAACTCCGTGCCACTTTGCGAACCAATCACGCCGCTGTAGCGCGGATTCTGGCTGAGCAGGCGCGCGTAGTCGGCAAAGGCTTCGACGTAGGATCTGTAAGCGCGGAAACGCGCCTTCTGCGTGACGGGTTGTCCGTCCTCATATTCCGTTGTCGTGATTTCTGCGCTTTTCCCCGGCCAGCTTTCCCCGGCCTTGATGCCGAAAAGATTGTAGGTGGGCGTGCCGTCGGCATTCCTGATGTCGCGTTGTCCCCAACCGCTTTCCAGTGCCGCATGGGCGATCAGGAACTGCGGCGGAATGCCTGTGCTGCGGCTGGCTTCCACCGCGTGCGGCCATATCTGCCGGACGAATTCCCTGGGCGTGGCGGCGGCGGACATCTCCTGGGGGGCGGCGGGCGCGGCCCCTTGCAGGGACGAGCGTTCCAGCGCCGCTTGCAGGTTCGGGTTGCCCAAAGCGGCAAACGGCAAATTTTTATCCTGCGCGGCGGCAAGCATTGCCGTCGACCGGAAAAGGTTTTGCGCCTCGCGCGCCAGGGTTTCGGGCGTGGCGCTGGCGGTGGCCTCCGGGCCGTCGATGCGGCGGTGTAACTGTCCTTCCAGTATTTGCGCGAGTCCGATGCTCCCGGTACGCGACAAATCCTTGGCGATCTGCTCGTCCAGCATCCCGGTGAAAAAACGGCTGGCTTCATTGTCCATGAAACTGTCCTGGTCGGTCGTGGCGCGCATGGATTTCAGCATCATTTGCAGGAAGAGCGCCTCGAATTCCTGCGCTGCCGCCTTTATGCCTGCGTCCTTATCCGTCCTGAATTTCGAGCGGAGATCGCGGGCATCCTGCACGTCGGCGGCCAGGGATGCGGCGTCGCTCTTTGGGATGGTCATCAGATGATTTCCAGTTCCGCGCGCAACGCGCCCGCCGCTTTCATCGCCTGCAGGATCGCCAGCAGGTCCTGCGGATTCGCGCCCAGCGAATTTAGCGCTTTCACGACATCCGCCAGATTCGTCCCCGCCCGGATATTCAGGAGATTCGTGCCATCCACCGACAGCCGGGCGCTGGTCTGGCGGCTGATCAGGGTTTCCTCGCTTTCGACTACCACGGAAAGATTACCGTGCGAAATGGCGCAGGCTTCAATCTCCACTTTCTGGTTCATCACCACCGAGCCGGTGCGCGGGTTCATCACGACCTTGGCCGGCGCGGGCGTGGGCGTGAGTTCGATGTTTTCCAGCCGTCCCATGAAGGCCACGCGCGCGTTCGGATTTTCCGGCGCGATGACGCGAAACTGACGCCCATCCACCGCCTGCGCCACGCCCGCGCCCATTTCCAGGTTGATCGCCTCCACCGCGCGCCGCGCCAGATCGAAATCCACCCGCGTCAGTTCATAGGTGATATAGGCTCCCTGTCCCAGCGCCGTCGGCACTGCGCGCTCTATCGTCGCGCCTTCCGGAATGCGCCCGGCGGAAAGATGATTCACTTGGACGCTCGCGCCTGGCGCCGCCGCGCCCGCGCCGCCGACCACCAGATTGCCCTGCGCCATCGCGTAAGTCTGTCCGTCCGCGCCTTTCAACGGCGTCATCAGCAAAGTGCCGCCGCGCAGGCTCTTGGCGTTGCCGATGGAAGACACCGTGACATCGATGGCCTGCCCCGGACGCGCGAACGGCGGATGACTGGCCGTCACCATCACGGCGGCGACATTCTTCAACTGGATGCTGCGAATCTGATCCATCGGCATGTTCACGCCCATCTGCGCCAGCATGTTCAATAC
Organism: Zoogloeaceae bacterium; assembly: GCA_031258715.1. Lineage (GTDB taxonomy): Bacteria > Pseudomonadota > Gammaproteobacteria > Burkholderiales > Rhodocyclaceae > Azovibrio. The sequence goes on from JAIRMN010000168.1 coordinate 7,266, forward strand.
CGACTGCGAGGTAAAGGGCGTTTGCGTCGTCTGGTCGCCGCTGTTGTCCAGCCCCACCACCAGGCCATAACCCACCAGTTGGTTGTTGCGCACGCCCTGGATGTTCGCCAGTTCCTTCAGGCGCTCCGCATAGACGGAGGGCACGCCCAGCGCCAGCGCCAGAAGGCCGATCGCCAGGATGTTCTTCGTGTGTTCAGGCATAAGACAAGCTCCATTCAAAAGGGCAGGGCGGAAAGAAAGAATCGCGCCAGCCAGCCCATGATCTGCGCCTCGCTGACATAGCCGGAAGCCTTGTACTCGATCCGCGCGTCGGCGACGCGCGAAGAGTCCACGCTGTTGGTTTCGCTTTTCACGTCGCGCGGATTGACCACGCCCGAAAGCCGGATGAATTCCTGCTGATGCCCGATGGCGACCTGTTTTTCGCCGGAAACCAGCAGATTGCCATTCGGATAGACCTCGATGACCGTCACCGTAATCGTCCCCCTGAAGGCGTTGGTGTTTTCCACATCGCCGCTGCCGCCAAAGGTGTTGGAGCTTTGGGCGTCGATATTCATGTCCGCCAGCTTGTTGAATGCCTTGATGTTGTTCAGGGGATAGACGCTGAGTGCGCCCACGCCCGCGTTGATCGCGCCGGAACGCTTGGCGTTGCTCGCGGATTCGGCGGAAGCCGCGTTGTTTTCGGTGATGGCGACCGTCAGGATGTCGCCCACGTGACGTGCGCGCCGATCCTCGAACAGGGGACGCACGGAAGCCTCCTGGAAAATACTGCCGCTTGCCGTCTGCGGCATTTGCCGGTATTCCGGTCGCGCCGTCATCGGCTGATGCACGGCCGTCGGCGGCGTCGTGGCGCAAGCGCCCAACAAGAGCGACAAGAGGCCGGAAACAACACGGGAAAACTTCATGATCACCACTCCATTCGCAAAATTCTGCGCCCATACAAGCATAATCCGATCCAGCACTGGCGCATGGCATCAGGGCGCGATTCAAACGGAGGTGGTCCGCCGTTCGGGAATCAGGAGACAGAAGACAGAAAAGTTACCGGCGTATCAAACCGCAGGTTACGAATCGGGATTGCTTCGTCGCTGTGCGCCTGATGAGGTTGGGAGCGCGCACCATGCTGCGCCGCGCTTTTGACGAGGCGGCGGGTACTCTGTTTCCTGACCCCCTGACCCCTGACTCAGGTTTCTGGCGCGTCTTCCAGTTCTGGCCATACGGCGGGGGGCATTGGGCGTTTCTGGCCGTCCTTGTCCAGCGCCACATAGGTCAGGACGGCCTCCGTCACCTTGACGACAATCGGCTTTTGCGGATGCCGTTCGGCAAAGACCTGCACCTGTATGGTGATCGAGGTTCGTCCCACGCTGACGACATCGGTATAGAAACTTACCACGTCGCCGCTGGAGAGCGGCTGGTGGAAGTGGAAGCTATTGACCGCCACGGTCGCCACTCGTCCGCGCGCGTGGCGCATGGCTTCGATGCCGCCCGCGACATCGACGTTCGACATCACCCAGCCGCCGAAAATATCGCCAAACATGTTCTCATTGGCGGGCATGGGCACTAGGCGCAGTGCAGGTTGCCGCTCAGGGCAATGAACCGGTTCATCAATCATCATCAGGAAAAATAAAGACAGGAAGGAGGTAACAGGATAAATTACCAGTACGCACATTGCAAATTTTCCGCACGGCTTCCATGTCCCACGCGCCCCTGATCGCCACTCGCCTCGTCGCTTCCGACGATGATCCCGGCATTTCCGCCATACGCGGCTTTTTCCGCGACTACATGGCCTGGGCGGGGAGAATCTTTCCTTCCGGCGTTTCGATGAAGAAATCAGCGCCCTGCCGGGAGACTACAGCGGCGCGACCGGACGCCTTCTCGTCGGCGAAAGGGACTGCCCCCATCGGTTCTGTCGGCATTCGCGCGCTCTCGGAAAACATGTGCGAGATGAAGCGCATGTACGTTATGCCGGAAGAACGTGGACAGGGCGCAGGCGCGACGCTCACCCTGTCCATCATTCGCGCCGCCCGCGACATGGGCTTTCATCGGCTTGTGCGGGAGGCCATTCTCGTCCTGCGCATGGCGGTCAAAATCTACCGCGAACTGGGTTTCGACGAAGCGGCCATTCCGTTCCGAAAGCGAAACGCCATCTCTACATTACACAGAAGTCGCTCGATTGGTCGACATCCAATACAGTGACCACACAGCTTTCTGGCAGATTATTGCCGTCTTGTTTGGCGACTTCTGAGTAGAAGCGCCGGTTGAGGCGGCTCCATTCTCCGAAGCAAAGCGACACGGCAATCTGCGGCGGTTCATGCTTCTGGAACGTCGAAGCCAACGGAAAGTCCGACTGGACTGCCTTGCTGCTCGCCTTTGACGGAACGGGGTTTTCTGATTCCTGATTCCTTGTCCCCGATCTGTCCTCCGTTTCCTGTCCCCTGACCTGCCGGAATGTTAAAATGCCGCTTCTTTTGCGGCGGCGCGTCATGAGTGAAGAACAACAACTGAACGATACGGAGGATTTGCAGGAACGCTTGCGCGAGGTGGAGAACCTGCTTGCCGGTTATCGGCAGTCGGCGGCTGCGGCGCTCGATCCGGAATCCTCGCAGACGGCGCATGACGCGGAGATGACCGGGCGGATACTCGACGATCTGCGTCTCCGGCTCGATGCCATGCACCCGGCGGACGTGGCTTATGCGCTGGAAGCCCTGCCGCTGGAAGATCGTCTGCTGGTCTGGGACATGGTGCGAGCGGAGCGTGACGGGGAAATCCTGCTGGAAGTCTCCGACGCGGTGCGCGAAACCCTGATCGACGCGATGGAGCGGCATGAGCTGGTCGCCGCCACGGAATCGCTCGATACCGACGAGCTCGCCGACCTGGTGCCTGATCTGCCGCAGGACGTGGTGGAAGACGTTTTCCAGGCACTGCCGCCCGAAGAGCAGGCGCAGTTGCGCACGGCCATTTCCTACCCGGAAGGCACGGTGGGCGCGCTCATGGATTTCGACATGGCGACGGTGCGCGAGGATGTCACCCTTGAGGTCGTTCTTCGCTATCTGCGCCGTTTTGACGAACTGCCGGAGCATACCGACAAGATTTTCGTGGTCGACCGCGAGGGATGTCTGGAAGGCGTCCTGACACTGGAAGACCTGCTCACCCACGACCCGGATTCGGACGTGCGCGCCGCCATGAAAAAGGATGTGGTGCGCTTTCAGCCGGAAGACAAGGCCGAAGAAGCGGCGCAGGCGTTCGAGCGTTACGATCTGGTCTCGGCGCCGGTGGTCGATGCGGAAAACCACGTGGTTGGACGGCTCACCCTGGTAGCGGTGGTCGATTTCATCCGCGAGGCCTCCGAAGCCGAACAATTGGCGAACGCGGGCCTGCGCGAGGAAGAAGACATTTTCGCCTCGGTCTGGAATTCGGTAAAAAACCGCTGGGCGTGGCTGGCGGTCAATCTGGTGACGGCCTTTGTGGCTTCGCGTGTCATCGGCATTTTTGAAACCTCCATCAGGGAGTTGGTGGCGCTGGCGGCGCTCATGCCCATCGTGGCGGGCATTGGCGGCAATTCCGGCAACCAGACCGTCACCATGATCGTCCGCGCCATTGCCATGGGGCAGGTCAAACCCGACGCCACGCGGCGGTTATTGAAAAAAGAGATGGGCGTCGCGCTGATCAACGGCGTGCTCTGGGGCGGACTCCTGGGCGCGCTGGCCTGGTGGCTTTATGGAAGCATTTCGCTGGGACTGGTGATGACCGCCGCAATGACGTTGAATCTGCTCCTGGCGGCGTTCGCGGGCGTGGGCATCCCCATGCTGCGTCAACGCCTGGGCGCGGACCCGGCTGTCGGCGGTTCGGTTATGATTACGGCGCTCACCGATTCCGGCGGCTTTTTTATTTTTCTGGGACTAGCAACCCTGTTTTTGATGTAATTTTTTCAATCGAGAGGATCGCAACATGAAACTTCTACCCCGTTCAATTCTGATTTTTTCCCTCTGGGTCGCGGGCGGATTCCTGTCGTCTGCGGTCATGGCGCAGGAAGAAAACACGGCGGAAGCCGACGAAAAAATCGCGGCGATCATCGACAGCCTGAACTGGGTGGAAGGCCCGAAGACCGTCAATGTGGGGCCGATGGCAACCTTCGACGTACCCGAGGGCTTTTTGTTTCTGAATGCCGCGGATACCCGCGTCTTTCTGGAAGACGTCACCCAGAACCCCGCCAGCGGCCAGGAATATTTTTTCGGCCCAAGCGAGGGTGAGTGGTGGGCGACCTTTGAATATTCGGACACCGGTCACGTCAAGGATGACGAAAAAATCGACGCCGACGCGCTGATCGAATCCATACGCGAAAACCAGGAGGAAGGCAACAAGGAACGCGCCAAAAAAGGCTGGCCAGAGCTTTTGAACATGGGCTGGAAACAGGCGCCATTCTACGATCCGGAAACCCGGCGCCTAGAATGGGCGCTCTCCTTCATCAGTTCCCACAACCAGCAGGAAGGCGTCAATTACGAAACCCGTCTTCTGGGGCGCTTGGGCGTCACCTCGGCAACTCTTGTAGTCTCGCCGGAAAAACTGGCGGCGGCCCTGCCGGAATTCAAGAAGGTGGTGGGCGGCTACAAGTTCGTGGAAGGCCAGCGTTACAACGAATTCAAGGAAGGCGACAAGGTGGCTGAATACGGCTTGGCCGCGCTCATCGCCGGGGGCGCTGCCGCGGCGCTCCTCAAGTCGGGCTTGCTGGTGAAATACTGGAAGCTCCTGGTCGTCGGCGCGCTAGCGGCATTCGCGGCTGTGGGCGGCTTCATAAAGCGCCTCTTCCAGCGCAAAAAACCGGAATGAGCCAGAGTCTTCACAGCGGAGTCTTCACAGCGTGTACATTCCGGCGGAGGTGCAACTGATCGCCCTGATCTTCCTGTTGTACCTCCATGACTGCATTGTTCTGGCATATCGCAATGAGGTTGTCGCGTATCGTCTTCCTTTGGGCTACCGGGTGACGTTCCCGCGCAACAGCGCCAGTTTTGGCAAGCGCCTGATGATTCGCCTGCCGCTGGGAACGCCGTTTTATCCCGCCTATCGACTTTTCTGGTCGCCCTCCCCGCCGCCTTCGGAGGACGCCGCGCCGGACGCGGCCTGGGTTGGTGCGTTTCACGCGCGGGAGGCGGCGCTCTCCGCCCGGCTGCTGCCGGGCACGATCGCGCTGGCGCTGTGCATTTTGGCGCTCATGCCGCTGGGACTCTATTTTTTGCCTATCCTCTATGCCCTAGCGCTCCTGCCGTTCATCTATCTCTTCATTTTCTTCCAGTTGCGCCAGCTTGCCCGGTTTCATGCGGATTATCCTCTGGCGCGCGAAAAATTCTGGCTTCTGGTGGTGGAAAGCCTTATCTGCCCGCCTTCCGCCATCAATCTCGTCCGCAAGGTTTCACTGAGCTTGCCGGTGACGGTCGATCTCGTCGCCTTCGCTGATGCTCTCCTGCCGCCGGAGGCACGCCAGGGCGTCGTCAACGGCGTCATCGAACGCATCGAGGAAAGCCTGCTTTTCGCGGAAGACCCGGACGCGCCCCCGGTCAAAATGGCGCAAGGCTACGTGGCGCGGCTGCGAACCAGGGATCAGGCATCGGGTGTCAGGAATCAGAGGGAAGGTCGAAGCGGCTTTCCTAATGCCTGATGCCTGTTACTGCCTGCCCAGCATTTTTCCTAGGGAATCGCCCAGCTTGCCTATGTCCCCGCCCGCGTTGCCCAGATTTCTGGCCAGATTTTCCACGTTGAGACCCAGCGCGTTCATCAGGCCGACGCCGATTTCACGTGCGATACTCTCGTTCATGGAAAATCCGGGGTTGTCGATGTTGCCGGAAAGGGTGAATTTGATGTCGATGCGATCCTTGCCGCCCTTCAGCGCGGCGATGACCAGATTGCGCGGCACGCCCATGAAGGCATTGCCGCTGCCCAGTCTGAGATGGCTCAGGGCAAGCGTGCCAGGGCCATGCAGTTGGCCTTTTTTCACCACGCTGCGCACTTCCATATCCAGGATACCGCGCTGGATGCTGACTTCGTTCGTCTTTACCAGATACGCCTGCAAAACGGTGAGGTCGACGCCCTGGAACCGGGCATGGAGGTCGGAATCCTTGCTGGCGAATTCGATTTCGCCTTCGATGCGGACTTTTCCGTCCTGCGCCCTGCCCTTGAGGACACCGGCCAGCTTCATGCGGCTTTCTCCCGTCAGTTCAGGCAGGCGCAGGTGGTCAAGGCTGAAATCCAGGTTTTCCAGCGTAATCCGGAGCGGCGTCTTGCGGATGCTGGCGTCGAAGAAATCCAGGCGGCTTCCCATGATTTCAACGCGCTCGATGTCGATTCTTGGCCCGACGGCAGTTACGCAGGGCATGGGATAGGCGCGGCGCAAGGCGGAAAACCGCGCGGGATCGGAGCGGCGGACAGCCTTGGCGGGCGCGGCATTTTCCGTCAGCGTGGGGATGAGGCGCAAACGACCGCCACGCTCGCGCAAAATGGAAAGATACGCGCCTTCGACGCGGAGGTTTTTCAAGACGATACGCTCGCCAAACAGACTGGAGAGCGAAGGGGTGATGACAAGACGTTCGGCGCGCAGGAAGTCGTCGGCAGGCCAGGCGCCCTTGCCATTGGCGCTGGACGCGGGTAGGCGAATGCCGATGATCTCCACATGGGTCAGACCGACATTCAATTCACGAATCCCGGCATCAGGCCCCAGCGCGGCGACGATCTCGCGCTTCAATACCCGAACGGCAACCTGGAAGGCGATGACGACGACGATCAGGGAAAGGGCAAGCGAAATGCCGAGGACTTTGGGCCAACGGCGGGAAGAAGACGCGCGTTCGGGTTCAGACATGGCGGCAGCAAAAATTCAGGAGTGGAAAAAAACACCAGCAAACCAAAGGCTCGCGCGGCGATTCTAGCAGAGCTGAAAAAAGATTGACATGAAAAAGGCCATCGCGGGTCTTCGCAGCCAGAAATGGCCTCGCTGCCCGCAAGGGCAATCCAGGCGGCGGATACGCCATCGGAAACGCCGAAGCTACCAAATAAAGGCCGACTTGATTGCTTCGTTCCGGAGAATGACGAGAGGGGGAGCGTTTTCTGGAAGGTCGGAGCCAGCGGAAAGCCCGTCTGGATTGCCCGGCCTTCGGCCTCGCAATGATGGAGAGGAGCATCATTGCAGGCGTGGATCGACCTGGCGCGCGTTCCCTACCCCGTCATTCTCCGGAGCGAAGCGACGAAGCAATCCTGATTCATGACCCGCAGCGCAAAGCGCCGGTAATTGCTCTGTCTTCTGTGCGGCGCGGAAAGGAAACAATCATCGCCATTTGCGAGAGCCGATCCAGATGGCGCAGGCCATCGCCGCGCCGAATACCCAGCCTGACAGCGCGCCCGCCTGTGTTCCGGAGAGGAGCGTGCCGATGGTGCAGCCCAGT
>JAIRMN010000063.1 GCA_031258715.1 Zoogloeaceae bacterium
CCACGAAAAACCCCCACGCCGATTGCTCCCTGATGTTGTATGGCTTGCCGTTCTTCTGGCTCACGCCTGTCTTGACATCCAACTCCTCGCTCCTGACTTCAACCTTGATGCTCATTTCGCCTACTCCTCTTCATCGTCAAAACGCCGGAAAAGCCCGGCAACTGCAGCCTTGCGGACTGGCAAACTACACAAAATGTGTAGTTTGCCGACGAAACTACATTACTTGTGAAGACTTGTCAAGTCATGTAGTGCAAAATAAAATCAATTACAGGAGGACAGCAAAATGAACACTTACCAAAAATGCAAGGAAGTTATGCAAAACAACGATTGGAGCCAGCGACAGCTAGCGGGTATGCTGGAAATACCAGAACAAGTAGTGTCGGATGTACTAAAAAACAGACGAGCGATCCCGACCCACGCCTTCATCAAACTAGAAAGACTGCGAGGAATAGACGCAAACAAGATACTTGACGAACTGGCAAGCAAGGCAAACTGGCGCGCCCGAGACGATTCGAACGTCCGACCCCTGCCTTCGGAGGGCAGTACTCTATCCAGCTGAGCTACGGGCGCGCAGTGGGGCGCGATGATACTGGTTTTGTCGGGCAGCGTCCATTATTTCGTCGGTTTTGGGCGCTGGCGGTATAATCAAGGCTTTCCAATTTACAGGGAAGGACGCTGACATGAACCGGATTCTATTGTATGCGGTCGTAATTGTATCGGGTCTGTTTTTGGCGGTTGCCGTGCCTTTGGCGCTAAAAGACGGCGCGAAGCCTTCGGCGGGGGATACGACGCAGCGCATTGCGCCGGTAGCCCGTTTTGAATTGCAGGGCGCAGCACAGCCAGAGGTCGTGGCGGCGGGCGAGAGCGCGGCGGATCCGGCGGCGGAAAGCGCGGCAGATCCGGAAAGCCCCGCGCCTTCGGCGGCGAAGGACGGCGCGAGCGTCTATGCTTCGCTCTGTTTCACCTGCCATGACTATGGCGTTGCCGGAGCGCCCAAGAAGGGCGACAAAGCGGCCTGGACAAGTCGTCTGGCGGCGGGCGAAGAGGCGCTTTACGCGACGGCGCTGAACGGCAAGAAGGGAACCACCATGCTGCCCAAGGGCGGGAATCCGGCCTTGTCGGAGGCTGAGGTCAAGGCCGCTGTGGATTATTTGATTGCTTCCGCGCGTTGATTGTGATTGCTTCCGCGCATCGAGCGCCTGAAGGCTTCTGGGGACGATCCCGGCAGACAGGGACGCGGGGCGAGGCGTCTGGGTGGATCGTTTTTGACGCGATTCTCCTGAAAGCGCCCTGAACGCGATAAAATAGCCATATTTTTCCCGAAACAAGAAAAACGGCGGACATTCGCACATGTTGAACCGGAAGACGGAACATGCTTCTTCGCAGCGGAAAGGATGGCTTCTGCTAGGACTGGTGGCGGGCGTCATCCTGGCGTCAGGCTTCTATTTCCACTTGCGCGCTTCCAGTGTGGCGGCCCCGGCGAATGAGGTTTTGCGCAATGATCCGATGACGGCGCCCAGTATGCGCCTGGACGAACCCCTGATGCCCATCCGTGAGCCGACGACGTTGGACGCGCAGAAAGTAGCGTTGGGAAAACTCCTGTTTCATGACGCGCGGCTTTCCCGTGACGGCGGCGTCAGTTGCGCTTCCTGTCACGATTTGGCGAAGGGCGGCGTGGATCGGCGCGCTCGTTCTCTTGGCGTGAATGGGCGGGAGGGTGAAATCAACGCGCCGACGGTATATAACGCCGCCTTCAATTTCCGTCAGTTCTGGGACGGGCGCGTGGGCAGCCTGGAAGAGCAGGTGAGCGGGCCTGTGCTCAATCCGGTGGAAATGGCGAATACCTGGGATCGGGTGCTGGCGACCCTGCGCGCGGACGTGCGGATGGCTTCGTCTTTTCGCGCCATTTATCAGTCGGAACCCACGATGGCGGCGGTTCAGGACGCCATTGCCGAATTCGAGCGTTCCTTGGTGACGCCTTCGCGCATGGATCGCTGGCTCTTGGGCGACGCAGGCGCGCTCTCGGACGAGGAACTGGAGGGTTATCGTCTTTTCCGTCGGCATGGTTGCGTGGCCTGTCATCAGGGGGAAAATATCGGCGGTAACCTTTTTCAGCGTTTTGGCGTGATGCAGGATTATTTTGCGGGAAAGAAGGCGACGACGGCAGACTTGGGGCGTTACAACGTCACGGGGCGCGAAGAGGACAAATACGTGTTCAAGGTGCCCAGCCTGCGGAATGTAGCGTTGACGCCGCCATACTTCCATGACGCTTCGACGGATTCCCTGGATGAAGCGGTGGCGCTCATGGGGCGTTTTCAGTTGGGGGTGGACCTATCCCAAGAGGATGTTTCATCCATCGTGCTCTTTTTGCACACCCTGACCGGGGAGAAATTGCAATGAGACCGAAACTCGTTTGGCGCACCCTCATGCCCTGGTTGTTGCTGGTGGTTTTGGGCGGCGCGCTGTTCATGTTCTACATTCAGAGCAGCGTGATCGACGACAAGGCGCGCGATCGGGTTGAACTGGACATGCGCCATGTCCTGGCGCTGGATACTCGCATCAACCTGGACGTGTTGCGGCTGCGTCATCGTCAGTTGCAGGGCTACGATACGCTGGCGAATTCCACCTTGCAGGTGACGAATCTGCTGCAAGGCTTGCAGACGCAGTTTGAGCGGATGGGGCGTCCGGAAGCCTTGGCTTCGGCTCTCCAGGCATGGCGCGTGAAAGAGATGGCGCTGGATGATTTCAAGCGCCAGAATACCGTGCTGGTCAATTCCCTCTATCACTTCGTCAATCTTTCCCGGCAGCTTCAGACGGCGAAAATGGGCAGCGTCGATCTGTTGAACGCCATTACCCGCGACGTCCTGGTCTTCGTCAATGAGCAGCAGACAGAAGAAATCCCGGCTATTTTTGCCCACTTGGACCAACTGGAGGCGGTCAGCAAGACCTGGCCGGACGAGGAGTCGATGCGCGGCACGCTGCTCGCGGCGCACGCGCGGCAAATTGTGAATAACCACCTGCCGGTACAACGCCTGATGCTTGCCATCTCGCGCAACCACTTTACGCAGGACATGGAACTGGCTTATGGCGAATACATTCGCGCCTACAACCAGGCGGCGGTGCGGGCGGAATACTATCGGCAACTGATGGCGGTATTTTCGCTGATCATGGTGGTGGCGGTAGTGCTGATCATGCTGCGTCTGCAATATACGGCGCGGGAACTAGAACGCAGTCACACCCTGCTGGGCAACATCGCCAACCATCTGGGCGAAGGCATCCTGAGTTTTGATGGCGAGGGGCGGTTGAACTTCATGAACCGGCGCGCCGAAATCCTGTTGGGCCGACGCAAGGCGGATTTGCTAGGGCGCGATCTGCTGGAAATCTGGCCGCGCGAATCCCAGTCGGATTCCGCTTTCCACTCCGCGCGCCAGGTGGGACGTTCATTTGAGGGGGAAGAGTGGTTGTGTCGCGCCAATGGCGAGCATTTTCCGGCTTTCTTCCTGGGCGGGCCGTTGTCGAGTCCGGATGAAGCGGGCGTCACGCAGGGCTATGTGGCCTCTTTCCGGGATGTCACCGCGCAACATCAATCCGATGCGCGCCTGCGCATTGCCGCCAGCGTCTTTGACAGCCTTTCCGAGGCCATGACCATTACCGGACCGGATGGCCGGATCATTTCGATCAATCCGGCCTTTTCCCAGATTACTGGCTTCAGCGAAGCCGAGGCGCAGGGCAGGACGCCGGGCGAACTCCTGGGTTCCGGCCTGCATGGCAAGGAATTTTTCCACGACATGTGGCGCATCCTGAACGAGACGGATCGCTGGCAGGGAGAAATCATCAATCGCCGCAAGAATGGCGAAACGTATCCTGAATGGCTTTCCATTACGGCGGTGCGCAACGAGGAAGGCGACGTGGCGCAGTACATCGCGCTCTTTTCCGACATTTCCGAGCGCAAGCAGGTGGAAGCCCGGATCAATCGTTTGTCCTATCACGATCTGCTGACAGGGCTGGCCAACCGGATGCTGTTCCAGGATCGCCTGGAAACAGCGGTACGGCAGGCGCATCGCAGTCATCGTCCGCTGGCGGTCATCCTGTTCGATCTGGATCATTTCAAGAACATCAATGATTCCCTGGAGCATCACGCGGGCGACACGTTGCTGTCCGCGGTGGGGCAGCGGGTGCAGGCGTTGCTGCATGAAGGCGACACCCTGGCGCGGCTTTCCGGCGACGAATTCGCCATTTTGCTGCCGGATGGCATTACTTCCCACGCGGACGCCGCCAAACACGCCAGCCTCGTCATGAACGCCTTTGCCGCGCCGTTCGGACTGGAAGAGCGGGAAATACACATCACGGTCAGTATTGGTATCGTCGTCTATCCCGCCGATGGCGAAACTTGGGAAACCCTATTGAAGAACGCCGATGTGGCATTGCACAACGCCAAGAGCGCCGGACGCGCTACTTTCCGTTTCTTCCAGGAAAGCGACAGCCTGTATTCGCTGGAGCGCCTAGAGCTGGAAAACGATCTGCGCCACGCCATCCGGCGCGACGAATTGCGTCTTTACTATCAGCCGCAGGTCGAACCGCAGAGCGGCATGGTTTATGGCGTGGAAGCCCTGTGTTACTGGCAGCATCCCACGCGCGGCCTGCTCATGCCCAATGATTTCATCGGCCTGGCGGAAAATTCCGGCTATATCGAAATCTTGGGACGCTGGTGCCTGGAAAACGGTTGCCGACAACTGGTGGAATGGCAGCGTTCCGGCCTGCCGATACAGTGGGTAGCCATCAATGTTTCCGCCCGCCAGTTCCGCAATCCCGGCTTCACGGAAATGGTGCTGGAAATCATCGAGGCCACCGGCATCAGTCCGAATTGCCTGGAGCTTGAACTGACCGAATCCTCGATGGCCGACGATCCGGAGCGCATCTTCAATGTGTTTGCCCGCCTGCGCAAAAAAGGCTTGCGGATTGCCATCGATGATTTTGGCACCGGATATTCTTCACTTTCCTACCTGGCGCGTTATCCGGTGGATGTGGTCAAGATCGACAGGAGCTTCATCGACGGCATCGCGAGCGATGGCGATCAGAATACCTTTTCGCTTGTGCAGGCCGTGGTGCTGATGGCGCATACCCTGCACATGGAAACCGTTGCGGAAGGCGTGGAGACCGAAGCGCAGCGCCGCTGCCTGATGGAAACGCAGTGCGACCTGTTGCAAGGCTATCTCTATTCCCGTCCCTGCCTTGCTCCCGCGCTCATCGACTTGCCCTGCGTGGCCAACAACGATTGAGTCTGCCGGAAAACCGATGCACTTCATCTATCTGGCGCTTGCCATCGTGGCCGAAGTCGTGGCGACGACCAGCCTGAAAGCTTGCGCGGGCTTTACGCGCTTCTGGCCATCCTGTGTGGTGATCGTGGGTTATTGCCTTGCTTTTTTCTTTTTGTCGCGCGTCATGGAAAGACTGCCAGTTGGCGTCATCTACGCGATCTGGTCGGGCGCGGGCATCGCGCTCATCACTGTCGCCGCATGGTTCTTCTACGGCCAGCGCCTAGATTTGCCCGCCCTCCTCGGCATCAGCCTGATTCTTGCGGGCGTCGTGGTGCTGAACGTGTTTTCGCAATCGCTGGCGCATTGACGCCTGCGGCGTGTGGGGTTTTTTATGGTGAAACTTTTGAAACTCGTTGGTGTGTTGCTGCTTCTTGGCGTAGCGGTTTTTCTTGTGCGGAATCGGGGGGTATCCCTCGATCTGAACCAGTTTTCCGCCAGCATGGGTGAAAACGAAGTCCAGCAGGCGCTTCCTGATCTCGGACTGAAATGCACGGGCACAGAACCTGGTTTTTCTCTTGGTAGTCGCGTCTGCCACGCAAACCTGGATGCTTTCAATGGCATCGAAACCAAGCAGATTGCTTTTTTCTTCAAGAGGAAACGCCTAGCCAACTTCAAGATAGACGTTCCGTGGCAAAGTCATCGTGCCATGATAGATAAATTGAACGGAAGCTATGGCTTGCCCACGAGTGAACAGGCAAGGCTGCATGGCGGCGTACGCCTTGCGGTTTGGAAAATCGAAGGCGGCTACTTGCACTATGATCTGGAGGCGAATCAAAGCGCCTCGCCGTGGAATACCTTGCTTTGGGTGAGTCACGAAGAGGCGGGTCCCATGAGCGGAAAATTTTCGGGGAAATGAAAATCGCGGCGCAGTGAGCCGCTTTTTTCCGTTAGAGCCTTTTGCAAAACCCCAGAGTAACAGGTTCTGCTCCAAGCAGAGCGGCAAAAAGAAGTCGCTTGTGGGGAGGCGGGATATTTGTCATTAGCAGCCTGTCGGACTTTGGCGATCAAGGGCGATAAAATGCTTCTGGAAGCCAAGAATAGAGGCTCTATCGATTGTAGAGCACCAAATCTGCCTAAATTTTCAGCAAAATGCCGCTCAGATCGGGAAGTCCGACAGACTGCTAGGTAATCTATAGCATCGGTCGCTGCGCGGCGCGCAATGCCTGCTCGCATGTCTATGTCGGGAAAACCTTCACGAAAACCCATTCGTACAAAGGCACCTTGATGGGCGTCTTCAGCGATGCGGTTACGATAAGATATCTGATCGTCGGCTTTTCTCCGCAAAACCAGCAGGTCACCGTCAAGAACGTCGAGCAAGGCGGCTTTGGAGCCGGGGAATTCAGTCAAATGTCCTGCGACTCCGTTCCAGCAAGAAATTAGCGACAGCCCTTCAGGGCTGTCGGTCTGACGCCATTGGGGAGGGGTTTGCATCCCCTCCCCAATGGCTGCGGTCGAAACCCCGGCCTTCAGGCCGGGGTCTCAACCTTCGCACCGCCCTGAAGGGCGGGGTTTCAAACCGGAGTTAGTTTTTGGATGAACGACGGAAGAACACCGCTTCCGGCGAGGGGAAAAGCGCCTTTCCTTTTCCGCATCCCTTGCCTTCCTCGACAATCCCAGGCGTCATGGTGGTCGAGTTTGATGCCTTAGTCATGTAGAAAATGGCCGTTCGCTTCCTGGCGGCCATTGCAGTGGAGCCATGTCCGATAAACGCGGGGGTTGTAAAAGCCCCTCTCATGGAACGACGAGGAAACCGCCATGCTACCGATCAGGACCAAGGTATTTGTCATCATTATCGCCATCGTTATGGTAAACATGGCGTGTCCTATCCAATGCGAATCAACATGAATGTGTGTGTTTCACGATTATGTCTCATACGGATTTTTTGCCTCCCCGCTTCCTTCGTCAGAAGAGTCTTTTTTATTCCTGATAGCCTCATCTGCCGGAATATACCCCTTATGCTCAAAATACTTCGCCCTGAACCACCAATCGGGCACCTCACCCTTTTCCCCGTAGGGCCGGTGGAAGTAGCAGTGATAGGAGTCTTTGTGGTCTTCCTTGACTTCCATGACGCCGATGGCCAGCGGGAACACCCACTTGTCATCACAGTTGAGATCCTCCGCCCCGGCGACATCCGGCGTGTTCAGCGGTATTTCGCAAAAAGCCTGCAACACCCGTTGATGGGGCACAAATTTTTCGGAAGAATCCATGCGGGTTTGCTCCTTGATGCCTTTCTCTTCCGCCTTCCGTTCCTCCTTGTTCTCGATGGCCTCCAGTTCCGGCTTGACGAGGCATGATCCCAACTCTTCCACGACAAAAGTCAGGGTTTGCTCCGTCTCGTTTTCTTTCAAGCCCTCCTCCTTCTTCTTGGCGAAGTTGCCGCCAATGTCCAATGGCTTCCATTCGCCGGAAGACCCTTTCTTCTTTTTTTCCCCTTTCTTGAACACCCAAATCTTCATGCCCGTGAGATCGAGACAGGAGCGGACGGTGGAATTTTCCGACAAGACGAGCGTTATCTTGTCGGTGAAGGGCGTCTGGGCGGGATTGTATTTCTCCGAGGTGGTAAACTGGATCGGCACGATCTTCTTCCCCGGATTCATCACCGCCAGATAGTCCAGCATCACGCACAGCCGCGGCTTTTCGTTGTTTTCCGGACGCGTCGTCTTGACCTGCTCCACCGTCTTTGCCTCAACATCGATCCAGCTCCCCGACGGCGGTCTCTCCAGACTGGCAAGGAGGTTTCGATTGAACCTTGCCGGGCCGGGAAGGAGGGCGGAGAGGATGGTGGGTGAGGATTCGGCCAGCGCGATTTGCCGGGCAAAGCGGCGGGGATTCTTGAGGAAGGCATCGCAAGGGCCATTCTGCAAGGCTTGTTCGTAGACTGTCCGTTGGTTTTGCCGGGCGAAGTTGAGGGCGGCCTCCCAAAGAGAGGATGGGGAGGATGACGCCGGGTCTGCCGGGAAAGGTTCCGCGAGGGCGGGCGGCGCAAAGGCTTCTCCGCCCGGAAAGCGCCGGGCGGTGTGGGCAAAGGCGCGGGAGGGCGCCAGAAGCGGCAACACTGCCAAAGGCAGGGAAAGCGCCAGAAAGCGGCGGCGGTTTGGGTTGTCCGGGGTCGAGGGCATCGGTACTCCTCCGGTTTCGGGACGGCCTATTTCGGCAACAGCTTGATGTTGCTGCCCGTGGTGATGGTGACATGCCCCGTGATCTTGCCGCCTTCCGGGATGCGCACGTCCTGTGTCTTGACCTGGGTGTTGGATACGTCCAGCTTCCTGAGCGAAGAGTTGAGGATTTCCAGCTTGCCGATGCCTGACATAGAGGGCTACCCGGGAGGTTTGCGCCACGGTTGGTCATGAACGCCGTCATCCAGGCGCGCCACGCTGTCGTGTTGGCGCTGGTTTTCCAGGTGGCGAAGACGGACGAGGTACATGATGCCGCTGATGAAGAGACCGAAAAGGGTGACGATCCAGGCAATGGGCATTTCCGCCCGAAGCATCAGGAAATACAGTCCCGCCATGAGCAGGATGGAGATGTTCTCATTGAAGTTCTGCACGGCGATGGAATGCCCCGCGCCCATGAGAATATGCCCCCGGTGTTGCAAGAGCGCGTTCATCGGCACGACGAAAAAGCCGGAAAGCGCGCCAATGAGGATCAAGAGTGGAATGGCGATTTCACTATTGGGGACGAAATTCATGACCAGCACGACGAATCCCATGACAATGCCCAGCGGAATGACGCGCACCGAGGCTTTCAGGCTGATGAAGCGGGCGGCCAGGGTCGCGCCGATGGCGACGCCCACCGCCACCGTGCCCTGCAACATGGTGGCGGAAGCATAGCCCAGCCCCAGCTCGTCTTCTCCCCATTTTATGACGATAAGTTGCAAGGCCGCCGCCGCGCCCCAGAAAAGCGTGGTGACGGCGAGCGAAATCTGTCCCAGTTTGTCGCGCCACAGCAGCGCGACGCAATGGCTGAATTCATGCGCCAGATAAAGCGGATTCTTCTTCAGAGGCTTGTGATCGACGCCGGTATCCGGCACGTAAAGATTGATGATGGCCGCCACGATGTAGATCAGGCCGATTAGGGCGATCACGGCTTCGATGTGCGTATCCAGGAAGAGCAGCGGCGCGGCGAGCAGGACGCGGGTCGCGCGTTCGGTGAAGAGGAGGCCGCCCAGCGTCACGCCGAGAATGATGGCGGCCACGGTCAGTCCTTCGATCCAGCCATTGGCGAGCACCAGCAGACGATGCGGCAGGTATTCCGTGAGAATGCCGTACTTGGCGGGTGAATAGGCCGCCGCGCCCAGTCCCACCACCGCGTAGGCCATGAGCGGATGCGCGCCCAAGAGCATCATCAGGCAGCCTAGTATCTTGACGCTGTTGCTGATGAACATGACGCGCCACTTGGGCATGGAATCGGCAAATGCGCCGACAAAGGCGGCCAGCGCGACATAGGAGACCGCGAAAAAGACTTTCAGTATGGGAACATACGCTTCGGGCGCCTGCAAATCGCGCAATACGGCAATGGCGACGATCAGCAGCGCGTTGTCGGCCAGCGCGGAAAAAAACTGCGCGGCCATGATGATGTAAAAACCTGGAGGCAAGACGCTTATCTCTCGTCGGTTCAGCACAAAGGCGGCGTTGACAGATGCGCCCGTGCGGTCGCGGCGCGTCCGCGATTATAGTGAGAAACGCCGGATCATGCCGCTTTTTTCGTGAGGAGGGCTGCGTAAAAGGCGTCCGTGCCATGCCGATGGGGAAAGAGTTGCAGGCGCTCGCCGATTTCCGGCACGCCGTAGCGGGCAAGCTCGGCATGGGCGGAAAGCGGGACGAATTCCGGATGGGCGGCGAGAAAGGCGTCGACAATCCAGTCGTTTTCCGCGTCGAGCAGACTGCATGTGGCGTAGAGCAGCCGTCCGCCGGGACGCACGAGACGGGCGGCGGCGGCAAGGATGGCGGCCTGCTTTTGCGCCAGCTCGTCGATGCTTTCCGGCGTCTGCCGCCATTTCAGTTCCGGGTTGCGGCGCAAGGTGCCCAAACCGGAGCAGGGCGCGTCGACCAGCGCCTTGTCCATTTTTCCGGCCAGCCGCTTCAGGCGCGGGTCGCGTTCGGATTCGATCCGCATGGGATGGACATTGGAGAGACCGGATCGCGCCAGACGGGGCTTCAGGCGGGCAAGGCGTTTTTCGGAAACGTCAAAGGCATAGAGCCTGCCGCGATTGGACATCAACGCGCCCAGAAGCAGGGTTTTTCCGCCCGCGCCCGCGCAGAAATCGGCGACGGCCTCGCCGCGTCTGGGCGCGAGCAGGAGTCCGAGCAACTGGCTGCCTTCGTCCTGCACTTCGATGACGCCCCGCGTAAAAAGCGGGTGACGGGCAAGCGCGGGTTTTTCGGCAAGACGGAGGGCAAACGGCGAATACGCGCCCGCCGCCGCCATCCCTTCACGAAAAAGCGCCGCCAATACCGCGTCGCGCTCGCCTTTCAGGGTGTTTACGCGCAAATCCAGCGGCGCGGGCTGGTTCAGGGCTTGCGCGAGCGCCCGCGTCTCGGCCTCGCCATACCTTTCGACGAGCCGAAAATAAAGCCAGTCGGGCAGATCGGCGCGTTCGGCGGCGGTGAGCGCGTCCTCGTCAAAATCCTTCAGCGCGGCAAACTTCCGAGCTTCGCCGGGTTCGAACAGGGGGGCAAGCGCCGACAGGTCGCGGCCTTCGGCAAGGAGCGCGGCAAGGAACAGGCGGCGAGGCGAGGGAACGCCTGAAAAAAGGGCGGCAACCTTGACATTCAGGCTGCGATAACGGCGCAGAAGGGTAAAAGATGTCTGCGCAAGCAAGCCCCGGTCGGCATGGCCGAGTTTGGGATGGGCGCGAAAGTAACGGGAAAGCGTCTTGTCGGCAGCCTCGGCAAAAGCGAGCAACTGCTCCAGGATGGCAACGCCGTGGACAAGAAGGGCAGGGGAAAGACGAGCGGGACGAGTCATCGAAAGACGAAGCGGAAAAGGAAAGAGGATAATCCATTATCAGCGCGACGCGCGGATTTCCATCGATTCAGGGGGCACAGATCAGGGAACAGGAGTCGGGAGGCAGAGGAAGTTACCGGCGCATCAAGCCGCGGGTTACATATCCGGATTGCTTCGTCGCTTCGCGCCTCGCCATGACGAAGGTTGGTGTGGTTGTCTTCTGATTCCCGATCACTGATCCCCGATTTCCTTTTCTTCCGGTTCGACAAGGATTTCGCGGGCGACCTGTTCGTAGTGTTTGCCGTTCTTGTCGGTGAAGTGCAGGCGCACGGGCAGCATCAGGTAATCCTGCGCCAGCCAGATATCCGTGCTGGTTTCGCCCGCTGTCTGCACGTGCAGGGTATTGAAGCGTCCGGCGGGCAATTCCAGGACTTCCTCGCCGATGATGACAAACTGGATGTGTTCGTATTTCTTGTGGGTCGCCAGCCAGAAATCCAGCGTGCCGCGCGCGCCGGCGGCGATGCTGCCGGGCAGCGCGTTATAGGCGAACTGATATTGCAGACTGAGAAAATCATGGCTGTTCGCGTTCATCTCGACCGGCGGATTCTGGTTGATGCGCACCTGTTGCGCTACGCGGTCGAATTCCACGCGCTCCGGCGCGTCCCTGTCGTGGGTCTGTTGATAGGATTCAGGCCGAAGCCCATGCGCGCCGATGCTGCCCACGCTATCCGAAACGATCTCGGCCGGATAGAAAAGAGCGGCAAGTCCCGTGGTTTTCAGGAGGGAGGAAAGACGATAGCGATCGCCCTCAATTTCCCAGCGCAGTTCGGCGCGTCCGATCTCGAACCCTTGCGTGCCGCGATAAACGCTGTAGCGTACTTCGCCATGCGCCGGGAAAAAGTCGATATGCTCCGCCGCCGATTCATCCTGAGGCTCAACTGCCGGAAAAGAAACGCTCGCGGCCTCTCCCGGCAATGGGATCGCCGCCGTATCAGGCGCGGGCGTTTCCGCATCGGCCGGCGGCAATGCAGCGACAACCGGGTCGGGCGCGGGCGTGACGGGAGGTTCCGCGGCGGGCGTGACAGGGGGGGGGACGGGTTTGACGATGGGCGCGGGCGGAGAGGAATTGGGCGCGAGCGTCGCCATGAGGCGCGGCGGCGGCGGCAGTGGCGCGGGCGCGCGCCAGTCCCAGCGCAGCGGGGGGGAAAAGACCGCCAGATGCAGGAGGCTGGAAAGCGCCAGCGCAATGCCCAGTTCGCGCCGGGGAAAAAACCGCGAAGGCATGGACAGCAAGGCTAGGCAAACCGGGGCGCGTACAGGGCGTCTTCCTGTTGTCGTCCCCGCGCTTCGACCCGCTGGTCGACGATGCGCAACCGGCCTTCCATGAACCAGCGCACGGCAAGCGGATAGATGCTGTGCTCCTGCGCCAGTACCCGCGCCGCCAGCGTGTCCTCGTCGTCGCCATCGAAGACCGGCACGGCGGCTTGCAGGATGATGGGGCCGTGGTCGAGCGCGGGCGTGACGAAGTGCGCCGTGCAGCCATGCAGCCGAACCCCGGCTTCCAGCGCGCGCCGGTGGGTATGCAAACCGGGAAAGGCGGGCAGGAGGGAAGGATGGATGTTCATCAGCCTCTCCGCGTAATGGCGCGTAAACCCCGCCGAAAGAACGCGCATGAACCCGGCCAGCGCCACCAGATCCGGCTGATGGGGGTCAATGGCGGCGATGAGCGCCGCGTCGAAACTTTCCCGATCCGGATAATCCCTGTGATCGACGACGAAGACGGGAATACCGGCGGCGGCGGCATGGGCAAGCCCCGGCGCGTCAGGACGGTTGGCAAGGACGGCAACAACCCGCGCCTTTGCGAGTTCGCCCTGGCGTTCGGCGTGAATCAGGCGTTCCATGTTGCTGCCGCGCCCGGAAATCAGGATGACGATGCGTTTCATCTCAAGAGACTCACCGGCAGGAAAATCGAGGTGGCGATCGAGTGGGTGACGCGAGTGATGGCGCGTCCGCTCTTGTCCGCCAGGATGTTGGCAACGTAATCCAGGAGCGCGATGACGCCGCCGAATTCCCGTTCGAAAGAAAGATTCTGCAATGCCCCTTCGATTTCATTGGAATAAATGAGCGGCTTGCCCGTCGCGTCCTGTGCGGCGGCGAGCTTCCAGACGGCGATTTCCATGTTGCGCGCGCAATTGTAGAACTTCTGCGCGTCCAGCGAATCGAGCATGAAAAATTCGTTCTTGTGTTCATAGGCGGCATCTGTCATGGTCAACAGCCCATAGATCAGCGCCGCCACACGATCGTCCGCGTAACCGGGATCGAAGGCCAGCAGGGCCGCCGCGCCTTCCGTTTTCCCGGCAAGCGACGCGGGCGCGATCTCGCGGTAACGCAAAAGCGACGCCATGGCCGCTTCACGTCCGGAATGAGCCGCCTTTTTCCATTCGCGCGGATTGCGCCGGTAAAGTTTGTCGGCAATGCGCGAAAGCGCCGCCATGACAAGCTCGCGGCTCAGGTCGACCACCCGGTCGATATCGGATTTGACCAAGTACTTCGGACTGAAAACCGTCGTTTCCTGTCCATCCGTCCCGCGCCGGGTGGCGCAGGCGGCAGGCAAAAGCATGAGGGCGGCGGCAATGAAGCGTCGCCGGTTCAGGGACATGGCTTTCTCCGTCGCCGCAAGCGCAATATCCAGGCAAACAAGGCAGGCAAAAAGGAGATCAGGATGATGCCCAGGATCATCACGGAAAGATTCTTCCGCACCCACGCCAGGTTGCCGAACCAGTAACCAGCCAGGCAGAGCGTGAATACCCAGGAGACCGCGCCAAAAAAATTGAAGAAGAAAAAGCGCCCATAGTGCATGGCGCCCACCCCGGCGACAAACGGCACAAAGGTGCGAAAGAGCGGCAGGAAACGGGAAATGATCAGCGCCTTGCCGCCATGCCGCGCATAAAACGCCCGCGTTTTCAAGAGCGCCGCCGGGTTCAGGAAACGGGCACTCTCCCGCTTGAACACGTCCGGCCCAAGATAACGGCCTATCTGATAATTCGTCATGTTGCCCAACACGGCGGCAGAAGACAACAACCCCAGCAACAGGCCAATCTGCATCTCCCCCAGCGCGGCAATCGCCCCGGCGACAAAGAGCAGGGAATCGCCCGGCAGGAACGGCGTGACCACCAACCCCGTTTCCGCAAAGATAATGACAAACAAAATGGCATAAATCCACACCCCATGCTGCGCCGTCAAGGACGCCAGATACTTGTCCAGATGCAGGGCAATGTCGACAAGCGTACCCAGAAATTCCATAAGTCAAAGAATCCGGAAATCATGAAAACCACAAGTATAGCCCTTGCGGGCAGCAATGCGCGCCTACGGCGCGGATAACGAGCGTGATTCAAACGGACGCGGACGCTTCGCGCCGCCCCAGCCCGCCATGCGCCGGAGCGAAGCGACACAATCTTACTGCCCGCAAGGGCCGACGGATGCGCTGTCTGAAACGCCAGAGCTACCGAATAAAGGCCGACTGGATGGCCTCGTTCCAGAGAATGACGAGGGAGGAACGTTGTTGCAAGCGCGGCGCGACCGGAACGATATGCCCACGTCATTGCTAGGAGCAAAGCGACGAAGCAATCCAGATGCGTAGCAAGCGGCTTGATACGCCGGTAGCTTCTTCTGGCTCCTGACTCCTGACTTACTCCACAGAAATTCAATGCCCGGTCAAATACGGGGAAAAAAATTTGCTTTTTCCTCTTGACAGCAGATTTATTTTTTAACTATTTGATTTTATTGGGTTTTATGGATGGCCTATTTTTGAGGCAACCTTGAGACAACGCCGGTAGCTATGGAATTTTGACGGATTAGTGACACGATACCCACAAAGTTATCCACAGTTTCTGTGCGTAAACGCGCGTGTCGTTTGTTCGGGAGGCGATTCGAACGTATGCGACGCGACAATCCAGATGCGTAACCCGCGGCTTGATACGTCGGTAGCTTCTTCTGTCCACTGATTCCTGCATCCGGCAAGTTTTGCCGTTTTCGGGGATCGGGAGACAGGCGGGGGAAAACGAGAGGAGGGTGTGGCGGGATATTGTCCGCGCTTTCTTTCGTCGCAAAACACGCCTTGGACGGGAGGCGCGTTTGTTCGTCTTTTATTGGCACGCTTAGTGCTTTTGGGTGTCGTGCGTCGGCGGGTTTGCCGATGGTGGTCATGAATAACGAGAGGAATCGCGTCATGTTTGGCGACATCAACGGCTATTTGGCGGTCTATTCGCAGGCGTTGGATCTGCGCGCGCATCGGCAGCAGGTGTTGGCCTCCAACATTGCCAATGCGGACACGCCGTATTACAAGGCGCGCGATTTCGATTTCAAGGCGGCGTTTGCCGAGGCGATGGGGCGGCAAGCGGCGGACGGGCATCTGGCGCTTTCCCGCACGCATGACGGGCATTTGCCGTTGGCTTCGGACGCGCTGGAGGGCGTGAATCTGCAATATCGCACAGAGCATCAGTCGGCGGTCGATGGCAATACGGTGGATATGGACATGGAGCGCGCGCAGATCGCGGATAACGCGCTGCAATACCAGATGTTGACCCAGTTCGTGACACAGAAGCTACAGGGCATGAGAAGCGCCATCAGCAGCAACCAGGGATGAGGTGAAAATCGATCATGAGTCTTTTCAATGTCTTCCAGGTCGCCAGCAGCGCCATGTCGGCGCAGTCCTTGCGGCTGAACGCGGTGGCTTCCAACCTGGCGAATGTCGACAGCGCGGTTTCCGCCGATGGGACGCCT
Organism: Zoogloeaceae bacterium; assembly: GCA_031258715.1. Taxonomy (GTDB): domain Bacteria; phylum Pseudomonadota; class Gammaproteobacteria; order Burkholderiales; family Rhodocyclaceae; genus Azovibrio. The sequence goes on from JAIRMN010000063.1 coordinate 16,047, forward strand.
TACCGCGCCAAGGAAGTCGTGTTCCAGGCCGCGCCAATGGGCAACGCGGGCGAGGCTTCACAGGGCGTTCGGGTCACGCGTATCGTGGAATCCGCCGCGCCGCCGCGCATGACCTACGATCCTGGCAATCCGCTGGCGGACGATCAGGGTTATGTCGCCATGTCCAATGTCGACGCGGTGGAGGAAATGGTCAACATGATTTCCGCTTCGCGTTCATATCAAACCAATGTCGAAGTCATGAACACCGCCAAGCAGATGCTCATGCGCACACTGCAAATCGGCAATCAATAAGGAGCAAGGTCATGTCTATCAATAGCGACATCATCGACGCGGTCAACGCCAGTTCGTCGGCCTATGGCGCGGCTTCCGCCAAGGCGGCGAGCGCGGCGGAGGAAATGAGCGATCGTTTCATGACGCTCTTTCTGGCGCAGTTACGCAACCAGGATCCGTTGAATCCGATGGAAAACGCGGAAATGACCTCGCAACTGGCGCAGATGAACATGGTTTCCGGCCTGGAGCAACTGAACGCCACCATGAAAACCCTGCTGGGCAGCTATGGCGAGGCGCTTTCCCTTCAGGCGGCAAACCTGATCGGCAAGAATGTCCTCGTTCCCGGCGATCAACTGGCGCTCACGGAAAATGGCAGCCTGTTCGGCCTGGAGCTGGAAATGTCGGCGGACAAGGTGGAAATCAGCATCATGGACGCGAACGGCGTGGAGATCGCGCGGCAGACCCTGGGACAATTGAACGCCGGTTCGCAAGCCTTTTACTGGGATGGCGCGGACAAGAATGGCGATGCCGCCGCCCCCGGCGCGTACCGTTTTTCCGTCCTGGCTTCCCTGGACGGGGAATCGGTCAATGCGCGCGCCTTGCAGGTTGGCACGGTCTCTGCATTGATACGCGGCAAGGACGGTTTTGTCATCGAAGTCGCCGGCGTTGGCAACGTTACGCTGGATAATGTTAAACAGGTATTTTGAAAACCGCTTCATCAGGAGAATATCATGGCATTTCAACAAGGTTTGAGCGGGCTGAACGTCTATGCCAAAGGGCTGGACGTGGTCAGTCACAATATCGCCAATGCCAGCACGGTCGGCTTCAAGGCGTCGTCGGCGCATTTTGCCGATGTCTATGCCGGGGCGCTGAATGGCTCGGCGAATTCGCAGATCGGCATTGGCGTCAGCCTGATGGCGGTGCAGCAGCAATTCACCCAGGGCAACGCGAGCATCACCGGCTATGGCATGGACATGATGATCAACGGCAACGGTTTTTTCCGTTTCCAGAAAAGCCCCGCCGACCTGACGCCTTATTACAGCCGCAACGGGCAATTCCATCTGGACAAGGATGGCTATATCGTCAATTCCAACAGCTGTTTTCTGACTGGATATGATTCGCCCGATGGCGAAACCATCAACACGGCCTCCATCGTGCCGCTTACCGTCGGCACCGGCGCGATTCCGCCCAAGCAGACCGGCTGGTCTACGTTGGTCGATCAGACCAGGGGCGGGTTGGCAATGGGCGTAAATCTGGACGCGCGCGACGAACGATCGGCAACGACAAGCATGGGCAGTGACTGGGAGCAACTCACCGCCTTTGCCTGGAATGCGACATTTCAGTCAAGCATGTTCAATTATTCCACGCCGGCAGCGATCTACGATCAGGCTGGAACCCTGCACACCCTGACCAATTATTACGTGCGCCAAGGCGATACGGGCGCGGCTGCGCGCACCTGGGACGTGTATACCGTCATCGACGACAAATATCTGGTTTCCGCCACACCCAACACACTGGTCTTCAATGCCGACGGCACTTTGAGTACCACCAACGCCCGCTTCGAGATGGACATGTCCCAGACCATCCTGCAGGACGGCACGATCGTGGATTTGACCGCCGATGCCCCTACGCCGCCCGCCACAGTGTCCTACAACTGGTTTAACGCTACCACGCCAGGGGGGTTCGCCTTTTACCTCGACCTGAGTGAGACCACGCAATTCGGAATGCCAAACAATGTTGATTCCACAAAGCAGGACGGCTACATCGCCGGATCGCTCACCAACCTCTCCGTTTCGCCGGAAGGCTATGTGATGGCGAGCTACAGCAATGGCCAGAACAAGATGATGGGACAGGTCATCCTCGCTGAATTCGCCAATCCGCATGGCCTGCAAAGCACCGGCAACAACATGTGGATCGAGACCTACACCTCTGGCCAGGCCACCATCGGCGAACCTGGCGGCGGTACGCGCGGCATCATCCAGTCCGGCTCGGTCGAGGATTCCAACACCGATCTCACGCAGGAACTGGTCAATATGATCGTCATGCAAAGGAACTACCAAGCCAATGCCCAGACCATCCGCACACAGGATCAAATCCTGCAGACGCTGGTGAACCTGCGCTGATAGGGTAACGCCATGCATCGCGCCTTCTTCCCTTTCTTCCGCGCCCAGGCGTTGCCGCTCGCATCCCGGGGCGGCGGGAGGGACTTTCAGTGGAGCCGCGCGTGGATCGCCTGATCTATACCGCCATGACGGGCGCCAAGCATGTGTTCATGCAGCAGGCGGGCGTCGCCAACAACCTCGCCAACGCCAGCGCCATTGGCTTCAAGGCGCAAATGCACCGCTTTACGGCCGTGCCGGTGCTTTCCGAGGCCATGCCCAGCCGCGCGTTCGTGGTCGACGCGTCCATACAGGACATCTTCGACGAAGGCCCGATCCTGCGCACCGACAATCCGCTCGACATTGCCATCGACGGCCCTGGCTGGCTGGCGGTACAGGACAGAAACGGCGAAGAAGCCTACACCCGCGCGGGAGCGCTGGAAGTCAATGTGAATGGCGTCCTGCAAACCAAGAGCGGCTACATCCTCGAAGGCGACGGCGGCCCCATCACCATCCCGCCCGACAACCACATCGCCATCGGCGGCGACGGCACGGTTTCCGTCATTCCGGCCTTTGGCAATCCCAATGTGGTCAATGTGGTCGGGCGTTTGAAGCTCGTCAATCCGCCGGAAACCAACCTCGCGCGCGGCGGCGACGGCCTGTTTCGCCTGAAGGATGGCGGCATTTCACCGATGGACGAAACGGTGCGCGTCGCCTCCGGCAACCTCGAAGGCAGCAACGTGAACGCGGCGGAAACGATGGTGCAGCTCATCAGCCTTTCCCGCCAGTTCGAAATGCAAATCAAGCTCCTGCAAAGCGCCGACCGTAACGCGCAGGCCGCCGATAAACTCTTGAGCATAACCGGCTAACGCCGCGTACAGGAAAAATCATGATTCGTTCACTCTGGATTGCCCGCACCGGCCTCGACGCCCAGCAGACCAATATCGACGTCATCGCCAACAACCTCGCAAACGTCAGCACCGGCGGCTTCAAGAAATCCCGCGCCGTCTTCGAAGACCTGCTCTACCAGGTCATCCGCCAACCTGGCGCGCAATCCACGCAGCAGACGCAGATTTCCAACGGCCTGCAACTGGGTACGGGCGTGCAACCCGTCTCCACTGCCCGCATCTTCACCCAGGGCAACCCGCAATTCACTGGCAACTCGCTCGATGTCGCCATCAGCGGCCACGGCTTCCTGCAAATCCTGCTCCCGGACGGCACCACCGCCTACACCCGCAACGGCTCCTTCCAGAAGGACAACCAGGGCAACATCATCACGCCCGACGGCTATCCGCTGCAACCGAACATCAACATCCCGGAGAACGCGCTGGCCGTAAGCATCGGCACGGATGGCGTCGTCACCATCACCCAAACGGGCAGCACACAACCGGTGCAGATCGGCGCGATCCAACTGGCCACCTTCATCAATCCCGGCGGCCTGCTCTCGATGGGCAGCAACCTCTTCCTGGAAACCGGCTCCTCCGGCGCGCCCACGCCCAACACACCCGGACAGAACGGCGCGGGCATACTGGAACAAAACTACGTCGAAACCTCCAACGTCGACGTCGCCGAAGAACTGGTGAGCATGATCGAAGCCCAACGCGCCTACGAACTCAACTCCAAGGTCGTCTCCACTTCCGATCAAATGCTGGCCAGGCTGACGCAGATGTAACATCAGGAGTCAGGAATCAGGAACCAGAGAACCCCGCGCCCCGCCATTCTTCGGCGCGAATCGACTTGAGACGCGCCCACCCCGTCAAAAGCGAGGAACGAAGCGACGAAGCAATCCAATGTGACCTTGCCCCGTAAGGACGGACGCCAGAAGGCACGAAGTCGAATGGCGTGTTCGAGCCTCCTTGCGTAGTCTTTGGGCGACAGGTATCCAGGCGCGGGGCGCGAGCGCGCCGGATCGATATGGATGTAGTTGGCGATAGCGGGGCGGGCAGCGGCCCTGGAGCCGTAGACGCCTGCGGCTTCCTCGTTTCTGAGCGTGGCGAAGAAGCTCTCGGTCATCTGGATTGCTTCGTCGCTTCGCTTTTCGCAATGACGGGGTTGGGAGTGTGCCACGGGGGTTCTGGTCGCGCCGCTCCTCGCAATGACGAGGTGGGCGCGTTTCAGGGTGCGCTACGTTGGAGAGTGGCGAAGGCGGAGCGTATCAGGTCGCGCCGCGCTTTTGACGGCGCGGAGAAGCAGATGATCCGATCCTTGCCTCAGGGGATGAGCGCAGGGTTGAGCGTATATATGCCAGTCAGTCTTGCTTCGGCCAGGATGTGTCCGCGCATGGCCTGGCGCGCAACGGCAGCCGTCAGGCGTTCGCTCGTGGGGAGGCTTGCCACGTCCAGCGCGTACAGCGTGAAAATATAACGATGGATGCGCGCGTCATTCCACGGCGGGCAGGGGCCGTCGTAGCCGTAGTAATCGCCGCGCATGTCGCGGTCGCTGTCAAACCAAGCGGTATAGTCATTGATGCCTTGGCGCGCGCCCAGAGCGGCGCTCGGCCCTGGCTTGCCGCGCGGCGTGACCGTGGCGGAAAACGCGCCCGCCGCGATTTCACGCAGGTCAAACGGCAGATCGATCAGCACCCAATGAATGAATTCCACGCGCGACAAGTCAGCGGCCACCGTGCGTCCTTCCTGGTTCACGTCGTCGCCTTGGCTGGGCGCGTCCGGGTCATGACAGATGAGCGCGAAGCCTTTCGTCGCTTCAGGCGCGTCGCGCCAGGAAAGGTGCGGATTCCTGTTCTGGCTCAAGGTCACATGGTTGGCGGCGTCGGGAACGGCAAAGGCGAATTCTCCAGGAATAGGCCCGCCCTCCGCGAAACTCAGGCTGGAAAGTTTCATGCTTTCTCCTTTCAAATCAATCGGACTCGGCAGCCCGGCGGCGGAAATCGGCCAGACGAAATCCAAGCGCCCATAGTGTAGCGAAATAAACGCCTGCGCTCGCCGCTACCAGCGCGCTCAAATGTAAAAGGCGCGTAAAAAGCGCGTATCGCAGCCAGTCCTGCGTATTTCCCATGCCAAAAAATAATACCGTGGACATGACCGCTAGGGCGCAAACCAGCTTTACCATGAATTTTCCCCAACCAGGCCGCGGCGCGTAAATCCCCTGGCGGCGCAAACCGCGATAGAGCAAAAGCGCATTCAGGCACGCCGCAAGACCGATGGACAAAGCCAGACCCGCGTGTCCAAGACGAATCTCCTGCCGGTGCCGGACAATATAACCCAAGGCGTCGATGGAAAAATCCAGATCGAAGGAAAACCACCCCAGTCCCAGCAAAAAACCCAGGTTCATCAGTTGCGTGGCCGCAAGGCTGACGAGCGCGATTTTCACCGGAGTGCGAATATTCTGCCGCGCGTAAAAGCCAGGCGCCAGCACTTTGATCAGGATGATTCCGGTCAGCCCGAAACTGTAGGCCACCAAGGCCAGCCGCGTGGCCTCCACATCCTTTTCGGAAAACGCGCCATGAAAAAACAGCGTGGTGATGAGCGGCGCGGCAAGCATGGCAAGCCCCAGCGCGGCGGGCAAGGCCAGCAGCAGGGTCAGGCGCAGACCCCAGTCCAGCAGGGCGGCGTATTCGCGGCTGTCCGCGTTTGTGTGGTGCCGGGCAAGCGAAGGCAGCAGGATGGAACCCAGGGCGACGCCCAGAAGCCCGGCAGGGAATTCCATCAGGCGATCGGCGTAATAGAGCCACGAAACACTGCCCGCCGCCAGGAAGGAGGCAAAGAGCGTATTGATCAACAGGCTGACCTGGGAGACGGAAACGCCCAGCGCCGCCGGGGCCATCAGCCTGAGGATGCGCCGCACCCCGGCGTCTTTCCAGGCGCGGACGAGATGAAAGGAGGGCCGCGGCAACATGCCGATGCGAAACAAGGCCGGAATCTGCAAGGCCAGTTGCAACACCCCGCCAATGAACACTGCCCAAGCCAGCGCCAGCACCGGCGGATCGAAACAAGGCGCGGCAAAGAGCGCCATGCCGATGAAACTCAGGTTGAGCAGCACCGGCGTAAAAGCGGGAATGGCAAAGCGGCTCCAGGTGTTCAATATGCCCGCCGCCATTGCCGTCAGGGACATGAAGAAAATATAGGGAAAAGTGATGCGGGTCAGCGTGACGGTCAGCGCGAACTTGTCGTCATCGGCGGAAAATCCCGGCGCGGAAATCCACACCAGCGCGGGCGCGGCCAACACGCCCAGGGCGGCGACCGCCAAAAGGACAAGGGAAAGCAGCGTGGCGGTGTTATCGAGCAGGACGCGCGTGCGCGCCGCCCCCTGGAGATTCCTGTATTCCCCTAAAATCGGCACGAAGGCCTGCGAAAACGCGCCTTCGGCAAACAAGCGCCGCAACAGGTTGGGAAGCTTGAACGCGACAAAAAAGGCATCGGTCAGGCTTCCCGCGCCAAAGGATCGGGCAATGACGAAATCCCGCGCGAATCCCAGTACGCGGGACAACAACGTCATGCCGCTCACCGTGACCAGGGCGCGCAGGAGATTCACGATTCAGGCAACGGAAAAAACGAACGGCGGGAGCGAAAAAACCGCGCGTTCGCGCTTCGCGCCCCATGAAAAGACGGCATCTCCGGACATCCGGGCGTCATTTGTCCTCTGGCCCCGGATCGCGGGCGAGGAGCTGGGTGACGCCTTCACGTACACTGACCCGTCCGTCGAGCACCTCGGTGACGACCGTGGTGATGGGCATCTCGATACCCAGGCGCGTGGCGAGGCGCAACGCCTCCCGCGCCGCAGGCACGCCTTCCGCGACATGCCCAAGCCCGGCCAACGCCTGCTCGAGCGGTAATCCGGCGGCAAGATCATGACCGACGCGCCGGTTTCTGGAAAGGTCGCCGGTACAGGTGAGAATCAAATCCCCCATGCCCGCCAGTCCCAGGAAGGTGTCCTTTTTCGCGCCCAGCGCAACACCCAGGCGAGCGATTTCGGCCAGGCCGCGCGTCATCAACGCGGCGCGGGCGTTCAGGCCGAGCTTCAGCCCATCGCAGACGCCCGTGGCAATGGCCAGCACATTTTTCAACGCGCCGCCGACTTCCACGCCAACCAGGTCGTCGCTGGCGTAAATCCGCAACTGTCCGCCATGCAGTCGGATCGCCATGTCGCGGGCAAAAGCGCCGTCCGTGGAAGCCAGCGCCAGAGCGGCGGGCAGCCCCGCCGCCACTTCCTGCGCGAAGCTGGGGCCGGAAAGCGCGCCGCCCGCCAAATGCGGCAAGGCTTCGGCAAAGACTTCATGCGGCAACTTGCCCGCGCCCGCCTCGAACCCTTTGCAGACCCAGAGCAGGGGAACGCACACCCGCAAGTCCGCCAACTGCCGCAGGACAGGACGCAACCCGACGATGGGCGTGGCGACGATGAGGATTTCCGCTTCCGTGATCGCCGAGGCCAGATCGTCTTCAAAATGCAAGGCTTCCGGCAGGATGAAGCCGGGCAGGAAGGCGCGGTTTTCCCTGTGCGCGCGCATGTCGGCGACCAGCGCCGCTTCCCGCGCCCAGAGGGTTACGCGATGCCGCGCCGCAAAAGCCGCCGCCAGCGCGGTGCCCCACGCCCCGGCAGCCAGCACGCTGATATTCATGACGCCCTAGAGTCCCCAGACCTGCATCATGCGGACAAAGCCACTGACGCCGTCCCGATGGCGCACCTTCACCCAGCCGGGAGGCGCGCCTTCCAGGAACTCCAGCGCCACCCATTTGCTCGCCTGGAACGCCAGCGGCGCGTTCTCGCTGGCGGACTGGCGCACTTCCGCCTGATCCGCCGTCACCACCACCATGCGCCGCTTCGTCAGCGCTGGATTCGCTATCCAGGCGATGCCGCCTTCCGCGTCGCGCACCTTCGTCCAGTCCTTGATCTCCACCAGCACTTCCAGCGGCGTTCCCGTCCGGACCAGATAGAGCTTTTTCCCCTGGGCCGACGGCGTGTCATAAAGAATGGCGGCAACCGCCGAGACGGAACGATATTCCTGCGCTCCGGCGGAAACGCCCCAAAGCGCGGCCATCGCCAGCGCGACAACAGACAGGAAACGCGACACGATAAATCCTCCTGAAAGGAAAAACGCAAAACCTATTGCAGGACGGCGTCGGCAGGACGGCCTTCCGCCTTCGCCTGACGTTCCCGCAGGCTCTGCCGATAGAGCGCCTCGAAATTAATGGGCTGCAACAATACGGGCGCAAACCCGGCGCGCACCGTGGCGTCGGAAATGGCTTCGCGCGCGTAGGGTTGCAGGATGTTGGGACAGGCCACCGCCAGCAACGGTTCGATTTCATTTTCCGGCACGTTCGCGATACGGAAGATGCCCGCTTGACTCACTTCCACCAGAAACACGGTCTTGTCGCCCAACTTGGCGGTCACGGTCACGGTCAGTGTGGCGTCGAACACGCCTTCGCCCAACGGCGTGGCGCTGTTGTTGACCTGGATGGAGACATCGGGCGCGCCGCGCTCCAGAAAAACCTGGGGCGCGTTCGGCACTTCCAGCGAAAAATCCCTGACGTAGACCTTCTCGATCCCAAACGTCGGAACCTGCTGTTGGTCGGGCTGTGCCGACTGTGGCTTTTGTTCTTCCATGAAATCCGTTTCCTTCTTCAAAAAATCAAGACCCCAGCATGGGGACGAGCTTGCCCGCGCGATCCAGCGCGTAAAGTTCTTCACAACCGCCGACATGGACGCCGTCGATATAAATCTGCGGCACGGTGCGGCGTCCAGTTTCCTGTGTCATGCGCCCCATTTCCTCCGGTTGCAGATCGACGCGGATTTCCTCAATCTCGCGCACCCCGCGCAGGGACAACAACCGCTTGGCGCGGATGCAGAAAGGACAGACCATCGTGGTATACATGCGGACATGACTCATACCTTCTGTTCCCGCGTCATGGGCAATCCCGCGCGTTCCCAGGCCGGAACGCCGCCATCCAGACAGGCCAGGTCGGTAAAGCCCTGCTTTTTCAGGGTCACGCAAGCTCGCCCGGAACGTACGCCGGAAGAACATACCAGAATCAACGGTTTTTCCTTGAAGGCCGCCAGCTCGGCGATGCGTCCGGCCAGCTCCTTCAGTGGAATGTTGCGCGCGCCCGGCAAATGCCCGCCCGCGAACTCATGCGCCTCGCGCACGTCGATTACCTCGGCGTTATCATGGTTGATGCGTTGCGTCGTCTGCTGCGCGCTCAACCGCTTCCCCGTTTGGAGAAGCCCCGGCCAGACCAGCATTAGGCCGCTGGCAATCGCAATGACAATGATAAGGATGTTGTTCTGGATGAATTCCACGGGCACTTGACGAAACTCCAACAAAAAATCAGACGCCTGCCCCAACACAAGGCGACAGAAGAATGGCGGCACATTATAAAGGACTTGCGCCATCCTTGCGGACAACAATCGGAAGACAGAAGGCGGAGGATAGAAGACAGAAAAGTTACCGACGCTTTGCGCCGCGGGCCAGGTATCTGGACTGCTTCGTCGCTTCGCTCCTGAGAACGATGAGGTGGGAACGTTCCAGGTCGCGCCGCATAATGACGAGGACTGTACTGGGTTTTCTGATTCCTGTCTCCCGAACCCTGTCCCTGATCTGTCCTCAGTCCTTTGTCTTTTGCCCTCAATCCAGTTTCAGGGGGATCAGACGGGGTTTGCCGTTGGGGTCTTCCAGGGTGGCTTGCGCGGGGCCTTTGTTCAGTTCGGGCGGCACGCCGTTGGCGAAGGTAAGGTATGAACCGGCGATGGCGATGAGTTCCGCTTCGAAGCAGGTGGCGAATATCCGCGCCTGGGCGTCGCCGCTTGCGCCTGCCAGGGCGCGGCCACGCAGGGGGGCGTAAATGTGGATGTCGCCATCGGCAATGATCTCCGCGCCGGGATTGACGATGGCGGTGACGATCAAATCGCGGTCATGGGCATGGACGCGCTGGCCGGAACGCAGGGGACGATCCACCAGCAAGGCGCGGCGCGGCGCGGGGGCGGGCGGCTCCGGAGGCGGCAATTCAGGCTGCGCGGGCGGGGGCGCGGATGCCGGCGCGCTCGCGGCGTGGCGGACATTGCCGACGGAAGCGTTGGGAAAGCGGGCAAGCCCCGCCTTGCGCGCGGACGCTTCGATTTCCGCCGTCGCGCCGCATACGCCGACGACACAGAGACCATGCCGGGCAAATAGGGAGAGAATCCCCTGCCAGTCGGGTTCCAGTTGCGGCGACGGGCAGATCATCCGCGCGAGGTTTAATACGCCCGCCTCGCCTTCGAAAAAGTCGTTTTCGCCAAACAGCGTCCGCGCGGCTTCCGCCAGCGTTTCGACGTGGAGGGTTTGCAGGTTGATCAGGATGACCGTGACCGTACTGCCTTTGAAGGCAATGGGCGATGAGGCGTCGTTCATGGTAATGACGGAGAGAAACCAGATTGGGCGGACGCGCCCCAAAAGACAGGCCGTGCCGCGAAAGCCGACGCATTGTATAACAGAGGCGGTGAATCCGGGAACGGAATCACGGGTCGCCGGACATGTCCGCCTCGTGTTCGAAGGCGGCGTCATCCATGCTCGAAAGGGCGTTGCGCAGCGCGTCGGCAAAGAGGTTGGCGCAGAGCACGAGGACGAGCATGAAGGTAAATGCCGTGGCGAGCGACCACCAGACGGCAGGCTCGCGCGAAAGTTCCATGCGGGCGTTGTTGATCATGGAGCCAAAACTCATCATGGCGGGATCCACGCCAATGCCAATGTAGGAAAGCACTGCTTCCGTCAGCACCAGCGCGGAAAAATCCATCGCCAGGGCAATGATGACCAGGTGCATGAGATTGGGCAGCAGGTGGCGCGTGATGATGCGTCCGGAAGAAACGCCGAAGGCGCGCGCGGCCTGGATGTAGTCAAGCTCCCGGAGCTTCAGCGTCTCGCCGCGCAAAAGACGGGCGAGTCCCGTCCAACTGGTGACGCCCAGGATGAAACAGAGCGCGACGAGGCGCAGGTCGGCGCGTTCGGCGGCAGTGGAAAACCAGCCGGAATGCTTGTCGATGAACACCTGCATCATCAGCACGGCAGCGGCGATCAGGAGCACGCCGGGGATGGAATTGAGCACGGTGTATACATATTGTATGAGGTCGTCCGCCCAGCCGCGAAAATACCCGGCGACGATGCCCAGGAAGATGGCCAGCGGCAGCATGACGAGCGTGGTCACCAGTCCGATCGCCAGCGCCGTGCGTATGCTTTTCAGCGCCTGATAGAGCACGTCCTGTCCCACCTTGTCCGTGCCGAAAACGTGATAATCGGCGGCGAGAAAGGCAATGGGCAGAGCCAGAAACAGAAAGGCGCCGAGCGCGTACAGGACGCCCCGCCAAGCAAAGCCGGAGCCGTTGGCAGGGACGCCCCCGGCAGGGACGCGATACCGCGCCAGCGCCATTTTCAGGAGGAAAAACAGGAGCGCGGCCAAAGCTATCCCTTGCAGGATGCTCGAAAAAATGTCGCGCAGATGCCCGGATTCGTCCGCGAGATGCGCGCCGCCATGCCTGAGGCGGGGATAATCCCTTGTCGCGCCGGTTTGTGTCTCCTCGGTTTCCATGACGTACAGCCGGATGGCAAGCGGCGCGGAATAGGTTTTTTCATGGTGTTCCCGCAGGCTGGAAAGCAGGGCGTCCAGGAGCGAGCGCACTTCGACGGCATAATGCGCCGTCCTCACCGCCGCGCCCGCCGCCGGATTCGATTCGAGACGCGGACGGTAGTGCAGGGAATCCAAGAGACCGATTAGCAGGAAGACGCACAGGATCGAAGCCGTTCCGGTGGCGACGGCGTTCCTGGAAAGACGCGCCCAGGCGCGCTGCAAATGTTCGACATGGGCGGAATAGACGCCAAGCCCGATGGCGACGAAAGTCAGGAGCCAGAGCAGCAGATCGGACCAGAGCAGGACAGGTTGAAAATTCATGACAGGTTGAAAATTCATTTTTGCCCGCCGAACTGGATGCGCGGATCGACCAGCGTGTAGGAAATGTCAGTCAGGATGAGACCGAGAATATAAAGCGCGGAACCGATGAAGACCATCGATCGCACCACGGGAAAATCCTGCGCGTTGATGGCGTCGATGGTGTAGCTCCCCAGGCCGGGAATGCCAAAAAAGGATTCGGTGAGGAGCGAACCCATGAACAACAGGGGAATCAGGGCGACGACGCCAGTCAGGATAGGGATCAGGGCGTTCCGGAGGATATGCCGAAAAAATACCAGAGTTTCCGGCAATCCCTTGGCGCGGGCGGTGCGCACATAATCCTTGTTCACTTCTTCCAGGAAGAAGGTGCGATACCAGCGGGTTGAGGCGCCCACGCCGCTCACGACGCCGATCAGGACGGGGAGGACGAGGAAGCGCCAGTTGTCCAGTCCCTCGCCGAAACCGGAAATCGGCACGAGCCGCCAAACCTTGGCGAACAGGTATTGTCCGCCGATGATGTAAAAGAGACTGGAAATGGACATCAGCAACACACAGATCGCCACGCCCCAGAAATCCAGCGCCGTGGCGCGGAAAAAGGCGAGCAACAGGGCCAGGCAAACGGCGACGAAAAGCGTCAGGGCGAAAGTCGGCGCGGCGATGGCAAGCGACGGCCCCATGCGCGCGGAAATCTCGCGGGCGATGTCGCGTCCGTTTTCAGCGCGGCCAAAGTCGCCGATGAACATGCGCGCCGACTTTTGCGTAAAGATGGTGCGCGTGAGTTTTTCCGTTCCCGCGGCGTCGGCATTCCAGAAGAGCGGCAGGTCATAGCCGCGCTCGGTCTTCCATTTTTCGATGGCTTCCGCCGTCACATGCTTGACGCCCAGTTGCATCCGCGCCATGTCGTCCGGCGTATTGACCATGAAGAACAGGGTAAAGGTCAAAAGATTGACGCCGATCAGGATCGGTATGGCATAGAGCAAACGGCGCAACAGGTAGGCCAGCATGGAGAATCAGAAGACGCGGATCAAATGAGGTGAGTGAATTTTACTGTGTTGCCGGTTTTTCAGGATAGGTAGAATAGCGCGCTATCGTATTGGCGGATGCTGGTCATGGATGCGGGTGATCTGGTTTTGCAGGGCGAGACCTTGCCGGGGGATTTGCTGGAAAAGGCGCGGATGGCGACGGGCGGGCGGCGGGTCTTGCCGGGATCGCCGCAGACCACGCCGCAAGTGGCGCGGTTTTCGGGCGCGCGGCGAGGCGCGGCCTTCGACGCCCTGGTTCCCGAAATCGAAGCGGCGCGGGTGGATTGGGCCTTCATGCCTGCCGGGGCGCGATTGTCGGACTATCGCCTGATTGCCTTCGACATGGATTCCACCCTGATCGCCATCGAATGTATCGATGAGCTGGCCGATTTCGCGGGCAGGAAATCCGAGGTGGCGGCTGTGACGGAAGCGGCCATGCAAGGCGAGATCGATTATCCCGAAAGCCTGCGCCGCCGCCTGGCCTTGCTCGCCGGTCTGGACGCGCGCGTGTTGGCGGAAGTCTATGCAGAACGCCTGCGCCTCTCGCCGGGCGCGCGCGAGTTGCTGGCGGCGGCGAGAAGCGCGGGATTGCGCACGGTATTGCTTTCCGGCGGCTTCACCTATTTCACCGAGCGCCTTCGGATCGAACTGGGGTTCGACTTCGCTACTTCCAACGAACTGGAAATCGCGGGCGGCAAGATGACTGGCCGGGTACTGGGCGAAATCGTCGATGCCGAGGCCAAGGCAAAAGCCTTGCGGCATCTGAAAGCGGAACAGGGATTGCGCCGGGAGATGGTGATCGCCGTGGGCGACGGCGCGAACGATTTGCGGATGATGGCGGAAGCCGGGCTTTCCGTGGCTTACCACGCCAAGCCCGCTACCCGCGCGAAGGCGGATGTGGCGCTCAACTTTTGCGGGCTGGACGGCCTGTTGCGGCTCTTCGCCTGACGGCGCCGTCGGGAGCGCCTTGCGCGGATACATTTTTTCACGGAGATCCATATCCGAAATTTTTGCTAGGCATTTCCCGGATGCTTTTGTTATTATCCTGAAACGGCTGCGACACGCCGATTGTTTACCAACCATTATCCTTTCAAAGAGGAGAAGCCATGACCACCAGCAAGAAATCCGAACAGATCGCCGCCATTGGAAATGCCAATGCGGAAGCTTTGCTCACAATGGCGCGCAGAGCGCTGGACAGCATCGAGAAACTGGCGACGCTCAATTTCAATACCATCCGTGAAGGCATCCAGGATGGCGCGAGAAACGCGGAAGCCTTGACCGCCACCAAGGATCCCAAGGAACTGCTTTCCGTGCAGTCCGCCATCGCCGCGCCCACGCTGGATAATGTGCGGAATTTCTACCATAACGCCTATGACGTTCTGCTGGAAGCGCAACGCGGCATCACGGAAGTGATGGAAGCGCATTACCGCACCCTGTCCGAAGGCGCGGAAAGCGCCATCGAGGAAACCAAGAGCAAGATGCCCGCGGGCGGCGATATTTTCGCCTCCACGATGAAGTCCCTGTTGCAGGCCAACTCCGAAGCCTTCGACCGCCTGAACTTCATGGCGCAACAAGCGGTTCAGATTGCCGACAGCAACATGAAGACGCTTGCCGCCAGCATCGGCGCGACCGGCGGCAAGAAGCCCGCGTCCACTGCCAAGGCGGCAGCGGGCAGCGCCACGCGGAAAGCCGCTTCCAAGGCCTGAGCGCCTTTGTTGGGGTCTTTTTTCCTGCTTGAAAAAGGCAACCTCGGGTTGCCTTTTTTTTGTGGCGTCTGCGGCGTAGCAAGAAATTAGCGTTAGCCCTTCAGGGCTGTCGGTCTAACGCCATTGGGAAGGGGTTTCTCTCCCCTCAAGAATGGCTACGGTCGAAACCCCGGCCTTCAGGCCGAGGTCTCAACCTTCGCGCCTTTCTTACGGGCGGGGTTTCAAACCGGAGTTCGTTTTTGGATGAACGTCAGTTCCGGTATCCCGGCAGTTCCCGATCCAGCCGCCGCAACAGGGCTGCCCATTCGCGTTTGCCGCCAGGCAGGAAGCTGGAGTGATCGCCGAAAATGACCTTGGCTTGCTGCGTGCCGCGCTCAATGACCTGCGGCGGCAACGGCTGCAAGGGAACGCCTGCGGATTGTGCGGCAAGCTGGAAGCGGCAGGCGCGTTCCAGACGCCAAATGCGGGAGAAGGCTTCCGGCATGTTGCGGCCAATGCTGAGTGTGCCGTGATTTCTCAGGATCAGGCTATGCTTGTTGCCCAGATCGGAGAGAATGCTTTGCCGTTCCGCATTGTCCAGCACTACGCCCTGAAAATCATGATAGGCCACATCGTTCAGAATCACCAGCGACATTTGCGTCAGTGGCAGAAGACCGCCCGCTTGACAGGAAACGGCGACGCCTTCTCTTGAATGCAAGTGAATGACGGCTTCGGCTTCCGGCGTTCCGGTGGCGTGAATCGCGCCGTGGATTACCGTTCCGGCGGGATTGAGATCGCCTTTGCCACCGTGCGGGTTACCGATGACCTGGCCTTGCAGATCGACTTCCAGAATGTCGGAAGCGGCAACTTCATCGAACAGCAGGCCGAGTGGATTGACCAGATAGCGGTCGCTGCGTCCGGGCACGCGGATGGAGATGTGCGTTGCCAGTAAATCCGTCCATCCGAACAGATGCGTCAGCCGGCAAGCGGCGGCGAGTTCGACGCGCGCGGCATTGGCGGTGTCGGAGATAGTGATGTCTGTGCTCATGTGGGTTCCTTGAAAGGGTAAAAAAAAAGCTGTTGTCGGAGCGCACGGGTTCATTGCGCCTGTTCGAGTTCCGCCTTGAAATGCTGACGCTCTTCGAGGTCTTTTTTGAGCCGTGCAGCTGCATCTGCGCCGCTGCTAAAAACGACGACGCTACCGTTTTTCTCCGCGAGGGCTTTGAAGGCTGTGTTCTGGTTCGCTTTCTTGAGCGCGGCGGCAAATGCGGAAACGATGGCGGGCGGTGTGCCTGCTGGTGCGAATACGCCATCCCAGACGCTCAGGTCGGGCGCGGTCAGGCCGAATTCCCGCACGCTCGGTACATCGGGGATCTGTGGCAGGCGGTTATTCCCCACAATGACCAGCGGGAACAGTTTTCCATCCTTGCAGTGGCTGGCGACCAGAGACAGAGCGGCGGATCCGATGGGCAAATGTCCGGCAATCAGGTCTGTGACCAAAGGGCCGGTACCCTTGAAGGCAACCTTGGTAAGATTGGCTTTCTGTTTGTGGATCAGGTAGTCGTACAAAATATCGCTGGTCGCGCCGTTGCCCGTCGAACCAACCGCCAGCGGCGGTTTGTCGGGGCTTTGCGCCCAGGCCAGAAACTCCCGGAAATTCCTCACTCCGGCGGAAGGATGTGCCGTGAGAATGTAGTAGGTCTCCACCAACAGGGCAACCGGAACGAAATCCCGGAGAGGGTCGAACTGCACGGGCGTGGATGAGGATACCAGACTGCCGATCATCGACACGGTGTTGCCGAAAAGAAAGGTGTAGCCATCGGGTTTGCTGCGGGCGACGTGACGCACGCCGATGACGCCGGTCGCGCCCGGCCTGTTTTCCACGATGACCGGCTGCCCCAGCGTGGCGGAGAGTTCCTGGGAGACGATGCGGGCAAAAGCGTCCGACGTGCCGCCCGGCGACCAAGGCACCACCAGGGTGATCTGCCGTGTCGGCCAAGCGGTCTCTTCCGCTTGCGCGAAGGCAATTCCATGCAGCCACAGGCTCGTTAGCGAGATGGCGAGCGTTAACATGGAAGAAACCGCGTGTCGGATGCCTCTGGGTTCTTGGCGCTTTTTCATAGATTCCTCTAAAAACTAACTTCGGTTTGAAACCCCGCCCTTCAGGGCGGCGCGAAGGTTGAGACCCCGGCCTGAAGGCCGGGGTTTCTACCGTAGCCATTGGGGAGGGGATGCAAACCCCTTCCCAATGGAGTTAGACCGACAGCCCTGAAGGGCTGTCGCTAATTTCTTGCTAGATTCCTCTTTTGAAGCGGATCGGGTGCGGTAAAGCATAGAGGGAATGAAAATGGCTGCAAACGAATAAAAACAGATAAGCGAATCAGAATGCGAGAATATGCATTTCAGAAAAAATTGGAATGCGTCGGATTGGTCTTGTCCTACCATTCCGGCATTTCTCTTTGGGCTGCTCGCCCCTCTCTTTTTTTGCGCAGGAGAAGAAAAAATGTCCACAAGACATACAGATACAGGCAAACCCGGCAAACCCGCTTTTGGGTTTTGTATGTCATGAATATCGCCATCTTCGGCGCGGGCGCCATCGGAAGTTATCTGGCGGCGCGGCTGGCTGTTGAGGGGTCGATCACTTTGATCGCCCGTGCCGGAACCGCCAGAAAAATTGTGAAATTCGGCCTCTGCGTCGAGGAAGAAGAAATGCCCATGCTGCGGATTTTTCCAGAGGACGGCGGGTTTGCCGTTACTACAGCGGTTAGGGCGCGGGAATCGGGTACAAGTTTCGACGCCCTGCTGATCACCACCAAAAGCCAGCAGCTTCTCCCGGCATTGCCGGAAATCAAGCCGTTGATTGCGCCGCATACCCTGATCGCCTGCCTGCAAAACGGTATTCCGTGGTGGTATTTCCAGGGGTTGGACGGACGGCCAATCGCGTGTCTCGATCCGGAAAACGCGCTGCCCGCCGTTCTTCCCGCGCGGCAACTCCTGGGCGGCGTCGTCCATAAGTCCGTCGACAGGCTTCGTCCCGGTCACGCGCTTGCCCGCCGCGCGGCGGGCGATCGGTTCATTTTCGGTTCTCCCCTGCCCGATGGCGACGCGCCAAAGGGCGAGGCGGCCTTCCTGGAAGCCTTGCGCGCGGCGGGACTGCCTGTCCAAAAAAGCCGCGACATTCGCCGCGATGTCTGGCAAAAGCTCTTGGGGAATGCGGCGCTGAATCCGATCTCCGCGCTGGCGAACGCCCGCATCGACGAGATTGTCGACTTCGCGCCCACTTATGCCCTGTCCGTTGCCGTCATCCGCGAAACCATGAACATCGCCGCCGCGTACCACGTTCGCCTGGACGTTTCGCCGGAAGAACGCCTTGCCCGTTCCCGCGCGGTGGGCGCCGCCCGATCTTCCATGTTGCAGGACAAGATTCGCCGCCGCCCGCTGGAAACCGAAGGCATTCTTGGCGGCCTCATCGAACTGGCGCGGCGCGCGAACGTTCCCGCGCCGCGCCTGGAAACCCTGTATGCCGTCACTGCCCTGCTTTCCAGGAGCGGAGGGCGTTGAAGGGCATTCGCGCTCGCCGTCAACCGTCCGCGAGGACAGCTTTTTGCAGGGCGATCAGTTGGCGGATGCCGCCTTGGGCGAGGTCGAAGAGGGCGTCGAACTGGGCGCGAGTAAAGGCCGCGCCTTCCGCTGTCCCCTGGATTTCGACGATGCCGCCTTCTCCGGTCATGACGATGTTCATGTCGGTGTCGCAGGTGGAATCTTCCGCGTAATCCAGGTCCAGCGCGGGGTTGCCGCCGACCATGCCGACGGAGACGGCGGCCGCGTGATCGCGGATCGGATGGACGGCGATTTTTCCCTGGGCGCGCAGATGGATGCAGGCGTCATGGAGCGCGATCCAGGCGGCGGTGATGGCGGCGCAGCGTGTGCCGCCATCGGCCTGGAGCACGTCGCAATCCAGCGTAATCTGGCGTTCACCCAACTGCGCGAGGTTAGTGACGGCGCGCAGGGAACGGCCTATCAACCGCTGGATTTCCTGTGTGCGTCCGCTTTGCCCGCCTTTTGTGGCTTCGCGCGGGGAGCGGCTGTGCGTGGCGCGCGGCAGCATGCCGTATTCCGCCGTCACCCAGCCTTGTCCCCTGCCGCGCAGGAAGGGCGGGACGCTCTCTTCGACGCTGGCGGCGCATAGCACGCGGGTATTGCCCATCTCGATGAGCGCCGAACCCTCGGCGTGGGCGGCGTAATGGCGGATGAATCTGACGGGACGCAATTCGTCGGCGGCGCGTTGGCTGGGACGCATGAGGGATTCCTTATTCCTTGAAGCTGACTTTTTCGATAGCGGCGCGGATTTCATCGATGGCGCGTTCGATTTCGGTTTCGGTGAGGCTGGATTTGTAATGGGGATTGCGCCCGAATTCTTCCATGCGCGTGGTGAATTCGCTCGGCCCCATGCTCAGGGTGGAAATGGTGCTGCGCGAGTGTTCTTCGTAGTTTTCTTCCCAGCGCACGGCGATTAGGGAAAGGTTGTCGCCCTGCGCGCCGCCCCAGGTTTCGGCGCGCTCCACTATCTGCGCGGCGGATTGCACCAAATCGGGATGTTGCAGGGCTTGCGCCAGGATGTCGCCGGGCATGACGCCCCAGATGCCATCGGTGCACAAAAGCAGCAGATCGCCGGAATGGAGCGGCGTCTTGCGCGAGCATTCCACTTCCGGCGGATGCGTTCCGCCCAGGCAACTGTAGACCTTGTTGCGCTCCGGATGCGTTTCTGCCTGTTCCCTTGAAATCATGCCTTCATCGACCAGCATTTGCACCTGGGAATGATCGCGGGTCTGGCCGATGATCTGTCCCTGGCGGATCAGGTAAAGGCGGGAATCGCCCGCGTGCGCCCAGTAAGCGATATTGTTCTGGATTACGCAGGCGACGATGGTGGTGCGCGGCGAATCCTCGAGCCGGTGGGTTTCCGTGTAGGCGGAAATGGCGTAGTGCGCGTTGCCGATGTGTTTTTGCAGGAACCAGAACGGGTCTTCCAGCGTGGTCTGGGCTTCCTGCTGGAAGGCGCTGGTCATGGTCTGCACGGCGATTTGCGCGGCGACTTCGCCATAATAGTGCCCGCCCATGCCATCGGCAATGACCAGCAGGAGCGCGTCGCGCGAATAGCTGTAGGCCATGCGATCTTCGTTGTTTCTGCGTCCGCCGCGTCGGCTTTCCTGATAGATGGTGAATCTCATGATTTTCTGGTGAAGAGGCGCGTAAACCAGGAAGCGGGACGCGCGGGTTTGACGGCCGCCTTGCTGTTTTCCAGCAAGGCCCTTTGCAGGGCGAAGGCGCTTTGCGGGCGATAGAGGTGGTTCAGGTTCAGGCACCAATCTACGGTTTCCAGCAGGTGATCCGAGAGTTGTCCTTCCCAGCGCGCCATGGCCGGAATCAGTTGATCCCGTTTTATGCGCGCGTCCGCCGCCTGCGGCGTCACGCCGGAAAGACAGGCGTACATGGCGGCGCCGACGCCGTAGATGTCGCTCCACGGCCCCAGATTCTTGCGATCGCCATAGTGTTCGGGCGAGGCGAATCCCGGCGTATACATGGGTTTCAGCATGGGCGTGTCGGAAGAAAGCGTCTGCCTTGCCGCGCCGAAATCCAGGAGCACCGGCGTATTGTCCACGCGCAGGTAGATGTTGGAAGGCTTGATGTCGAGATGGAGGAGCTTGCTGCTGTGCACGACCCGCAACCCGTTCAGCAGGCGCACGAACATCCCCCGGATGAAACGTTCGGAAATGTGTCCCAGGTGTTTGTGGATGAATTCCTGCAAGGTGCGTCCCTGCTCGTATTTCATCACCATATAGACGGTATCGTTGGCGCGGAAGAAGTTGATGACGCGCACCACGTTGGGATGGGAAAGGCTGGCGAGCGCCTTGCCTTCCTCGAAAAAGCATTTCATGCCGTAGCGGAAAGCGCCCTGGTGCTCCGTCTGGATGGCGGGTTTCGCTTCTCCCGCGCCACGCAGCGCCAGGCTGTTGGGCAGATATTCCTTGATGGCCACTTCCTGTCCCGTCTGGTCGCGCGCCAGATAGACAATGGAAAAACCGCCCAGGGAAAGCTGGCGGTCTATGGTGTACCCTTCAATTTGAAAACCGCTGGGTAAGGCGGCGTTGGCTTGTTGCCCCATTGTTGCTCATCGATGCTCATTGATGCGCATTGATGCCAAGATGGCGGGTATGATTGCGCTTTCCCGCTATTGTCCGGCCTTGCGGTCAAACTGTAAAGCGCGGCGGACATCGGATTATTTAACGCGGTTATCGTGTTTTCTCGTTTTCAGAGTGGTTGCCCATGATCAACAGCATGACCGGCTATGCCGCCCAGACCCGCCGTTTTGCCGGCGGACAACTGTACATGGAATTGAAAGGCGTCAATTCCCGCTTCCTGGATCTGTATTTTCGCCTGGCCGACGAATTGCGCATGGCGGAAAGCGGCATACGCGAACACCTTGCCGCCCGCGTAAAACGCGGCAAGGTGGAATGCCGTCTTTATTTCACGTTGGAAAAAAAAACCGGCGCGGCGGCGGTAGACAGGACGGCGCTGGAGAAAATCAGGGAAATCAGCGATTTGGTGCGCGCGCATCTGCCCGAAGCCGGGGCGCTTTCGTTGGGCGATGTGCTCTCCTGGCCGGCGCTTTTGGAAAGCGAAACCGTGGAATTCGACGCGCTCGCGCCCGTCATCCGCGAACTGCTGGGCGCGACGCTGGATGAATTCATCGCCGCGCGCGCGCGTGAAGGCGAAAAGCTTGCCGCCTTCATCCTGGAACGCGGGCGGCAGATGCGCGTCGTTTTGTCCCGCGTCGCGCCCTTGATTCCCGCCGCGCAGTCCGCCCTGGGCGAAAAGCTGCGCCAGCGCCTGGACAACGCCATCAGCGCCTGCGGCGCCACTATCGACGAGAGCCGCGTCCTGCAGGAAGTCGCGCTCTTCGCCGCGCGTATCGACGTGGATGAGGAACTTTCCCGCCTGGGCGCGCACCTGGATGAACTGGAACGGATCTTCACCGTGGGCGGCGCGGTCGGCAAACGCCTGGATTTCCTGATGCAGGAATTGAACCGCGAAGCCAACACCCTGAGCGCCAAATCCGCCCACGCCGAAATCACCCAGGCCGCGATGGAACTCAAGCTCCTGATTGAGCAGATGCGCGAACAGGCGCAGAATCTGGAATGAGCCATGCCGATTTCGTTTCCACCCCCCGCCTTCGAACACAAGATTTGTCCGCCGGACGCGCTTGTCCGGCGCGCCGCCGCCCTGCCCGCGCCAAGGGTATTTACCAATGGCTGTTTCGATGTGCTCCATCGGGGACACGTCGCTTATCTGGCGCAGGCGCGCGCGCTGGGCGCTTCGCTGATGGTGCTCGTCAATTCGGACGCCTCGGTGCGACGCCAGGATAAGGGCGCGGATCGTCCCGTGAATCCGCTGGCCGATCGCGTGGCGGTGCTGGCGGCGCTGGAATCCGTGAGCCTGATCTCCTGGTTTGAGGAAGATACGCCTATCCTGCCCATACGGGCCTGCCGCCCGGAAATACTGGTCAAGGGCGGTGACTGGCCGGTTTCGCGCATCGTCGGCGCGGACGAGGTGCTGGGCTGGGGAGGTCTCGTCCACGCCATTCCCTTCCTGCATGACAGGTCCACCACCGCCCTCCTGGAAAAAATACGCAGCCGGTAAAATCTTGCCGATGCCCTCGATGTCTTCTGCCTGATGCTTTTTGCCCGATAACGGATTTCATCCATGCCCCCGACTCCGGAAGCCGTACAAACCGCCCTGCAATCCCTGATGGATCCCCTCACCGGCAAGGGTCTGGCGTGTGACGTCCCGATCCGCGGCATCCATGTCGAAAACGGCGGCGTCCGGCTGGCGGTCGAAGTAGGTTATCCGGTGGGCGGCGGGCTTTGCGCCGAACTGGAGGCGCGGATACGCGCCCACCTCATCGACCTCTTGGGCGCGCGCGAAGTGGCGGTTCGCGTGACGGGCAAGATCGCCGCGCATGTCGCGCAACCGGGCGCGACGCGACGTCTGCCGGAAGTCAGGAACCTCATCGTGGTCGCCTCCGGCAAGGGCGGCGTCGGCAAGAGCGCCACGGCGGTCAACCTGGCGCTGGCGCTGGCGACGGAAGGCGCGCGGGTCGGACTCCTGGACGCGGACATCTACGGGCCGTCATTGCCGGGGATGCTGGGGCTTTCCGGGCAACATCCCGCGCGGGAAGATGGCCGGATGCGTCCGCTCATGGCCTGTGGCGTGCAGGTCATGTCCATTGGTTTTCTGGCGGAAGAAAACGCGCCGATCATCTGGCGCAGCCCGCTGGTGACGCGCGCGCTTTTCCAGTTGCTCTACGAAACCCGATGGGACGACCTGGATTACCTGCTGGCGGATATGCCGCCAGGAACGGGCGACACGCAGCTTTCACTGGCGCAACAAGCGCCGATTACAGGCGCGGTGATGGTGACGACGCCGCAGGATGTCGCTCTCTCGGACGTGCGGCGCGGTATGCGCATGTTCGAAAAAGTGGGTGTGCGCATTCTGGGCGTGGTGGAAAACATGGGTTTTTATGTCTGTCCGCATTGCGGGCGGGAAGAAGCCATCTTTGGCGCGGGCGGCGGCGAACGGCTGTGCGCGGAATTCGGCGTCGATTGCCTGGGCAAGCTGCCGTTGGACGCGCGGATCCGCGCGGCAGGCGATAACGGAAAACCCATCGTCATTGACGCGCCGGAAGCCCCGGTTACGCGCATCTACCGCGACATCGCCCGCCAGATCGCGGGCAAAATCGCCGCCCTGCCCAGAGACATGCGCGCAAGATTCCCCCCTATCGCCATCGAACCCGCACCCCAAAAACCAGGAAAGCCTTGAGCGGCAGACAGAACGCTCCGTCTCGTCATGACGCTCCGTCCTCGTCAAAAGCAAGCGCAGCGAAGCAATCCAGCCGGGCGTTCCGTTGGTTTCGACATCCCGGAAAACTGAACCGCCGCCGGGATTGCCCGTCGCGTCGTCCTGGAACATGACGCTGTTCTTGATAGGCACTTCGAATCGCGCCCGATTTTTTTGCGGGGTTATACTTTCCAGGATACTGACCGCTATCATGCGCCCTGATGGACAATCCCCTTCGCCTCCCGCCGGGGCGCTGCCGAAACCTGAATGAACATGACCTTTCTCGATCTTCCCCAGATGATTTCCGCCAGCGGCGCCGTGCGTCTGCCAGGTTCCAAGAGCATTTCCAACCGGGCGCTGCTCCTCGCGGCGCTCGCGGACGGCATAACCGAAATAGAAAACCTGCTGGAATCCGACGACACGGCGCGTATGCGCGAAGCCTTGCGAAGGCTGGGCGTGAAAATCGACGAAACGGACATGGGCGCGTGGCGCGTCCACGGCGTTTCCGGACGCTTTCCCGTCCGGCGCGCGGAATTGTTCCTGGGAAACGCGGGAACCGCCTTCCGCTCGCTGACCGCGGCGCTGGCGCTCTCCGGCGGCGACTACACGCTCACCGGCGTGCCCCGGATGCACGAACGGCCCATCGGCGATCTGGTGGACGCGCTGCGGCAACTGGGCGCGAAAATCGACTACCTGGGGAAGACAGGCTACCCGCCCCTGCGCCTTCGGGGACGGGAAAAGCGGGAGAAGACACACGCGGCGGCGCGTGTGCGCGGCGACGTCTCCAGCCAGTTCCTGACTGGCCTGCTATTGGCGCTGCCGCTCATCGGCGGAAAAACGCGCGTGGAAGTGACGGGCGCGCTGATTTCCAGGCCCTATGTCGAACTCACCCTGAAACTCATGGCGCGCTTTGGCGTTCCGATCGAACGCCACGGCGATCAATCCTTCTCCCTGCCAGGTGCATCCCTGCCGGGCGCATCCCTGCCGGGCGACACGGCGCGTTACGTTTCGCCCGGCGTATTCCACGTGGAAGGCGATGCCTCTTCCGCTTCCTATTTTCTCGCGCTGGGGGCGATTGGCGCGACGGGTAACGATGCCGTTCGGGTTGAAGGCGTCGGTTGCCAGTCCATCCAGGGCGATCTGCGCTTTGCCGAGGCGCTCTCCCAAATGGGCGCGGTCATCGAGATGGACGAACACGGAATCAGCGCCCGCGCGCCTTCCGGCGGACAGGGGCTGCGCGGCATCACGCTGGATTGCAACGCCATCCCCGACGCCGCCATGACGCTGGCGATTGTCGCCCTCTTCGCCACGGGCGAGACGCGGCTCTTGAACATCGCCAGTTGGCGGGTCAAGGAAACCGACCGCATCGCCGCCATGGATAAGGAACTCGGCAAGCTGGGCGCGCGCGTGGAAGCGGGCGCGGATTATCTGCGCGTCACGCCGCCCGACGAAAACCATCCGCTGCGCGCGGCGATAATCGACACCTACGACGACCACCGCATGGCGATGTGCTTTTCGCTGGCGTCATTTGCCGTGCCGCTGCGCATCAACGCTCCTGGATGCGTCGCCAAGACCTTTCCTGGATATTTCCGGGATTTTGCCGTCCTTGCCCGCCCCGCGCCGGTGATTGCCATCGACGGCCCGACGGCTTCCGGCAAGGGCGCGGTCTGCGCGCGCGTCGCGGCGGCGCTGGGCTTTCATTACCTGGATTCCGGCGCGCTCTACCGTCTCACCGCGCTGGCGGCGCGGGAAGCGGGCGTGGATGGAGAAGACGAAGCCGCCCTTGCCGCGCTTGCCGCCGCGCTGGATGTCGTCTTCCAGGACGGGCGCGTCTCATTGAACGGCAAGGACGTCAGCGAGGTACTGCGCGGCGAGGCCATTTCTTCCGCCGCCTCACGGGTTGCCGCCTTTCCCGCCGTGCGCGCCGCGCTCCTGTTCCGGCAACGCGCCTTCCACCGCGCCCCCGGACTCGTCGGCGACGGACGCGATATGGCCTCCGTGGTCTTTCCCTCGGCGGCGCTCAAGATTTTCCTCACCGCAAGCGCCGAGGTGCGCGCCGAACGGCGCTGGCGGCAACTGCGGGAAAAAGGCCAAGACCCCGATCGGGCGGCAATCCTGTCCGACCTGAAAGCGCGCGACGCGCGCGACCGCAACCGCCCCGCCGCCCCCCTGCGCCAGGAACCCGCCGCGCGGCTTTTGGATACCGGCGCGCTGGACATCGACGCGGCTGTCGCGCAAGTCCTGGCATGGTGGGCGGAAAACGGCGCAGGCCATCGCGCGATTCCCTAAACCGGCGTTTTCAGGACACGGCAAGGGAAAAAGCAATCGGCAGGCGCGACGCGGCCTGGCACGCGCCCAACCCCGTCATTTTCCGGAGCGAAGCGGCGAAGCAGTCCAGATTCCCGGCCCGCGGCGCAAAGCGCCGGCAACCTTTCTGTCTTCTGTCTCCTGTCTCCTGTCTCCTGCCCCCATTGCATGATGAAACCTTGCAATCTTCACATTTTCTGTTTAAATTCCGTAGCGTTTCGATTTCATGCCATCCTGTTTTTCACCATCAGGTTTTTGCAAAAAAGGAGTAAAAAATGACTTTTGGACTTGACTTCTCAGAAAATGCCATACAATTGCAAGCAAGCAAGCAAGCAAGCAAGCAAGCAAGCAAGCAAGCATGGTATGACCCCATCTGATATATCTCACTTTTCTTCTTCTTCCCTTTCTTCTCTTTCCTCCTTTTCCCGTCTGCTGGCTTGCCTTTTTCTGGGCGCGACCGTCCTTGCCGCGCCGGTTCAGGCCGCCAACTATGATGTCGGAAATGCCCAAACGTACGCTACCCTGGAAGTGCTGCGAAACGCATCCATTGTCTGGGCAAATGGCGATACCATCACTATTCACGGTAACGACGATAGCCTCACGGCAGAATTCGATTTCGGCACAGCCAACGTTACCCTTGCCGGACAAGGCGTGATCGAGCCGGTTTCGAGCCCCCTCTCCATCCTGCACCGTTTCGCAGTCACCACAGGATCAGTGGCGTTTGATGGCGCTGGCCTGACCCTGGAGGGTTTTGGGGTTCCCGATGACGCCACCTCTGGCGGCGCGATTCGCGCGCACACTGTCATCATTTCCAATGGCGTCAATCTTTTCAAGAGCAACAAGACAATGGACAGCCACGATTATCCTGACAATACACTCAGCATTGGCGGCGCGATTCGCGCGGATCTAATTCAAATCCAGGGCGGCACCAACACCTTCGATGGCAATATAGCCGACTACTCGGGCGGCGCGTTATGGGGCGGGGTCATCATCAGCGGCGGCACCAACACCTTTCGTGACAACGTGGCGACCTCCGCTGCCGCAATTCGCGCAATCAACATCCACATCACCGGCGGCGTCAACACCTTTACGGACAACACGGCGGGCGGCGGCGGCCTCGGCATTGCCGGCGCGATCTATTCCGATAACGACGTTACCCTCATCGCCAAGGACGGCGACATGCGCTTCCAGGGCAACACAGCGAACGGCTTGCCAAACGCTGTCCACATAGCCAACTATGGCGGCAGCGCGACGCTCCGCCTTGCCGCCATTGCGGGAAGGACCATCTATTTTTACGACCCGATTGAAAACAGGCAACTCAATCCCATCACCATCGCCATCAACGACGAAAGCGACGGTTATGGCAACACCTATGACGGCGTGGTACTCCTGGACCACTATCTATCCAGAATTTACGGCAACACCACCGTCTACAAGGGCGCCTTGCAACTGACCGACGGCGCGACCTATGGGGCAACTGACAACGCTGGCGGCTTCACCCTCAAAGGCCCCGCTACTCTGGCCGTGAGCGGCAACACGACAATCAATGGAAGCGCCTCCTCCTTCCTCTTTGAAAACGGAGCCACCCTCGCCACGGCGGATGGCGTGACGATCGCCAACAGCCTGACGCTCCCGGCCACCGCCCGGATCGACGGCACACTCAACGTGGCGCTGCCCACTTCTACCCAAACCCTGACGCTGAACGCCGCTCTGACGGACAATGGCGGCAACGCCGGTTCCCTCGTCAAGACTGGCGCGGGCACGCTTGTCCTCACCGGAATCAATACCTACACCGGCGGCACGAAAATCGACGCCGGCGAACTCGTCTTTTCCCAAAACGGGGACCAAACCCTCTCCGGCGCCATCAGCGGCACGGGCAATTTGACGAAGGCCGGCGCGGGCGTCCTCACCCTCTCCGGCGCGAATACCGCCTACAGCGGCGCGACCACCGTCAATGCCGGAACGCTCGTCTTGGCCGGCAGCCTGCCGAACAGCAATGTCGCCATCAATGGCAACGGCAGCTTCGACCTCAGGGGAACAGCAAACAACGTGACGCTTGCGAGCGGCGCGAGCCTGAACGCCTACGGGGGCGGCAGCATCACGGGCAACCTGACCGCGCCCGCCGGAAGCTTCCTCAATTTTTACCTCCCCGCCGCCTTGACGGCAGGAAACACCTTCCTCGCCGTGGGCGGCACGGCGAACATCGACAACAGCGCGGTAAACGTCGGCATCGACGGCGCCTACTCGCCCTTGCAAGTCGGCGACAGCGTAACCCTCATCGATGCCGGAACGCTCTCCGCCGCGGGAATCAACCCCGCCGCCAACGGCTCCGGCATGTTGGGGGTAAGCCTTGCCTACGAATTCGACCTCAGCGCCAGCGGCAACCAGCTTCTGGCCACGGTGCGCAAGGCCGAAAACAACCAGCGCGCCAAGGCCCTCTCGGAGGGTTTTGCCGCCGGAACCGCCTTTTTAAACCAGGGCGCGGACTTCATCGCCGATAAGGGTTTTGCCGCCCTTCGCGCCCGCCCTGAAACCGCCGGCGCCAGTCTCTACGGCTTCGCGGCTTTGGGCGGCGGGAGTCTGCGGCACGAAACCGGTTCGCACGTCGATGTGGATGGCTACACCCTGATCGCCGGTCTCGCCGCCGCCCATTCGACGAGCGCCGGAGACTTCACCCTCGGCGCGTTTCTCGAACACGGCGAGGGCGACTACGACACGTCCAACAGCTTCGCCAACGCCGCCAGCGTGCGCGGCAGTGGAGACGCCGATTATACCGGCGGCGGCATCCTCGCCCATTTCAATTTCAACGAAACCCAAAGCGGCCATTTTTATACGGAAGCCTCGGCCCGTTTCGGCAAGGTCAGCCTGGACTTCAGCACCCGCGACCTGATCGACGCCTTTGGCCGCCGCGCCGCCTTCGACAGCGATTCCCGCTACAGCAGCGCCCACGCCGGACTGGGCTATGTCTTGAAGTTGAATGACGTTTCCACGCTAAGGCTCTACGGCCAATACCTCTATAGCCGTCAGGGTTCGGATACGGCGCGGCTCACGACCGGCGAAGCGGTAAAGTTCGAGGCGGTAGATTCCCATCGTGCCCGCCTGGGGGCAAGGTGGAATCGAACCGTGACCTCAAACGGCAACCTCTACCTCGGCGCGGCCTGGGAACATGAATACAACGGCAAGGCCAAGGCCAGCGTCTACGGCCACCCCCTGGAGACGCCCGAACTTGCGGGCGATACCGGCATGCTGGAAGCCGGCTTCACCCTCAACCCCCTCACCGCGAAGCCGCTGACGCTGGAGATCGGGCTTCAGGGCTACACCGGAAAGCGCGAAGGGGTGACGGGGAGTCTTCGGGCGAATTACCGGTTCTGAGGGGCGGAGGACAGGACGGAAAAGTCATCGGCGCGCCAAGCCGCGGTTCAGGAATCCGGATCGCTTCGTCGCTTCGCGCCTCGCAATGACGAGGGGAGGAGCGTTATTGCGATCGCGGCGCGATCAGGCGTCGGATGTCAGAAATCGGGAGACAGCGTACCTGCTACTTCGTCAAAAGCGCGGCGTGACCTGGAACGCACACTACTCCGTTATTCTCAGGAGCAAAGCGACGAAGCAATCCAGATCCCTGATCCGTGGCGCAAAGCGCCGGTAACTTCCTCTGTCTCCTGACGCCTCTCCCTTGTCTTCCCAATGAGCGGGAGGCGTGCGCATTTTCCGGGTTTCCCGGCTATAATTTGCGCCGGGAGTCGTCCAGGCAGTCGCTGCCTGTCTGTCGTGATACGCGGACAGGGGGAGGAAAGTCCGGGCTTCACAGGGCGGGATGCCGGTTAACGACCGGGCGTTATAAGGTCTGGAAAGGCCGAAGGCGACGGAAAGTGCCACAGAAAACAAACCGCCGATGGCTCCGCGAGGAGATCAGGCAAGGGTGAAACGGCAGGGTAAGCGCCTACCGCGGTACTGGCAACAGGACCGGCATGGCAAACCCCATCCGAAGCAAGACCAAATAAGGAGGCACAAGGCGCGGCCCGCGCCGCTTCCGGGTAGGTCGCTTGAGCCGCGCAGCAATGCGCGGCCTAGAGGAATGACTGCCAGGCGCGAAAGCGCCGTACAGAACCCGGCTTACCGGATGACTCCCCCCTCGCGGCGGCGCGCCATGTCACAGCAGCGTTTCTTTGGGCATTTCCCGTGAGTCGGCCAAGTAGATCGCGGGGTCTCTGATGAGGCCAAGTCCCGCGCCACGACGGGCGCGGTTCCCGAAGTGGCGGGATTCGGAAAGAATTTCCTTTGGCCGGTTGCGGAATGTGCCGCGAACGCCGACTACCGGGACGGGGCTGACCAGGACTTGCGCCAGGGCTTCATTCTCCCGGATGCCCATGATCCGGACGCCCTTGCCGCCGGAAAGCCGTTTCATCTCTTCCAGCGGGAAGACCAGCAGGCGATCGTCGCTGGAGAGCGCCGCCAGGCAGGGCTTTGTGGCGGCGGACGCTTCCGGCGTGGAGATGGGAACGGGCGGCAGGATGCGGGCGTTTTCTTCCACGGCAAGAAAGGCCTTGCCTGCTTTTTGGCGTGAAAACAGGTCGGCAAGGGCGCAGATGAAGCCGTAGCCGGAGCTTTTGGCGATCAGCCATTCGCTTTCCGCGCTTCCTGCCAGCACGTGCGCGATGCGTCTGCCGCCCATGTCCACAAAGGAAGAGATCGGCGCGCCCATGCCGCGGCCATCGGGAAGTTGCGCGACGGCAACCGTGTAGGCGCGGCCATCGTCCGCGAGAATCGCCAGCGCGTCCACTGAACGGCATTCATGGGCGACGCCCATCCGGTCGCCATCCTTGAAGGCGATGGCGGACAAATCCAGCGCGTGCCCCTGGCGCACCCTGGCCCAGCCTTTTTCGGAGACGATGACGGTAACGGGTTCGTCGGCAATGGCGGTGACTTCGGCGCGCGACGCCGCCAGCGCGGGCTGGATCAGGGTACGCCGGGGATCGGCGTGGCGTTGCGCGTCTTCGCGGATTTCGCGGATCACCTGCTTCTTGAGCCTGGATTCGTCCGAGAGCAGCGCTTCCAGCGTCGCCTGTTCCGCGCGCAGCCGATCCAGTTCCTGTTCTATCCGGATGCCTTCCAGTCGCGCCAACTGGCGCAGGCGAATTTCCAGGATGTCCTCCGCCTGCCGTACGGAAAGCGAAAACCGCGTGACCAGCGCCGCCTTGGGGTCGTCCGATTCGCGGATGAGGCGAATCACCGCGTCGATATTCAGAAAGACGACGTGCCGCCCTTCGAGGATGTGGATGCGCTCCGCTGTCTTTTCCAGGCGGTAGCGGGTCCGCCGCGCCACGGTGCGAACGCGGAAACGGCACCATTCGCCCAAGATTTCCGCAAGCGGCTTCTGGCAGGGACGGCCATCCAGCCCCACCGTCACCAGATTGATCGGCGCGGAAACTTCCAGGCTGGTATGCGCCAACAGGAGGGCGATGAATTCCTCGCGGTTCTGCCGCGCGCTGGCGGGTTCGAACACCAGCCGCACCGCGTCATCCTTGCCGGATTCATCCCGCATCTTGTCCAGTTGCGAGGCAAACAGCGCCTTCAATTGAACGGCGGATTGCTCGATGTTCTTTTTGCCCGCGCGCGGCTGGGGATTGGCAATCGCGCCGACTTCGGATTGCACCCTTGCCGAAGAAACGCCCGGCGGCAATTCCGTAAATACCACCTGCCACGCGCCGCGCGCCAGTTCCTCGATTTCGTGGCGCGCCCGCACCCGGAGACTGCCCCGTCCCGTGCGGTAAGCGGTGGCGATGTCGGCGGCGGGCGAAATAATCTGTCCGCCGCCGGGATAATCAGGACCGGCGAGGCGCGTGAGCAGGTCTTCCTGCGTCGCTTCCGGATGCCGCAACAGATGGATGGCGGCGGCGGCGACTTCCCCGATGTTATGCGGCGGAATCTCCGTTGCCATGCCCACGGCAATGCCGGAAGCGCCGTTCAGGAGGACGAAGGGAAGACGCGCCGGCAAAAAGACCGGTTCCTCGAACGCGCCGTCGTAGTTGGGCCGGAAATCCACCGTGCCCTCGTCGATTTCCGCCAGCAACAGGTCGGCAATGGGCGTCAGGCGCGCTTCCGTATAGCGCATGGCGGCGGCATTGTCGCCATCGCGCGATCCGAAATTGCCCTGCCCATCGACCAGCGGATAACGCAGTGTAAAGGGCTGCGCCACGCGCACCATCGCGTCGTAGGCGGAAGCGTCGCCGTGCGGATGGTATTTGCCGATGACATCGCCCACCACGCGCGCGGACTTGACGGGTCTCGCGGCGGCGGAAAGCCCCAGTTCCCGCATGGCGAAAAGCACCCGCCGTTGCACCGGTTTCATGCCGTCCCGCACGTCCGGCAGGGCGCGTCCCTTGACCACCGCCACCGCGTATTCCAGATAATCGCGCAGGGCGGATTCGTGCAGCCACACGTTCGCGCCGTCGTCCCCTTCCTGGAGGCGCGCGGACAAGTCCGGCGGCATGGGGGGCATCGGCGGCGCGCCGGAAGATTCCGGCGAATCCGGCGCGGCAAAAAGATCGGGGGTCAGCGAATCATCGGCAGGCATGGACATTATCGAATCAGAAGGGTTCAAAGGCGCGGCGTCTCAGCGCGGCGGCACGCGAAAATTTTGCGATAAAAAACCCCGCGCGTACAGGACGAACGGGGTTTCATGCGCGAACGAAGGCTTGTTCCGGGCGGCTTATTCGCCCGCCACCGTCACATTGACCGTTGCCACCACGTCGGTATGCAGCACGATTTCCAGCGGGAATTCGCCGGTCGTCTTCAAGGGACCGCCGGGCATGCGCACATGTCCCTTGTCGACGGTGAAGCCGAGCGCCAGCAGGGCCTCCGCGATGTCGTGATGGGTGACGGAACCGAAGAGGCGGCCATCCATCGCGGATTTCCGGACGATGGTGAGGCCAATGCCTTCCAGCTTTCCGGCGACGGACTGGGCGGCGGCGAGTTTTTCGGCCTGGGCTTTTTCCAGTTCGGCGCGACGCGCCTCAAACTCGGCCAGCGCGGCGGGCGTGGCGCGTTTGGCCTTTTTTTGCGGAATCAGGAAATTACGGGCATAGCCGTCCTTTACCTTGACCACTTCGCCGAGATCCCCAAGGTTGGCGACTTTTTCGAGCAGGATGATTTGCATGAGGCCGCTCCTTACTGGTGGTTGTCGGTGTAGGGCAAGAGCGCCAGGAAACGGGCGCGCTTGATGGCGATGGACAACTGACGCTGGTAGCCCGCCTTGGTGCCGGTCAGTCGCGCCGGCATGATCTTGGCGTTTTCCTGGATGTATTCCTTCAGGACTTCCACATCCTTGTAGTCGATCTGTTCCACCTTTTCGGCGGTGAAACGGCAGAATTTGCGGCGTTTGAAGAGTCCGCCGCCGCGCCGTTTTTTCTTGTCATCTTCCTTCTTCTTGAAGAATCGAGCCATTTTCTTTTCCTTCCAAAAAATCAATCGTTTGCACGTGTAATACGAGTGTTTTGCTGTTGCGGCTTTTCGCGGCCAGGAATCCGGAAATCCGGACTTCGACGCCCAGGGGCGTCGCGTTCAGCCAGTTGGCCGTTTCGCCCATCGCCAGCACGGGCATTGCGCAGGCCGTCTGGCGAGGCGTTCCGGCCTCCGCCTGCTCCGACTGGTGCAGGAGACGTCCTTCGGCAACCGGAATCCCCGCCGGGGTGTAACGCAGCGGCTTTTTTTCCGCCAGTTGCCCGGTGATTCGAAGCTGGTTCAGGGGAAAAACCTCGACGCGCTCGTCATCGGGATTCCGCGTCAACGGGGAGAGCAACCTCCGCCGCCGTTTCCTCCGCCGTCGCCGCGGTTTCGGTTTCGGCCTCGGCTTCAGCTTCAGCTTCAGCCTCTTCTTCCGCCAGCATGGATCTGGACTTGTCGTCCTTCATCATGGGTGAAAGCGTCGTGATCGCGTGTTTCATCTTGACGATGAGGCTGCGCAGCACAGCGTCGTTGAACTTGAAGCCATGCTCCAGTTCCGCCAGCGTTTCGCTGTCGCATTCGATATTCATCAGCACGTAATGCGCCTTGTGGATTTTCTCGATGGCATAAGCCAGTTGCCGCCGCCCCCAATCCTCCAGCCGGTGAATCTGCCCGCCCCGCCCGGTAATGAGGGCGCGATAGCGTTCCACCATCGCCGGCACCTGCTCACTTTGGTCCGGATGGACAATAAAGACAATTTCGTAATGGCGCATGAACACTCCTTATGGCAAAAGCCCCCCGGTCATGCTTTTCCAGTGGGGCAAGGTGAAAAGCCCGCGATTATATATCAGGTATCGGGAATCAGGAACCAAGAATCAAGGTTCAGGCATCGGAGAAAACCCCGCCCCGTCATTCTCCGGCGCGCGGCGAGGCGGCTTTGCGGCCAGCAAGGGCAATCCATACGACAGATGCGCCATCGAAAACGCCGAAGGCGGCGAATAAAGGCCGGCTGGATTGCCGCGATCGGGGGATAGTGGACGGAGGACAGGGGAGTTACCGGCGCTTCGCGCCTGGGAATGGCGGGGTGGGCTTTTCTGATGCCGGACTCCCGATCCCTGACGCTTGGATGGCGGTGGCTTTCAAAAATCCGGAGGACAGGCGATACTCCGCCCGG
The DNA here is from genome assembly GCA_031258715.1 of Zoogloeaceae bacterium. Lineage (GTDB taxonomy): Bacteria > Pseudomonadota > Gammaproteobacteria > Burkholderiales > Rhodocyclaceae > Azovibrio. Next base: position 50,811 of record JAIRMN010000063.1, read on the forward strand.
TTCAACGGAAAACGGACAATGGACGACAGGATAGACAGGGTGACGCGACGGGAAAATTCCAGACGGACGACACGGACAGGGCGGTGGGGCGCGCTGCTGCTCGCGCTGCCGCTTGCGGCCTGTGGCGGCGCGCCCCTGCGTGAAAAGCCGGTTGCGCCTGTCGAGGCCACGGCGTTTGCGCGCAACCTGGAAGCCACGTCCGCCGGGCGCGAGGTGGTGATGTATGCGCTGGGGCTGATTGGCGTCGGGTATCGTTATGGCGGCAAGAATCCGGAGGCGGGGCTGGATTGTTCGGGCATGGTCAGTCATATCTACCGTCAGGCGGCGCAATACGTCCTGAGCGGCAGCGCCGCCGACATGGCGAAGAAGGGACGCGCCGTCTCTCCCGGACGAATCCGTCCCGGCGACCTCTTGTTTTTCAATACCCTGAACCGTCCACGTTCGCATGTGGCGGTCTATATTGGCGACCTGCGTTTCGTGCACGCGCCTTCCAGCAATGGCGCGGTGCGTATCGACAGCCTGGAAGACCGTTATTACAAAAGCCGCTTCGAAGAAGCGCGCAGCTATTTTGGCGATTGACCTCCGATGAATGCCGCCTTGCTCATTTTGCAATGCCTGCTGTTCGTTGCGCTGCTGGCGCTTTGCCTGCGCCCGAAACGGAACGATTCCGCGCCGGAGACAGCGTTGAGGGATTTGCAACAAAGCCTGACGGCTGGGCTTGAGCGGCTCGAACGCGAATGGCGCGGCGAAATGGCGGGCAACCGGCGGGAAGCCGCCGAACAAGCGGCGCGTGAGCGGGAAGAGCGGGCGCGGGCGCAGAATCATCTGTTCCAGAATCTCGGCCAGCATCTGGGGCAACTGGTCGGACAACTGGGGCAGGCGCAGGGCGAGCGGCAGGAAGCTTTCGCGCAGGAGCTTTCGCGCGCCGCCAAGGGGCTGGATGTTCGTTTCGAGCAACTGCGCGCCGCCGTGGAAAGCCGCCTTCAGGCCCTGCAAGCCGAAAACGCGGGCAAGCTCGACGAAATGCGGCGCACGGTGGATGAAAAGCTCCACGCCACGCTGGAACAGCGTTTGGGCGAATCTTTCCGGCTGGTAAGCGAACGGCTGGAGCAGGTGCATCGCGGCCTGGGCGAAATGCAGACGCTGGCCGCCGGCGTCGGCGATCTCCGGCGGGTGCTGACCAATGTCAAGACGCGCGGCGGCTGGGGTGAAATCCAGTTGGGACGGCTTTTGGAGGAAATGCTGACCGCCGACCAATATGCGGCCAATGTCGCCACGCGCCCGGAAAGCAACGAGCGCGTGGAATTCGCCATCTGCCTGCCCGGCAAGGAGATGGACGCGGAAAAGCGCGTGGTCTGGCTGCCCATAGACGCCAAGTTTCCGCTGGAAGACTATCAGCGTCTCCTGGACGCGCAGGAAAGCGGGGATACGGCGGGCATGGAAACGGCGTCCCGTTCACTGGAAAACCGGCTCAAGGGGGAAGCCCGGCGCATCCATGAAAAGTATGTCGCGCCCCCGGCCACCACGGATTTTGCCATTCTTTACCTGCCCGTCGAGGGTCTGTATGCCGAAGCCCTGCGCCGTCCGGGACTGGCCGACGCGCTGCAACGGCAATGGCGGGTCACGCTGGCCGGGCCGACCACGCTGGCCGCGCTTTTGAACAGTTTGCAGATGGGTTTTCGCACACTGGCGATCGAGCGGCGTTCATCGGAAGTCTGGGCGGTGCTGGGCGCGGTCAAAAACGAATTCGACAAATTCGGCGCGGCGCTGGCGCACACCCGCAAGAAACTGGAAGAGGCCAGCAGCAGCATCGACAAGGCCGAAGTCCGCACCCGTGTCCTCACTCGTTGCCTGAAAAACGTGGAGGCGCTGCCGGACGCGGACGCGGGAGACCGCGCCGGGATACTCCCGCCGTTCCTGCCGGAAGAAGACGAGGCATAGATGCGCGCGGCGGCCCTGACGCCCTGCCTGCGCGTAACCTTGCCGCCCCTGCCGTCCGCGCTGCGGCGCGCTTACCGGGAAACGGCCTATCGCGTGACCTTGCGTGGCGGCCGCGCCGATGTCCTCGTCCTGCGCGTCGGCCAGGTTGCGCCGGAACTGGCGCTTGCCTTTCCCCGCCAATCGCGCTGGGCGCTGTTGACGGCCTGGAATCCCGAATCCACGCGGCGCGGCAGGAACGACAACCGCCGCGCCCAATCCCGGCTGCGCGCCGCGCTCCGGCAAGGCGGCTGGCGTTCCCTGGCGGGCGAGAACCAGTCCCTTCCTGGCCGCCGCGCCTGGCCGCCGGAAGCCAGCCTCTTCGTCCCCGGACTGCCCCTCGCCGCCGCCCTCGCCTTCGCCCGCCGCTTCCGGCAAAAAGCCATCCTCACGGGTGGCGGCCAGCGGACGGAAGAGGGGATTGCCCGGCGCTCCGGCGCGATCGGAGTCGTGTAAAGCGATTTTTGCCGCTTCTCGAATTTTCCGACGGTTTTGCTTTTTTTCCCCCGCATGATATATTGTTACGGCAATGAGATAACGGCGATGGAAATGGATACTGTTTACGGTCATGACGGGGAAAGTTCCCGCTTTCCCCTTTCCCTGTTCCCGGCGCGGGCCGTGGGGAGCCGTTTCGTCCTGCCCGCGACCGGCGCGGTTTTGCCGGTTGCTTCCCCGGCGTCGCGGGGGGTTTTCGCCAATGAAAACGCCTTGGCGCATG
>JAIRMN010000065.1 GCA_031258715.1 Zoogloeaceae bacterium
CCGCATGCGTTCTCCTTCTCCAAGCTTCGCCGGACGACCTCTTCTCATTTCCTTGCCCCAGAAATAAACAATCCAATAATTAATATAGCATATTGTTCGCGTTTTGAAAACACCCTCTGAGCGTGGATCAATTGATGTGCCTGCTTTGTTGAGCAGGCGCTTCTTTTTCCCTTTCGCGGCGCAAAATCCCCGCGCCTACCGCGTGAGGGGGGAAGTATTGAATGAAAATGACTTGTATGGCATAAATCGCGCGCGCCTGATGCTTGACCAGGGAGCGTTGAAGCAAAATCGTCCTCTCAATGCTCGCGCTCGGGGCTCAGGAGTTGTTTTGGGGATGCGTTTTGCAAAAGACTCGTTAGAAAAGTTGGTAACGCTACTTTTGAAGAAGCGTTGGAGTTTTTCCAATTAGGAGTTAAAGCAGGAAGTGATGCTTGTGCATATAAATTGGAAAATTCATTTAGTGGTATTTTGTCAGATAATGATGCCTTTTACCTCGGCCTCAAAAAAGACGAAGAACGTTCCCGCCGTTACGAAGCCCTGAGCGACATTCTTGGCAAAGCCTCCTACCTGCAACCCACCGTAGACGAAATAGACGAAATCGTCCCTTTACCCCCGGCCAAGCTCCCCCGTGGGACGGCCAGATCAAATGGCTGAAAGAGTGGGACAAAGGCATCCCGCCGCCCCTGCCCAGTGAAGAGCGCATTGCCGAGATGGCGCGCGAAAAGGGTCTCGACCCCGCCACCGGCTACAGACTGCCGCCCCCGCCCGAACCCAAGGCCGAAGCGCCCAAACCGCCGCCCCCGGCCCGCCACGCCTCCACTGGCGACCCCTGCCCGCGCAGCGGCCTATGGCGCTGCGTCGACACTGGCCAGGAATGCCTGCTCGACCAAGGCCACCCCATGCCCGAAACCGCCTACCAGCGCCCCGCCCGTGGCTGGCTCAACCGACTGCGAGGCATCAACCTGGCGTTTTCCCACATGGGGTCGGGGTATTGGGAATGGCTCGGCAACAAACCGAAAGAGAAAGCGGCAACGAATGATCCGCCGGGAAATGCCGCCTAATTTCGGGTAGAACAACGCCACTCATGCGCACAACCCTGTTTGTGTTTGTCAAAGGGCGCGCAAGCGCCCCTGACTGTCATTCCGCGCGTAGTTGCGGAATCCATGCGGTGTGTAGATTCCGCGACTTCGCGCGGAATGACAGGGTGGGGATTTCACGCGAAGCCTGAAGCGAACCCCAAAAGCGAACCCCCGTGACCCCTCAAAACAACCCCCAGTCATTTCGCGCGTAGTTGCGGAATTCAGACGGCGCCCCCAAACCGGATGTCGTCCGGCGAATCCATGCGCTGCCTGTCCCGGCGAACGCTTCGGCAGCAAGGGAAAGCAGAAAGGTTTCGACTGGAAATCGCCCCCCGTCATTGCAGCGACCGCGCCTTCGGCTTCGCGCCGCAATGACCGCGGCCGTGCTGCAACCGCCGCCCCGAGTCCCCCCGGCCGGGCCCCGACGGCACGCGGCGCGAAAACCGTCCGCCCGTCACTGGATTGTCATGAATCTTCCGTAAAGTCCGCTTCCGTGACATTCACGGGGGACAAGAAATGACAGCGGGCAATGTGGTCAGTATTTTCGGTCTCAACAAGAGTTTTGGAGCAAGGCAGGTGCTCTTCGATCTGTCGCTTCACATCGGGCAGGGCGAAATGGTGGCCCTGATCGGCTCTTCGGGTTCGGGCAAGTCGACCCTCTTGCGGCATCTCGCCGGGTTGACGCACGGCGACGCGGGCGCGCGCCACGGCGGCATGAGTCGCGTGGATGTGCTGGGTAACGCCATTCAATGCGACGGTCGCCTGAACCGGCGCATACGGCGGCATCGCGCGCGGATCGGGTACATCTTCCAGCAATTCAACTTGGTCGGCCGCATGAGCGTGATCGGCAACGTGCTTCTGGGGTCGCTGGGCAGGATTCCCCGCTGGCGCGGGGTGTGCGGCCTGTTTTCCGAAGCCGAGCGCCGACAGGCCCTGGGCGCGCTGGAACGGGTCGGGATGGCGGAATATGCCGACCGGCGGGCTTCCACCCTCTCCGGTGGGCAGCAGCAGCGCGTGGCCATCGCCCGGACGCTCGCGCAGCGGGCGGAGATCATCCTGGCCGATGAACCCGTCGCGTCCCTGGATCCGGCGTCGGCCCGGAAAGTCATGGATCTGCTCCTGGACATCAATGCCCAGGACGGCGCCACCGTCCTGGTCACGCTGCACCAGGTGGAATACGCCCGCCGCTATTGCCCGCGCACCGTCGCCCTGAAACAGGGGCGCATCCACTACAACGGCCCGACCAGCATCCTGAGCGAGCGGCATCTGGCTGAAATCTACGGCGCCGCAACCGAAGACGCCGGCATCCGCCCCGGCGAAGCCAGCCCCCCCGCAAACATGCGCGTCCCGCGGGCGGCTTCCCGCTGAAACCTTTTCCACGAGGAGAACCATCATGCGTCACCTGTTCGATTCCGCCCTGGGATTCCTGGGTCTTGTCGCCTTGTGCCTTGCCTTTCCCGCGGGAGCGCAGACGCCGAGGGAAATCAATTTCGGCATCATGTCCACGGAAACTTCGCAGAACCTGCGCACCGTCTGGGAGCCTTTCCTCGCGGACATGGGCCGCCAGACGGGACGGGAAGTGAAAGCGTTCTTTGCCTCCGACTATGCTGGAATCATCCAGGGAATACGCTTTGGCAAAGTCGACATCGCCTGGCTGGGCAACAAGGGCGCGATGGAAGTGGTCGACCGCGCGGGCGGGGAAGTCATCGCGCAGACCGTTGCCGTCAACGGGGACGCGGGATACTGGAGCGTATTGCTCGCGCACCGGGATTCCCCCTACAACAACGTGGAAGACGTGCTGAAAAATGCCAGGGATATTGCCTTTGGCAATGGCGACCCCAATTCGACTTCCGGGTTCCTGGTGCCTGGCTACTATGTCTTTGCGCGAAACGGCGTGGATCCCAAGAAGATTTTCAGGCGTACCCTGAACGGCAGCCACGAAATCAACGCGCTGGCGGTCGCCACCAGACAGATTGATATTGCGACCGGCAATACGGAAGTCCTCCAGCGCATCAAGGTCACTTCACCCGAAAAGTATCGGCAATTGAAGATTATCTGGAAATCCCCCCTGATCCCCTCCGATCCGATAGTGATGCGCAAGAATCTCGACGCCGGGACCCGGAAAATCCTGAAGGATTTCCTCTTTGGCTACGGCAGGAACGAGGCGGAAAAGAAAATCCTGGCTGCCTTGCAATGGGCGCCCTTCAAGGTTTCCGACAACGACCAGCTTTTGCCCATCCGGCAACTCGAACTTTTCAAGCAACAGGCCATCGTCAAGGCGGATGAAAGCTTGTCGGAAAAAGAGAAAGCCAGCCGTCTCGAAAAGATCGGTGACGAACTGGCGAAGCTCGACCGGCGCATGAAAGAACTGGAACTGGCGCGGAAATGACGAGCGCCATGAGCGCCGTGCCCCCGCCATCGCCCCCATTTCCGCAAACGCCCCGCGCGGAAAACTCAGGCAGCGCCCCAAAGCCGTGGCTTGCGTTCTTCGGCTGGGGGCTTGCCCTGGCGCTGCTGTCCTGGTCGTGGCGAGGCGCGGAAATGGCGCCAGGACATTTGATCCGCGACGCGGGCAACATGGCGGCGCTGGCGCGGGATTTTTTCCCGCCCGATTTCAAGGACTGGCGGCTTTATCTGGAAGAAATGCTGGTCACGCTGCACATCGCCGTCTGGGGAACCCTGCTGGCGATTGTCTGCGCGATTCCATTGGGGTTGCTGAGCGCCGAAAACATCGCGCCGTGGTGGATACGGCATCCGGTGCGCCGCGCGATGGACACCTTGCGCTCCATCAATGAAATGGTATTTGCCATGGTCTTCGTCGCCGCCGTCGGCTTGGGGCCTTTCCCAGGGGTGTTGGCGCTCTTTGTCCACACCACGGGCGTATTGGCGAAACTTTTTGCCGAAGCGGTGGAGACCATCGACCCCGGCCCGGTGGAAGGCGTGCGCGCGACCGGCGCCAGCGCCTTGCAGGAAATCGTTTTCGGCGTCATTCCACAGGTCGCGCCTTTATGGATTTCCTATTCGCTTTACCGCTTCGAGTCGAACGTCCGTTCGGCCACCGTCGTCGGCATGGTCGGCGCGGGTGGCATCGGCGTCATCCTCTGGGAATCGGTGCGCGGTTTCCAGTTTCCGCAAACCAGCGCCATGATGATCGCCATCATCGTCACCGTCAGCCTTCTGGACATGGCCTCGCAGGCGGTGCGCAAACGCTTCATCTGATCTTCCCGCCCATGAACACACACGAACCCCCTTCCCCAAAAGCCCTCCCGCCCGAAATCCAGGCGCGCCAGCAATGGATGTACACCCTGGCTCACGCGGACATTGCCGATCTCCTGCCGTTCGCGGCAAAGCTGAAAGCGGCTTCCCACCAATTCATCCGTCCCCCGGAAATCGGCATGGTGCTGGTGCGCGGCCGCATGGGCGCGACCGGCGCGCCCTTCAACCTGGGGGAGATGACCGTGACGCGCTGCGTCGTCAGGAACGATGAGAACTGCGTCGGCTACAGCTACATCGCCGGACGCGACAAGACACACGCCGAACTGGCCGCGCTGGCGGACGCCCATTTGCAGGGCGCGCGCCATCGGTCATGGGTGCGCCAGATCGTCGAATCGCTCGACGCCCTGCGGCAATCGCGCCAGGCGGAAGCGGCAAGACGCCTGGCCGGCACGCGCGTCGATTTTTTCACCCTGCTGCGCGGAGAAAACGATGCCGGCTGAGCGCCTGTCATCGGACTGTCACGGCGCTTCCGTAAAGTCCGCCCCATGGACATTCACGGGAAACGAACTGATGACGGGCAACCCTGACGCGCTGCTCGAAGCGGGATTCGGCGACCCGGTCATGGACGCGGCGCGCGTCTTTCGCGCCGCGCTCAGGGCCATGAGCGAACCGGGACGCCCACAAGAACTGGCTGCGGCGACGCCCAGGTTTGCCGCCCTGCCGGGCGCGGCTTCCGCCTTGCTCCTTTGCCTTGCGGACGCCAACACGCCGGTATGGATTTCGCCCCGCCTCGACCATCCGGCGCTGCGCGCCAATCTCGCCTTTCACTGCAATTGCCCGATGACGGCGCATCGCCACGAGGCCGCCTTTGCCGTGCTCGACGGCGAGGACGCCCTCGAGCTGCGGGAATTCAACGCGGGCGAAGCCAGGAGGCCGGATTTGTCCTCCACGCTCATCGTCTCGTTGCCGGATCTGGCAGGCGGCGCGCCGACGCGCTGGCGCGGCCCAGGCATCCTGCGGGAACGGCAGGTCTTCTTGCCGCTTGCCGCGGCATTCTGGGAAGAGCGGGCGCGTCGCAACGCCTTTCCGCTTGGCCTGGACATGTTCTTCACCGCGCAATCGCGCCTGATGGGATTGCCGCGCACGACACGGGCGGAATACCTGGGTCTTGCGCGTTCCCCGCTTGCGGCCTGATCCCGGACCAGGCCCGGAAAAGGAGTTTTCACGATGTATGTCGCGGTCAAGGGCGGCGAGCAGGCGATCCGGAACGCGCACTGCCTGCTTGCCCACAAGCGTCGCGGAAATACCGCGCGGCCCGAGCTTTCCGTCACGCAAATCCGGGAGCAGATGTTCCTGGGGGTGGCGCGCGTCATGTGCGAGGGCGCGCTCCATGACGCCGAACTGGCGGCGCTGGCGCTGAAACAGGCGGCGGGCGATACGGTCGAGGCCATCTTTCTCCTGCGCGCCTATCGCGCCACCCTGCCGCGCTTTTGCGCCAGCCGTCCGCTCGATACCGGCGCGATGCGCATCGAGCGGCGCATTTCGGCCACCTACAAGGACATTCCCGGCGGCCAGCAACTGGGCGCGACCTTCGACTACACGCACCGTCTCCTGGATTTTGCCCTGCTGGCTGAACAAGAAGCCCCAAAGCCGCCCGAAAGCGCCCCGGCGCGGGCGGACGCCTGCCCGCACATCATGGCATTGCTCGCGCGGGAGGGACTGGTCGGAGAAGAAAGGGCGCGCGCGGAAAATGAACCGCCGCCCGACATCACCCGCGAACCGCTCGCTTTTCCCGCTTCGCGCGCGGAACGCTTGCAGATCCTGGCGCGCGGGGACGAAGGATTCTTGCTCGCCCTGGGCTATTCCACGCAGCGCGGCTATGGCCGCAATCACCCCTTCGCCGGGGAAATCCGCGTCGGAAAAGTCGATGTCTGGCTGGAAGCCGAAGAACTGGGATTCTGTGTGCCGATAGGCGAAATCGAAATCAGCGAATGCGAAATGGTCAACCAATTCACCGGCAGCCGCGAAGTTCCGCCGCAATTCACCCGTGGCTATGGCCTCGCGTTCGGCAGCGCGGAAAGAAAAGCGATGGCGATGGCTCTGGTCGACCGCGCGCTTCTGGCCAGGGAATACGGCGAAGAAGCCAGCGCCCCCGCCCAGCGGGAAGAATTCGTGCTCGCGCACTGCGACAGCGTCGAAGCCTCCGGTTTCCTCTCGCACCTGAAATTGCCGCACTACGTCGATTTCCAGTCGGAACTCGGCCTGGTGCGCAAACTGCGCCGCGACCGGAGCCGGCGATAGCGCCCGCCGGGGCGTCCTGGCGCGGAACGCCGGGTGCCTGGATCGCCGTGCAGAGCCAGAGCCAGTCCGCTATAGACGCCTTCTCATCCCTGATCGCCCCCCGATCGGTGAGGATGGTGTTCGAGCCTTGGACGATGAGGCCGTGGGCGGCGGCGTCGCCTTGGCGGGAGTCGGGTTTGCCGCTCGCCTGGCGCCGGTTTCCGGCTGTCATTGGGGTGACATAAACTTTCCGTAAAGTCCGTTTCCATGACATTCATGGGAGACGAATGGATGGCGAACATGTCCGAAACGCCGCAGCCGGGCTATAACTTCGCTTACCTGGACGAGGGAAGCAAACGCATGATTCGCCGGGGGCTGTTGAAGGCGGTTGCCATTCCGGGTTTCCAGGTGCCCTTCGGTGGCCGGGAGATGCCCTTGCCCTACGGTTGGGGAACGGGCGGCATCCAGGTGACGGCTTCTCTCATTACCCCGGAAGACGTGCTGAAGGTCATCGACCAGGGCGCGGACGACACGACCAACGCCGTTTCCATCCGGCAGTTCTTCGAGCGCGTCGCCGGCATTGCCAGCACTACCCGTACCCGCGAGGCGACGATCGTCCAGACGCGCCACCGCATCCCGGAGACGCCGCTCGAACCTGGGCAGATCATGGTGTTCCAGGTGCCGATCCCGGAGCCGTTGCGCTTCATCGAGCCTTCGGAGACGGAGACCGCCACCCTGCACGCGCTGAGCGATTATGGCGTCATGCATGTCAAGTTGTACGAGGATATCGTGCGGCACGGGCATATCGCTACATGCTATGCCTATCCGGTGGAGGTCAATGGCCGATACGTGATGGATCCCTCGCCGATTCCCCGTTTCGACAATCCCAGGCTGCACATGAGTCCGGCGCTCATGCTCTTTGGCGCGGGACGCGAAAGGCGCTTGTACGCGCTGCCGCCCCATACCGAAGTCGTCAGCCTCGATTTCGAGGATTACCCTTTCGAGATCCAGCGCCCGGAGGCCGCCTGCGCCATCTGCGGCAGCACGGAGAGCTATCTCGACGAGTTGATCGTCGACGATGCGGGCACCCGTCGCCATGTTTGTTCCGATACGGATTATTGCCAGGCGCGCGTAAAGGCGCGGGAGGCGGCGGCATGAACGTGCGTTTGCGCGACGCGCAGCCAGGTGCTGCTTCCCAGTTGGAGGTTCCAGCCAGGGCGCTGTCCGGGGAAAAAGCGCGACCCCTGCTGCAAGTCGATGACGTTTGCCGTCTGTTCGGCCCGGAACAGGGTTGCCAGGAGGTTTCATTTACGCTTTATCCCGGCGAGGTGCTGGGGCTGGTGGGCGAATCCGGTTCGGGAAAATCGACTCTGCTCTCCACGCTTTCAGGACGCCTGCCGCCTGATCGGGGCAGGGTGCGCTACCGGGACGGCGCGGACTGGCTGGATCTGTACGCGGCCGGAGAAGGCCGCCGCCGCGCCCTGTTGCGCACCCAATGGGGATTCGTCGAGCAAAATCCGCGCGATGGCCTGCGCATGTCGGTTTCCGCCGGGGCCAATATCGGCGAGCGCCTGATGGCGCAAGGGGCGCGCCACTATGGCCGCTTGCGCCAGTGCGCGCTCGAATGGCTGCGCCATGTGGAAATCGACGCCGCCCGCATCGACGATACGCCGGAGACTTTTTCCGGCGGCATGCGGCAGCGCCTGCAAATCGCGCGCAATCTCGTCTCCGGTCCCCGTCTCGTGTTCATGGACGAGCCGACCGGCGGGCTGGATGTTTCCGTGCAGGCGCGCATCCTGGATTTGCTCAGGAACCTCGTGCGCGAATTCGATCTTTCCGTCATCCTGGTCACGCACGATCTCGCGGTGGCACGCCTTCTGGCTGACCGGCTCATGGTCATGCGCCGCTCCCGGATCGTCGAGTCGGGGTTGACCGACCAGATCCTGGACGATCCGCAGCATCCCTACACCCAGTTGCTGGTTTCTTCCATCCTCCAGGTTTGATGCCATGGACGCGATTCTCAAGGTTTCCGGTCTCGCCAAGACATTCGTCCTGCGCCAGCCGCGCGACACCGTGATCGAGGTGCTGAGGGACATCAGCTTCGCGGTTTTCCCGGGCGAATGCCTCGTTCTTTCCGGCCCTTCCGGAACAGGCAAATCCACGCTTCTGCGCATTCTTTATGGCAACTATCTGGCTTCCGGCGGCAGCATCCGCCTGCGCCAGGAAACGGGCTGGATCGAACTGGCCGGTGCCGACCCCCGGTGCGTCCTGGCGGCGCGGCGGCATACGCTGGGCTATGTCAGCCAGTTCCTGCGGGTCATCCCGCGCGTCACGGCGCTCGACGTGATCATGGAACCGGCGCTCTTGCGCGGCTACGCGAAAGAAGTCGCGCAGGCGAAGGCCGAGGCGCTCCTCGTTCGCCTCGACATCCCGGAGAAACTGTGGTCTCTGGCGCCGGGCACCTTTTCCGGCGGCGAGCAGCAGCGCATCAACATCGCCAGGAGCTTCATGGTCTTCTGGCCCGTGCTCCTGCTCGACGAGCCGACGGCCTCCCTGGATGGCAAAAACCGCCAGATTGTGCTGGAGCTGATCGAGGAAGCCAAGGCGGCAGGCAGCGCCATCGTCGGCATCTTCCATGACGCCCACGCGCGCGACGCGGTAGCCAGCCGCCTTTTGTACATGAAAGACGAAAAAGAGAGAGCCCATGTCACGTGAAATCATCCTGACCAACGCCCGCATCGTCACCGCGGAGGAGACCATGAAAGGCTCGCTGGCAATCCGGGACGGCAGGATCGTCGATCTCGACGCCAGCCCCAGCGCCCTGCCGCTCGCGCAGGACATGGAAGGCGACTACCTGCTGCCCGGTCTCGTCGAACTGCACACCGACAATCTGGAAAAATACATGGCGCCGCGCCCCGGCGTCGACTGGCCCCCGCTGTCCGCCGCGCTCACCCACGACGCGCAGATCGTCGCCTCCGGCATCACCACGGTTTTCGACGCGATCTCCGTGGGCGAAATCCACGTCCGCAGCCAGCGTCTCGCCAATCTCCTGCCCATGGTCGAAGCGGTCGACAAGGCCGAGGCGCACGGGTTCATGCGCGCGGAGCATCGCCTGCATTTGCGGTGCGAGGTCGTGCACCCGGAGACGCTGGCGCTTTTCGAGCGCCTTTTCGAGCATCCGCGCCTGTCGCTCGTCTCCATCATGGATCACTCGCCCGGCCAGCGGCAGTTCGCCAGTCTCGACAAATACCGCCTCTACTACATGGGAAAGTACGGCCTGAGCGAGACGGAAATGGACGAGCTGACGGTGGTTCAGCGCCAAAAGGCCGAATTGCACAGCGCCCGCCAGCGCAAGGCCATTGCCGCGCGCTGCCTTTCCCGCCGCCTGCCGCTCGCCAGCCACGACGACGCGACCGCCGCGCACGCGGAAGAATCCGCCGCGCTGGGCATGGCGATCGCCGAATTCCCGACCACCCTGGAAGCAGCCAGGGCCTCGCACCGGAAGGGGCTGAAAGTCATGATGGGCGCGCCCAATCTCATCCGCGGCCTTTCCCATTCGGGCAATGTTTCAGCCAGCGTGCTGGCCGGGGAAGGCGTCCTCGACATGCTCTCCAGCGACTATTACCCCGCCAGCCTGTTGCACGCCGCCGTCAAGTTGGCTGAAATGCCCGGCTATTCGCTCCCCCGCGCCATCAACGCCGTGAGCAGGACGCCCGCGCAAACCGTCGGCCTCGCCGACCGCGGCGAAATCAGGCCCGGTCTGCGCGCCGATCTGATCCAGGCGCGGATGCACCGGGAGCACCCTGTCATCCGGCAGGTCTGGCAACGAGGCGCCCGTGTCTTCTGATGTCCCGGCAGGCGGCGGATTCCGGCATTCGCTGCTCCCCGGCGCCTGGCGCCAGAGATATCCTGGCTTGTATCACATGTGACGCTGTCTTGCGGGTGCAGGCTTCGGAGACCGATGAAAACGCCTCTTCGTAACCGATCATCCGTCTTGAAGCAACGATGGCAGTTGCTTGGAGAACCCTGCGCAAAGCCTGCGGTTCCTTCTCGGCAGCATCGTAATCATCAATTTTGATGGTGCATTTCCTCCACACATCAGCAAAGCCTTTTGCCGTGGCTTTGGGTAGACTCCCGCTTTTCCCGCTCGCGCCATCGCCGCGCTTTTTTCGGCATTCGAGGATTTATTGACCGTGAAGTACATCTCCACCCGTGGCCATTGCGCCAGATCCGAATTCTGCGACATCCTTCTCGGCGGACTGGCTCCGGATGGCGGGCTGTATCTGCCGGCATCCTATCCCGCCGTCGGCCCCGCCGAACTCGACGCCTGGCGCGGGCTCTCGTATGCCGATCTGGCATTCGAGATTCTGTCGCGCTTCATCGGCGACATTCCCGCCGCCGATCTGCGCGGGATCTGCGCGCGCACTTACAGCGCCGACGTATACCGCCATGCCCGCGCCGGCGACGATCCGGCCCAGATCACGCCGCTGCGCTGGCTGGAACCGGG
>JAIRMN010000104.1 GCA_031258715.1 Zoogloeaceae bacterium
CATGTCGCCACCATCTCGTCCCAGACGATCGCGCCGTGGTCGGGAACGCCGAGCGCCTGCCCGGTGCGCCCGGTGGCGAAAACGCCGGCCACGAAACAGATGACGAGCAGCGCCAGGAACACCGCTTCCGAGAATGGCGCGCGCAGGAGCGGGTAGAGCAGCCATGCGGCCAGCGTGCCGACGGTGCCGGGAGCGACCGGCGACAGGCCGGAGCCGAAGCCGAGCGAGACCAGGTGGACGGGGTGGCGCAGGAGGCGGGGAGAAGGGGGGGGCGTCATGGCATTTCGATTCGGGAGGACGGGCCGTCCGGGGCGTGGGGGCACGGGGATTCCGGATGTTATCAAGCCTTTCCCGCGTGATGGTCATTGATGGTCAATGTTGTGCGTTACGTGCGTTTCTGACAGAATCGACCGGTTTTCACTTGAAAGAGGATCCATGATGAAAAAGAGCCTGCTTGCCTTGCCGTTTGCCGCCATGTTGTGCCTGCCCGCAGTCAGCCTGGCGCGAGATACGGCGCATTTCCTGGATTTTCAGATGGTTGTCGATCAGGCGCTTGCCGATGGGCAACTCGATGGTTCGGTCAAATTCTACCTGAAGGGGCAGCGCGTTCCGGGCAAGATCAGTCAGACGTTCCCGGAAGCCACGGCCAACAAAAAGACGAATGCGGCCAACAAGAGCGATGAAACCGCCTGCGAATGGGCGTTGCGCTCCGTGTTGATTTCCTTCCAGAACAATGCGAAACGCCATGGCGCCAATGCCGTGGTCGACATGGTGAGTTTCTACGACAAGAAAGAATACGGGGATCCCGAGAAGTTTGAATGTCATGCCGGGGCCATCATGGCCGGGGTGGTGATGAAAGGGAAGGCCGCCATCGTGAAATGAGCCTTCGCGTCGATGCCCGCCGGATGCCTGGAATGCCATCGGGGCGGGTTTTCGTCCGGGGAAGGTTTTTTTGTCCTGTCTTGAGGTGGTGTGGAGGGGTTCCACGCCGCCTGTCGTTTTCCTGCATTGTTTGTTTCATATCTTATGTCCGGATTGAGCCTGCGGAATTGGACGGCCTGGATGCCGAGCTGCGAGACGCTTTCGGCGTGGCGGGAATGGGCGTGTTCCGATGCGGCGGCGCTGGCGGAGATGGCGGGCGCGCCGCCGCCGGTCAAGGAGATCCCGCCGCTTTTGCGTCGCCGCGCCGGGACGATGGGGCGTGCCGCGCTCCATGCGTTGTCCCGGCCCGGGTTGCCTTACGAGGGGCAGGCGATCGTGCTGTGCAGCCGCTTCGGTGAATTGCAGCGTTCGTTCGAGCTACAGCGCGAGCTGGCTGGCGAGGGCCGGGTCTCGCCGCAGCAGTTCAGCATGTCGGTGCATAACGCTACGGGCGGCCTCTTCATGATGGCGCAAAAGGCGCGCGCGCCGCTTACGGCGCTGGCTGCGGGAGAAGAGGGGGCGCTTGCCGGTTTGCAGGAAGTCGTCGCCCTGCTCGCGGACGGGGGCAAGGCTGTATGGCTGCTGTATTGCGAGGAGCCGTTGCCTGTGGATTACAACGTGTTTCTGGGCGATTCTCTGCGCGCCGATGTTGGCTATTTCGCTTTTCTGCTCGAACTCGTTTCCGGCGATGAATTCCGTCTCGCGCCCGAGGCGGCGGAGGGCGGGGGGCGCGCCGCGAGCCATGCCGCTTCGCCGCTGGATCTGCTCGCTTTTTTCCTGCGGCCCGGGGAAGAGCGTATTTGTCTTTCGCCGCGCGGCAACTGGACGTTGCGGCGCACGGCGTCAGCCGGGAGCTGAGGATGCGCGCGAGGCTGGATCGTCTCTGGCGCATCGCTGCCACCGGGTTTTGTTTCGCGGTTTTCGGCCTGTGTGGGCTGTTGGTGTTGTGCGTGTTGTTTCCGCTGTACAGGGTTTTTTGTGCCGATAGCCAGGATTTGCAGCGGCGCATGCGCGCATTTGTCCATCGCAGCATGCGCTGGTTTACGCGTCTCATGGTTTTCTGCGGCACGATCAGTTATGAAGTGCGTCATGGCGAAAAGCTGAACCGGCAAGGGTTGCTCGTGGTTGCCAATCACCCTTCGCTCATCGATGTCGTGCTTTTGCTCTCGCTTTTGCGCCAGCCCAATTGCGTGGTCAAAGCCAGCCTGCAAGAAAACCTTTTTACGCGCGGCCCGGTCGGAAGCGCCGGATTCATTGTCAATACGAATGGCCCGCAACTCATCGACGCCTGCGTGGCTTCGGTGCGTGCGGGCGACAATCTGGTCATTTTCCCGGAAGGGACGCGGAGCCTCGCCCATAATGGCGTCCTGAGTCCCATGAAGCGCGGCGCGGCCAATATTGCCCTGCGCGGCAATCTCAGGCTGACGCCGGTGGTCATCGCGGTCTCCGAACCCATGCTTGGCAAAAGCCAGCCCTGGTATCGCGCTCCGCGCCGGCGGCCGCATTTTGTGTTGACGGTGATGGACGACATCGCGCCGCCAGCCCGGGCGGATGTTCCGGAAGAAGCGGAGAATGCCGCGGCCGGCGCGCACAGCCGGATGGCGCGCGCGCTGACCAGGGATCTGGCTGCGCTGTTCGTGCGGGAAATCGGGCGGGAGGGTGCCCCGGCGTCGCATGCTGCGGGCGATCGGGCGGCATCCTGTGCCTGAAGGCTTGGTATGATTTGCGCCGCGCGGCAGTCCGCCGCGCGGGGATGTTTATATATGAGGTCTGTATGGCAACGTTTGACGAGTTGATTCACGAAATCAAAGCGTTCATTATCGAG
>JAIRMN010000108.1 GCA_031258715.1 Zoogloeaceae bacterium
TCCCGGAATCCCTCTCGGAAGTCTTCGGCGAGACAATACGAAGTCTGGAGGCGGTCATCGCCGGATTCGAGACGATGCAAGCCGCCGGAATCAACGCCGGCGCGGTCATCGAGGAGGCCCTCGGCAAGGCCATCGACAAGGCGCAGACCCGCGCGGAAATCAACGCGATCATCGAACGGATCAACGCCCTCCAGTCCGCCGGAAAACTCTCGGCAACGGAAGTGGATCGCCTCTTCTCCCTGCTCGCCCAAAAAGGCGAACTGATGGGCGCGGCCATGAAAAAAGCCTCGGACGCGGCCAAGAATCCCGCCGATCTCAACGCCCTGGCGGACAAGATCGTCAAGATGGGTGAAGAGGCCAAGATCGCCCAGCCCAAGATGATCGACCTCTTCAACGAAATCCGGGATCGGGCGAAAGAGGCCGGAGGAGAAGCCCTCGACCTCAAACAACAGATCGCCGGCCTGCTCGCGCAGGCAGACCGCGTCAGGAACGCGCGCGAACAGGAACGAAGCGGCGACGGCGCGGCATCCGTCGGCGAGGCAAGCCAGGCGGCATCGGACGCGAAGTTCTGGTCATCCGCCGCAAAGTCCGCCGCAATGGACGGACGCGCGGAACAGGCCGCCCAATACGCCGAAC
Organism: Zoogloeaceae bacterium; assembly: GCA_031258715.1. GTDB lineage: Bacteria > Pseudomonadota > Gammaproteobacteria > Burkholderiales > Rhodocyclaceae > Azovibrio. The sequence goes on from JAIRMN010000108.1 coordinate 637, forward strand.
AGGCGCGACAAAGCCTCGAACAGGCCGAGGCCGCCGCCCAACGCCTGGGCGACAAAACGCCGGAATCCATGAAAGACGACATCGCCGAGGCAAAAGCGCGCGCCCTGGAAGCCGAGGCGAAACGCAAACGAAACCAGCTCGAACAGATGAACGCCGCCAGCGGGGCGCAGGAAGAACAACTCCAGGCGCTGGAACAGCGGCTCGATGATTTGATCGCCCGCGCGGCGAACGGCGCGACGCTCAACGTCGACGCCCGCCAGGCGACCGGACAGGTGGATGCGCTGAAGAGCAAGCTGGACGGCCTGCAGGACAAGACCATCACGGTCACAACCCAGTACGTCAGCAACGGCGCGCCGCCCGCAGGCACGGACGCGACCGTCAGGGGGTTCTATCCCGGAGGTTATACCGGAGACGTCGGCGTCAGCCAGATCGCCGGATTTGTGCATGGCCGCGAACACGTCACCCGCGCCGCGATGGTGGCCCAACCCGGCGCGCGGGCATTCCTCGACCTGTTCAACCGCGTCGGCATGGCGGCCATCCCGGCGTGGCTCTCACGCGTAAAACTCCCCGGCTACAAGACGGGCGGATATGTCACGCCGCCGCAGGCAACTGCGCGCGAGGAGCGCATGATCCCGGCGGTCTTCAACTTCCCCGGCGTCGGCAAGGTTCCCGCCCAGCTAACCCCCTCGGTCGCCGATGAACTTGCCCGCGCCCTGAAAATCGAATCCCTCATGCGAGGACGCCGCTGAAGCCGGACGGAAGCCGGACACGAAATTAGCCGTATTCCGCGCAAAGCCGCGTATTCACTGAGTTTTACGATATTCCGCTGGACAAATAAATTGCAAAGCCCGCAATATTTTGCGCAAAACCGTCCGACTCCGCGTCCGACTTGCAAAACCCCTGAAACCCGCGCCGTTAGCGGGATTCCGGCATTTCGGACAAATGTCCCGCCTCCACACATTTATCTCGCGCGGCTTCACATAGCGGCGGGCCAAGGCGCTTATGCGCTCTTGACTATGCTGTATCGATCGACGCGCCGCCTGAAGTCGTTATGGCGCTGCCGTGTAGAACTTGTCCCATAGAGCCTCTCTCCAATTTGTCATGGACATTGACCCGTCAAATACAGGGACTGAACATCAAAAGAATCAGGCCGGCGACGATCTTCCCGCTTCCAGAGCGCGATGGTTTGCCGGGCGTTTTTCGCGCTTCGCCGAAAGACCGCGCCTCGCCGCGTTTCTTCTGCCATGCCGCGCGCACCGCCGCCAGCCGGGTTCCACGGTCGCGCAAGGCTTCTTCCGGACGGTTGAGGATCAGGGGAAAAATCCCAACCGAACACCAAACACGTCTTCGCCGTTTCTGGACAGGAGGCGCGACATACCAGACAAATTCGATCGTTCATCGTCATCTTCCCCACTACCGGAGGTACCAGAAAAAAGCTATATTCTCAGGAATGTCCCGCCAAACTCAAAGCGCGCCGTCCTTCGTGGGCGCAATCAAAAGCGCCTCTTGAATCTTCATGGCATGTTTCATGGTTTTTCTTTCTCCTGTCTCCTGATCAGCGCACGCTCAAGCTGACCCGGTCGTAGTGTCCCTGGTCGTCCATGGCGGTAATGTCGTAACGTCCCGGTTCTTCCAGGCGGTAGGCGAAGCTGGCACGCGCCGGGTGGCGGGCTTCGAGGCGGCCATTGACGAGCCAGATCACTTCGCCCTGGGCCTTGCCCCGCACTTCCAGGCGGATCAGGGGAGCTTTGCCCGTTACCGGGCGGCGCAGAATTTCGTTGTGGCTTGCGCCGACGATTTTTATGCCTTCGGAGGCGGCGTGTCCCGCGCAGGCGGGTTGCCACGGCGGGGGCAAGGCTTTGGCGCGTATGTCTGGCGCGAGCCAGGGTTCCAGCACGGCAGGCCAGCGGGCGATTTCCCTTGTTTTCAATGGCCCGGAAAAACAGTCGGATGCGGCGCGGCGCTGGCGGATGGGGTCGATTTCGATCCGGTAACGCGCTTCGCCCGCGCGCAGGCGATCCGGGAAGGTGGGTGGCGCGGCGTCGTTCAGCGTCCAGGCTAGGCGGGATTGGTGGCAATGTTCCGGGGCGGTGCTCGCCTGCCGCAGACCCAGTGGCCAGCAGATGCGTTCCTGCCGCGCTTCCGGCGGCCTCTTGCGCACGGAAGCGGAAAGAGGGGCGGCGGTCTCGATCGCGTCGAAAATATCCACCAGAAGCGGGGCGGCCACGTTCGCCCCGAAGAAGCCGGGGTTGGGGGTGCCATCGGGACGTCCGACCCAGACGCCGACGGTATGGCGGTTGGAAACGCCAATCGCCCAGGCGTCCCGAAAGCCGAAGCTGGTGCCCGTCTTCCAGGCGATGCCGCGCCGCTGTCCTGTGCCGGTCTCCAATGCGCGTCCCATCGGGCCGCCCGATTCCAGAATGTCGCGGATGATGAAGGCCGCGCCGGGTGAGAGCATCCGCCGTTCTTCCACCGGCGCGTCCGGCGTGTAGCGCGGCTTGCCCGCCAGTCCCTGCCGCGCCAACGCCGTGTACGCGCCCACCAGTTGTTCCAGGCTCACGCCCACGCCGCCCAGGATGACGGAAAGATTGGGTTCGCCGCCCCTCGGAAGCTCCAGCCTCATCCCGCCCCGGCGCAGCAAGGCGACGAAACGCGCCGGCTCCAGGCGTTCCAGCACTTCCACGGCGGGGACGTTCAAGGATTTGGTCAGGGCTTCGGAAACGCTGACCGGCCCGTGAAAGGATTGCTGGAAGTTCCCCGGCTGATAGCCGGAAAAGGATTGCGGCACGTCGGCAAGCAGCGATTCGGAATGGATCAGCCCTTCGTCCAGCGCCAGGCCATAAAGAAAGGGTTTGAGCGTGGAGCCGGGCGAGCGCGAAGCCTGCGCCATGTCGACGTGGGCAAATCGCTGGTCGTCGGCGAAATCCGCGGAACCCGCATAGGCGCGCGCTTCCAGGCTGGCGTTATCGACCACCAGCGCCGCCATCGAAACCCGCGGCGGCAAGGCGTGGATGCGGTCGGAAAGCAGGAGTTCCACCATCTGCTGAATCTGCGCGTCGATGGTCGAATCGACGCGCAGGCGTCCGGCGGCTTCTCTTTTCAGGCGCTCCGCCAGGAGCGGCGCGAGCAGGGGTTCCTTCACCACCTGCGAAAAGGGCGGCTCGGAGAAGGCGTCGGCGATGTCGGCCTCCGGCCAGGTTCCGCGCATACGGGCGATCACCTTGTCACGCGCCTGCCGCGCCCGTTCGGGATGACGGTCGGGACGAAAGAGGGAAGGCGCTTGCGGCAGCACGGCCAGAAGCGCCGCTTCGGCGTGGCTCAAGCGCCGGGATGGTTTGCCCAGATAGGCGCGGCTCGCGGCTTCCACGCCTTCCAGCACGCCGCCCATCGGGGCGTAATTGATGTAGAGGGTAAGAATTTCCGCCTTGGAATAGCGCCATTCCAGTTGCAGGGCGCGCAGGATCTGCTTCATCTTGCCGCCCACGGTGCGCGGCATGGGTTCGAGGATGCGCGCCACTTGCATGGTCAGGGTCGAGCCGCCAGAGACGATCTTGCCATGCCGCGCCCATTGCCAGGCCGCCCGGAAAAGCGCCAGCGGATTGACGCCCGGATGCCAGTAGAAAGTGCGATCCTCATAACGAATCAGGGCTTCCAGATAGCGGGGCGAGACTTCATCGAGCGTGACCGGATGCCGCCAGATGTGCTTTCGATCGGGAAAGGCGCGCAGCGGCGTGCCGTCACGCGCCACCACCAGCACCGCGCCGGGCGAATCCCGCCCCGGCACGGGCGGCGGAAAAAGCCGATCGAGCGCGAAAAGGACGGCGAGAAAGCCCAAAAACATGAAGAGGACGATGCGGACGCGGCGGGAGCGAAGAAGCAAGGAAAGGAGACGGACGCGCGTTTTCATTGTGGTTCAGCTCGGCTGATAGTTCCAGGTCTTGCGCTCGAAATCGTAGAGGTATCTGTCGTAGATGATATAGGGCACTGGATAGGAAAAGCGCGGGGCATTCTTTTCGCAAGCATAGATCGTGGAGTGCCCCAGCGCCTCACGCAGACTTTCCCGGCTTTCGCCAATGGCTTCCAGTGTGGGGCAGGTTCCGTGCTGTACCTGATACGCTTCGATCTTCGCCACGATCCTGTCCGCCCGCTGGCGCAAGGCATTGTCCCTGGCGACATTGATCCCATAGACCAGCGCGAAGGCGAGAATCCAGACGCCGATGCGCAACGCGCAGTTTTTTCCGGTTCCGGGATGACCGACGGCATGGACGATCTGGAAGATCATCCAGATTGCCACTGGAAGGGCAAGCATGGCCGCAATGAAACCCACCATGGGCTGACTGAAATACAGGGTGAAGAGTATCGCCGTGATGATTGTCGGATAGACTTTCTTCGCCTTCACCGCTTTGGGCGGCGCGGGGATTTCCGTTTCTGTAGCGTTTGTCATGGATTCGTCTTCTCTTGCACTCGAAAATCGTAGACGTACATGTCGAAATCACTGCGGGTGCAGTATAGAGGGGACATGGTACTTCTTCTCGCAGGGGCAGAAAACTTCGTCCCAGCGCAGCAGACAAGTTCTGTATTTTCGCCATGATCGCGTCCGTCTGTTTCCCAATAAACGCCAGATCATGCAACTGCCCTGTGTGTTACACAATGAAACGATGGTGATGATATTATTACAGCAACTGACGGAAGCTTGGCGGAATGAGCGCGTGTGCAGTGGAAACTGGGGGAATATGTATATTGAGCAGAGACGAAGATTGGTGAATTGGGTGCGTCGTCAATTGGCCGGGAGTCTGGCGGATGGTACATGCGCGTTGCCCGAGAAAATCCGCGGCGTCCTGCCGACGGAACGTTTCCCCTGCGGCGCACTGTATCCGGTTTCCAGCGATGGGGAAGGCATGGACCCCGCCACCGAGGACGAGATCGAAACGGCGCTTCCCGCCGGAGACGATACACCGGATGAAGGCGCGGAACCATGCGTCATTCGCCGCTACATTCCACCTTCTTCACTGGGGTTTTCCTTTTATGTCGAAGGCGATGACATCCGGTTTCAGGTTCTGTGTGCCGCCTATCGTTATGAACGCCATGAAAGAGATGAACTTGGGCGTTTTACCAATAACTGGACGCGAATCTCATTACCGGAAGAAGTGAAAAATCTCGCCGGATCGCCGGTACAACTTCACTGGCGCGCACCTGTATGGGATTACCGGGCGGCGGTGGATGTGCTGTGGCGTCCTTTCGGTGCAGGCTGGATCGTCACCGTTACCCTGTGCAATACCCAGGAAATGGAGGAAAAGTGTAAGGACTACGCTGTCGATCGAGCGGAAAAAACCCTGTTCGCGGTAAGTTTGCGCTGTGTGATCGATCGCGGGGAAATCGGCCTTTATCCGCGCGTGGAGCGCAGCCTGCTCGACGAGGAAGAACAGGAAATCGAATTGCAATACGCCAACCGGCGTATCCATGCCATCGGTCATGGCTGCGCGGTGGATTGGGAGGAGCGGGAAGGAAAAATTCATACCTTGCGCTCCGATCCCATGCCAGTGGTCGAAGTGCCGCAGGTCACGGCGGATACGGCGGATGCGAGGGCCAGCGACGTTCTCTCGCTGGCGCGCCTGTCGGGAAAATGGCAGGAAGACCTCGCGCGCGAGCTTGCCGCTTTCATCGACGGATATGGCGAATGGGTTCTTGCGCAATGCAATGCCATTGACGATCTTCCGGCGGAAGACCAGGCAACGGGCGGACGCATCGTTGCCCGGATGAAGCTTGCGCTCTCCCGTATGCGCGCCGGTCTCGCCCTGCTGGAAAATGACGGGAACGCCCAAAAAGCCTTTGCCCTGGCAAATTGCGCCATGCTCGACCAGATGCGCCAGCACGAGCTCGTTTCCGGCAAGGCGCGGTCTCTGGAATCCTATCGCTGGCGGCCTTTCCAGCTTGCTTTTTTGTTGACCGTGCTGGAATCCGCGGTAAATGAGGAAAGAGATTTCCGCGATACGGTCGACCTCATCTGGTTTCCCACCGGCGGCGGCAAGACCGAAGCCTATCTGGGGCTGATCGCCTTTTTGATCGTCCTGCGCCGCTTGCGTTTTCCCGCGGCGGGCGGCGGCACCGCCGTGCTGATGCGCTACACCCTGCGCCTGCTCACGCGCGACCAGTTCTTGCGCGCGACACGCCTCATCTGTGCGCTGGAGTTGATTTGCCGCGAACGCGACGACCTGGGCGAAGAACCGATAAGCATCGGCATGTGGGTGGGAAGCGCAAGCAGCCCCAACTCCTTCAAGGACGCCTGCGACAAAATCGCCAAGGCGCGGGAAGAAAACCGCAAGCCGTCACTTGCCATCGACCGCTGTCCGTGGTGCGGAAGCGTCTTTGCCATCGACGATTATCTCTCCAGCCCGAGCACTTCCGGTTTCGCTGCCGCAACCCGGATTGCGCGTTCGGCGTGGCGCAAGGCGGCATTTTGCCCTGTAACGTCGTCGACGAGGCGCTGTACGAACAGCCGCCAACTCTCCTTCGCCACGCTCGACAAGTTCGCCCGGCTGGCCTGGGAAGAACGGACGAACGTCTTTTTCGGCGGAGAAACGCATTATCCTCCGGAATTGGTCATCCAGGACGAACTGCACCTGATCGCGGGCGCACTGGGTTCGGTGGCGGGGCTGTATGAAGCAGCCCTGGATACAGTACTGCAATCGCGCGGCATGTACCCGAAATACATCGCCTCAACCGCCACGATCCGCATGGCCGAAGATCAGGTCAAACGGCTGTATGGCCGGGAAATCGCCGTGTTCCCGCCGCCGGGTCTTTGTTGCGACGATGCCTACTTTGCCCGCACCGTGCCGCTCACGGATTGTCCGGGGCTGATGTACGTCGGCTATTTCGCGCCCATGCTGAATCGTCAGACTTGCCTGGCTCCGTTGGCCGCCGCCCTGTTGATCGCGCCTTTGGAACTGTTCGCGGAACAGGAAGGCAGGGAGGCGCTGCTCGACGCCTGGTGGACGCAGGTGGTGTATCACGGCAGTTTGAGAGGCGTGGGCAACAGCCATACGGTCTTCGATCATGATGGATTTGTTGATTATGGCGGAGAATGTGCGGGAAACGGTGAGAAAGCAAGATGAGATCGCTCTTTATGGCAACGCGCGCAACATGAAGCATTTTTGTGGAAGAATATAAGACCTTTGCCATAATGCTTGTACCGGACAACCTGCACGGATGATACGTCCCATGCACCCCAAATGCCTTTGCCTGGATATAGAAACCGCGCGACAGGATCGAACACAGTTGCGCGAAGTAGGAGCGTATCGGCCCGATACGGGAGAAAAGGCGCGTCTTTCCGGAAAGTCAAAAGACCTGGCCAGGACGCTGGATCGGCTCGCCGATGGCGCGACTTTTGTATTGGGGCACAATGTCATCGCCTTTGACCAGCCGACGCTGCAATTGCTGCATCCCGGATTGGTCATGCATCGATTGCCGCTTGTGGATACCTTGGAATTGTCTCCCCTTGCGTTTCCGCAAAATCCTTATCATCGCCTCGTCAAAGATTACAAATTATGTTCTACATTCAGAAACGATCCGGTTCAGGATGCGGAACTAGCCTATTCGCTTTTTCAGGATCAGACGCAAGCACTTTTGCAACGATTGGCGTCCCACCCAGAAGATGTGCTTTGTCTTCATTATCTGCTTGCGCCTGAAAACGGCAAGGGACTGGCCAATTTTTTCGCTACCCTGCGGCGCAAACTTCGGCCCTCTGTCGACGAGGTCAAAGTCGCCTGGGAAAAAGCCACGGCGGGCAAGATTTGCCAAAACACATGGCAGCGCATTGCTGAAAAATATTTCACAGCGCCTGAATGGCACAAGCCTTTGGCCTATGTGCTTTCATGGTTGCGGGTCTCTGGCGGTAACTCCGTGTTACCGCCCTGGGTTTATCACGCTTTTCCGCAAACCCGGGAAATCATCCAGACGCTCCGAGGCACACCCTGTGGCGTACCGGATTGCGACTGGTGTCGGCATCACCATGATCCGCTTGTATTATTGAAAGCCTTTTTCCCGGATAAGAAGGACTTTCGCCCGGAACCCGCCACGGCAGAGGGGCAATCCTTGCAGGCAACTATCGTCCACAACGGGTTCGCAAGACGTTCCATGCTGGCGATTTTGCCGACGAGCGGCGGGAAATCCCTGTGCTACCAATTGCCCGCACTCGCCGCGCATGAACAAAGCGGTCGCCTGACCGTGGTTGTTTCGCCTCTGCAATCGTTGATGAAAGACCAAGTTGACAATCTGGAGAAGGGCGGCATTACTTCCGCCGGCTATCTGAACAGTTTATTGAATCCCATTGAACGCCAGGCCATGCTGGACAAATTACGCCTAGGTGATCTGGGCATCGTTTTTGTTGCGCCAGAACAGTTTCGCAGCACGGCATTTGCCAATGCGCTGAAGCATCGTGAAATCAATGCCTGGGTTTTTGACGAGGCACATTGTCTTTCCAAATGGGGACATGATTTCAGGCCGGACTATCTTTATGTTTCCCGCTTCATCAAAGCGCGCCAAACCGCAGACTCCGCGCCGGTTTTCTGTTTTACGGCGACTGCCAAGCCTGCTGTCGTCGAGGATATTTGCCAGCATTTCAGGAAACATCTTGGGAGGGATCTGACTGTTTTTCAAGGCGGGGTGGAACGAAAAAACCTGGACTACCAGGTCTATCCCGTCCCGGTGCAGGCCAAATACGCAGCGATATTGCGCCTGATACAGGAATCCCCGAAAGATGAAGGGGGGGTGATTGTGTTCTGCGCCCGACAGAAAACCGTTGAAGAACTGGCGGAATTCTTGAGACAAGGGGGCATCGATTGCGGTCATTTTCATGGCGGCATGGCAGCCGATCAAAAACGGGAGGTTCAGGAAGCCTTCATTCAGGGCGACTTGCATGCGATTGCCGCCACGAACGCCTTCGGCATGGGGGTGGATAAACAGGATGTGCGTCTGGTCATCCATCTCGATACGCCCGGTTCTTTGGAGAATTATCTTCAGGAGGCCGGACGCGCCGGGCGCGACCAGCTTCCCTCCCGTTGCATTTTATTGTTCGATGAGGCCGATCTGGATATTCAGTTTCGTCTGCTGAAAAATGCGCGCCTGACACAATACGACATCCATACCATTTTGAAAGCGTTGCGCAGTATTGCCCGAAAAGATCGGGGCGATCACGAGGTGGTGGTGACCAGTGGCGAAATTTTGCTGGAGTTGCCGGATCAGCAGCACATCGATCCGGACGCTCGGGATGCCGATACCAAGGTCAGGATTGCCATCGCCTGGCTGGAAGAAGCCCAGCTTCTGGAACGTCATGAAAATAATACCCGGGTTTTCCCCGGCAGTTTGCTTGTTTCCAGCCTGGATGAGGCCCGCATCGTGCTGGAAAAACGCCTGCCCGATCAGGCGGCCATTGCGCCCTATCTGCAAGTGCTGTCCATTCTGATTCAGGCCAAGGACGACGAGGGCCTGAGTACCGATGAATTGATGCTGGCAACTGGCAGAGATTCCCGTACCGTACGGGCACTGTTGCGCGATCTGGATCGCTTCCGGTTGTTATCCAATGATGTGGAAATAGGCGTTACGCTTTATCAAAACCCGGACACGGGAAAACGCCTGAAAACCCTCCTGCTGCTTGAAAACAAGCTGGTCGATTTTTTACGCCAGGAAGCACCGGATGCGGAAAAGGAAGTCTGGTATCCCCTGAATATCAGAATGCTGTGCGATACCCTGCGTCATGAAATACAACAGGGACAGCAAGCTGAAGAGGAATTTGAGCCAGAGCGCCTGACTCGCCTGATGAAATCCTTTGCAGAATCTTTTGGTGAAAGCAAGAGCCAACGCGCGCTTTTTGCCCTGCAGCCCAAGGATAGCGACCATCGTAGGATCAAACTTTTGCGCGACTGGCAAACCATTGATTTGGTTCGTCACAAACGACAACGTTTGGCGCAGGCGCTGGTCAATTATTTTATCGCGCACCGCAAAGGCCATCATTTGCTGGTAACGTGCAAACAGGGCGAACTGGAAGACGCCCTGCAAAATGACATGGCGTTGGTGGATATCGATATCCGGGATTGGGATGCGGCCTTGCGTGGCGCGCTCCTGTATCTGGATACCAACGAAGTGCTGCACCTGGCGCGGGGCAAGGCGGTTTTTCGCGCGGCGATGCGGATTACGCTCGATCAGGACAAGCGGCGAAACCAGTTCAAAAAAAGCGATTATGCAGAATTGGATCTGCACTACAAGGACAAGATCGTTCAGGTGCACATCATGGAAAAATACGCCCAATTGTCACTCCGGAAAATCCGTGATGCCATGCTCTTTGTCAGGGACTATTTCAGCATGGAACGGGATGGTTTTATCCGGCGCTATTTCGCGGGCCAAAAAGAGATATTGGAGATGGCCGCGACTGAAGCTGCCCATAAAAAGATTCTCCTTGATCTGAACAACGCCGAACAAAAAAGCATCGTCGCTGCCCCCGGAGAGGGGAATGCGCTGGTGCTGGCTGGCCCCGGTTCCGGCAAGACGCGAGTCATTGTGCATCGGGTCGCCTGGCTTTTGAAAGAAGGCATGGCGCGCCCCGAAGAAATCATGTTATTGGCATACAACCGCTTCGCCATGCTGGAAATCCGGCAGCGGCTCTGGGATCTGGTCGACAATGATGCCGCAGGGGTCAGCGTGCAGACATTGCATGGTTTTGCCTTGCGCCTGACCGGGACGAGCTATGCCGCAGCCGCCGAACGTGGCGAGGAAATCAAATTCGAGGCCGTGATTCAAACTGCGACGGAGATGCTCCAGCGTACGGAAAATCGCACAGAAACGAACACCGAAAAAGAGCGGGAAACCTCCACCCTGCGGGATCGGCTTTTATCCGGTCTGCGCTATTTGATGGTGGATGAATATCAGGACATCAATGCCGATCATTACGCCCTCATCAGCGCCATTGCCGGACGCACGCTCGAAAACGAAAGCGATAAACTCGCCTCCATCCTGGTGGTAGGCGATGACGATCAGAACATTTATGCCTTTGGCGGCGCAGAAGTGCAATTCATCCGTAAATTCGAGCGCGATTATGCGGCGAAACGCTATGCGCTCATTGAAAACTATCGATCGAGTCAACATATCATCGATGCCGCCAATGCGGTCATTGTCATGGCAAAGAACCGGATGAAATCCGATCTGTCGCTGCGCGTCAATCGCGAACGGGCAAACGATCCTCCCGGCGGCGCGTTCGCAAAACTCGATCCTGTCACGCAGGGGCGCGTCCATCTGCTGGAAGTCCCGGACGATGGCTTTGCCGAAGCGTATATTGCACTGAACGAACTGGCGCGTTTGCGTGCATTGCAAGCCTCATCGACGTCCACCGCCGGACACTGGGGCGGTTTTGCCGTGATTGCACGGGAATGGAAACAACTGGAATTTTTTGCAACGCTGTGTCGCTTCCAGAAAATCCCGGTTCGTCTGTTGCGCAAGGAAGAGGACGATTACCTTCCCCCATTGCGCCAGACCCGTGCTGGACGTGCGCTATTGGCCTTGCTGAAAGGCGAGCGACGACACAATGAAAAGGCGCATGTCCTTGTGCGGACAAAGGCCCTGTCGCGCTGGTTTGCGCGCCGCTTTGGCAAAAAAGTCCAGGATTTCATTGAACATTCCGCCGAAGCCATGCTGGCGCAATTCATTGCTGAGAATGAATCGCCTGCGTTTGGCACGGAGCGTGTGGCTTCCGATCTGATCGAGAGCCTTTATGAATTCGGTTCCGGGCGTGAATCCAATGCGAACGGCGCAAATGGCACGATGATGCTATTGACGGCGCACCGCGCCAAAGGCTTGGAATTCGATCATGTCCTGATCCTGGACGGCGGCGGCTGGCATAAAGAAAATGATGAAGAACGGCGGCTTTTTTACGTAGCGATGACCCGCGCCAAAAAAACACTGACCCTGTGCGAGTGTTATGGAAATTCAAAGGCAGCGCATCGCTTCACAAAATGTTGTGAAAACCTGTTTCTGCGCAGCCGGCCGACCGCGCCCGCGAGGACCTCTCATCCCATTCACAAACTCTGGACGGCCAGCCCGGAACAGATCGTCCTTTCATGGCCGGGGTATTTCCTGCTGGATGCCAAAATCCACCGCGCCCTGCGCGCGCTGGAGCATGGCGATCCCCTCACGCTGCAGGAACGCCCACGGGAGGGTTATTCCAGTTGGGAACTGCTGGACGCCCACGGAACCCCCGTCACGCGCATGGCAAAATCCTTTGTGCCCCCCAACGGGACAATCGTTGCTGTTCGCGTTCGTCATATCCTGGCGCGAAAAGCTAAACCCGGAGAACAGGTCAAAATACCGGAATGGGAACTGGTGTTGCCAGAGATTGAATATATTCCGGAGACAGGTAACTGAAAGCCGGACATCATGTCTGAAAGACTGAAAGGCAAGAGATGGAATAATCCCGTTTGCATCTTTTGCGCTTCGCCATGATGCCTGCGACTGCTGTTCCGCATCCTCGTCCTCTTTGCCGCCCTGCTCGCGGGTTGCGGTTCGCATGAGACGATACGGCGGCGACGGCGCGCGCGACGGCTGGCTGGGGATGCCCCGCACCCTGCGCCAGCCCGCGAGCCTTTCCGCCTTGATCGCGCACAAAATGGCGGCGATCGAGCAAAAACAAAATCCGCCATCCCTCCAGTTTCCCGCGCCCGTCCGGCCCAAACCCCTGCGGGGACTATTTATGCCCGACGAAAAAGGATGGAGCAAAAAACAGCAGGAAGCCGCGCTGGAACTAGCCCGGAAATGCAAATGGACGGAAGCCATCCAGACACGCATCCGGAGGAAGCTGCGCGCGCATTGGCGGCGGAACTTACCGAACTCATTGAAGATGAAGGGTTTGCGCCGGGAGATATCACCGTGCTTTCGCCCTTGCCGTTTCAGCGCTCACGCGCCGCGGCGCGCGAAGTGCGCGGGATGTTGACGGCGCTCGACGAATCGGCGCTTCGTCATCCTCACCGAAACATGGCGGGTTTTGCGGAAATCCGCCATTACAAAGGGCTGGAAAGCGAAGTGGTCATCCTGATCGATATGCCGCCTCCCGGCGTGGCACGCGATTTCCACACTTTCCATTACGTCGGAATGAGCCGGGCGCGAGCGATGCTCAGCATGATCTGCGAGAAGCCACGTTCAGCATGAACCCGCGTGGGGCACCTAGATTTCAATACGCCGAAAACAGGAGACAAGATGCGCCAGGCGTTCGAGGGGATTTTTCATGGGAGTTGCGGCTCAATCCGACACATAGCGCATCGGCGAACGGATCCAGGTCTTGCCCTCGAAATCGTAGAAGTACATATCGTAGATGACATAGGGCACAGGATAGGCAAAGTGCGGGTTATTCTCTTTGCAACCATAGAACCCGAGCAATCCCAGCGCGGCAGAGAGGCGCTCCCGGCTTTCACCGATGGCTTCCAGCGTGGGCGGGCAGGTTCCGTGTTGCGCCTGATACGCCTCGATCTTCGCCACAATCACATCCGCCCGCTGGCGCAGGATGTTGTCCCTGAAGACATTGATCCCATAGGCCAGCGCGAAGGCAAGGCACCAGACGCCGACGCGAAACGCGCAGGTTTTCCCGTTGCCGGGATGACCGACGGCATGAACAATCTGGAAGATCATCCAAATCGCCACCGGAAGGCTGAACAGGATCGCCATGAATCCCATCATGGGCTGGCTGTGAAGCAGGACGAAGAGCGCCGCCGCAATGACTGCGGGAGAGATTTTCTTCGCTTTCACCGCTGCTCGGGATGGGGTGGTTCCAGGCGCATAGTCCACAATCACCACCTCGCCCGAAAAGCCGCTGGCTTCGGCTTCCACGCGGATCAAATCCAGGGTTTTTTGCCGGGAAGCGCCGCCTGTGCCCGCGCCGATCAAAGGAAAGGCAATCGAACGATAGCCTTTTTGCGCCGCCAGTTCGAGCGCGGAACGGGTCGACAGTCGGATGGATTTTTCCGTGGCAAACCACAGGAGATTGATGCCTGCGACATGGATGATCCCCTGAAAGGGAAGCCGTCCCGCCGTGGTATGCACCGCGCCGCCCAGCGGAATCGCGCCATGCCGGGCAAGTTCCCGGAAGGGTTCTGTTCCGCCTTTTCGCTTGATTGCCCCGGAGACGCCCTGCGGCAAGAGGAGCCACCAGGGAATGACGTTGCGATTCCAGGCGTTGACGATCGCCTCGACCGGCTGATCGAGGAGGTCGCCTTCTGTCACCCGTATCTTCGTTTCTTCCATCTCGCGCGTTCTTCAAGGCATCGAAAGTCCGGATTATATGCGCTGGATGAAGATGGCCGTCTTTGTTAGGCGATGGCCTGTGATGGCGCAAGCGTTTGACCAGAAGTTTGGGTGCCGCCGCCTTCGACAAGTCCAGGCGGACGGCACGCTTCCCAGAGCAGCATCAGATAGCCATCCGGACAGATCGCCCCGCCCGCGAAATTCGCTTCGATCGTCCGCCGTCCAGGAAGGCGAGATTCCAGTTCGTCTACGGTACGGCACATTTTGGCATCGGGGCAATTCCTTGAAAATCTTCTCGCACCGGATTTTATGGAGGTTTCACGCTGGACGGATACTTCTTTCGTGAAATATTCTGGACATAGCCAGGCTATTTGCTTTTTCCGCGCCAACGATCCGGCATATGCCTTCCCCGCGCATATTCAAATCTACTTTTATTCTTTTTCAAGAAATCCCTTTTCATTCAGGATAGCGTCCTTCCAAAACCAGAATGGAGGATTTCATGAAATTCCGTATTTTCCTGAACGCCGTGACGCTAGTCGCGTTCCTTGCCGTCAGCGCGCTTACGCAGGCGCAGACGGTGGGCAGGAATCCGGTGCGCGGCGGCGTCCTGAATGTCAGCATCCTGACCGAGCCAGTGACGCTCAATTCCGGCATCCACACCACCATGTACATCGGCGAGGTCGCCAGCAAGGTGCAGGAGGGCTTGATTTCCTTCGACGCCGACCTGAAGCCCGTCCCGGCGCTGGCGACGAAATGGGAAGTCGCGCCAGACGGCAAGACCATCGCCTTCGACTTGCGCAAGGGCGTCAAATGGCATGACGGCAGGGACTTTACCGCCGCCGACGTGGCATTCACCCTGAAGGAAGTCTGGCAGAAAATCCACCCCTTCGGAAAAGCCGCATTTGCAAACGTAGACAGGGTGGAAGTTCCCGACCCGCACCGGATCGTCCTCCATCTCTCCGCGCCCGCGCCCTATCTCCTGAACTACATCAACGCCTATGGCGCGCCGGTCTTGCCGAAACACCTCTACGAAGGCACGGATATCGTAAACAACCCGTACAACGCAAAACCCGTCGGCACCGGGCCTTTCGTCTTCAGGGAATGGGTGAAGGGCAGCCACATCCGGCTGGAGAGGAATCCCGGCTACTGGCAGGAAGGCCGGCCTTATCTCGATGGCATCCTCTTTCGCTTCATTCCCGACGCGGCGGCGCGGGCGGTGGTTTTGCAATCGGGCGAGGTCGATGTTTCCGTCGGTTCCGCGCTACCCGCGACGAGCCTGGCGCAGTTCCGGGACAAATCGCGTTATTCCTTCAACCTGATCGACGGCAACTACCTGGCGACCATTGCCTTCGCGCAATTCAACGTGAATGAAAAACGCCTGTCCGACAAGCGCGTGCGCCAGGCGATTGCGCACGCCATCGACCGCGAGGCGCTCCTGAAGGTGGTCTATCTCGGTTATGGCAAGGTCGCCACCGGCCCCATCCCCTCATCGGTCACGAAGTACTACAGTCCCGATACCCGCCAGTATCCGCTGGACCTGAAGCGTGCCGCGCAGCTCCTGGACGAGGCGGGCTACAGGGCGGACGCGGGCGGCAGGCGCTTCGGCCTGCGCCTCGTCATCGCCGCTGGGCAGACGCAATACACGCGCACGGCGGAATTCATCAAGCAATCCCTCGCCAAAATCGGCATCGACGTGGAATTGCAAACCCTGGACTACGCCACTTCCCTGCGCCGGGTATTCACCGAATGGGACTACGATATCTTCGTCTCGTCCATGCACCGCCTGCCTGACCCCACCCTGGGCGTGCAGCGGATTTTCTGGACGCAGAACATCCGGAAGGGCGTGCCCTGGACGAATACCGGCTATTCCAACCCGAAGCTGGACGCCCTCATGGAACAGGCCGCGCGCGAGCCGGACGAGACGAAGCGCAAGGCGCAGATCAAGGAATGGCAACAGATCGTGCAGGAAGACGTGCCGATCCTGGAACTCATCGAACCCGTGTGGATCACGGTTTCCACGGCGCGCTTCAGGAAACTCGCCTTGCAGGGGGACGGCCTCTTTTCCTCTTGGGCGGACGCCTGGCTAGAACCCGGAAAGAAATGAACCCGGAATCCATCCCGGACGATGGGCGCGTCGTCTGGCGAAACCGCCGTTTCTATGACGCGATTCACTGGGCGGCGGAAACCTTTGCCGAGGCAGAGGCGCTCGTCGATCGGGAAACGCGCCTGAGCTTTTGGGAACTGCGGGAAAGCGTGCGGCAATTTGCGCGGGCGCTCCTCGCCCTGGGCGTCTCTCCCGGCGATCATGTCGCGCTCTGGATGGACGATTGCGCGGACTGGTATGTCGCGCGCTGGGCCATTCCCGCGATCGGCGCTGTGCTGGCGCCGGTCAACACGCGGTTTCGCGCGCATGACCTGGGCTATGTGCTGAAACAGTCGGACGCGCGCGCCCTGATTGTCGGCAGCGGGGCGCAAGGCGTCGATTACCTGGCGATCCTGGCGCAGGTCGCGCCCGGCTGGTTTACAAAAGCGGGAAACGACCCCGGGCTTCCCCTGCTGAAAACGGTATTCGCGTTCGAAAACGAGGCATTCCCCCTGCCCGCGAACCTGCCCGCTTCGATTACGCCCGGAAGCCGCCTTGCCGGACTCGCGGCCACGGTCGTGGAATCCCGGCTGGATGAGGCCATCGCCGCGGTACGTCCGGATTCGGTCGCGCAAATCCTCTATACCTCCGGCACTACTTCATTTCCCAAGGGCGCGATGCTGTGTCACGGGCAGTTGCTGCAAAACAATTTCAACACCATCGCGCGTATGCGCTTCACGCCGAAGGATCGCTTCCTCATGTCGGCGCCGCTCTTCAGCGCAACCGGCACGAGCTACGCGCTCTCCATCCTGCTTTCCGGGGCGGCGATGGTGCTCATGGGGCGCTTTTCCCCGGAACGGTTCTGCCGCCTGGTCGAAGAAGAAGGCATTACCGCCGCTTTCTTCGTCGATGCCATCGTCAATGACCTGAAGCATTTCGCAAAGCGCGGGCGCTACAACCTTTCCTCGCTGCGTACCGGAACAGGCGTTCCCCTGTCGCCGGATTCCTTCGCGTTCGCAACCCATGATCTGGGCATTCCCGGTCTCATTGGCGTGTATGGCATGTCGGAGGTTTCCAACGCGGCCACGCGCGGTTCCTGCGAAGAACCCTACGAAATCCGCGCCCGCGCGAACGGGCGGCCGGTGCCTGACGTGGAGGTGCGCGTCGTCGACGTCGAGACGGGGGAGACGCTTCCCGAAGGCGAGATCGGCGAAATCCGCGTCCGAGGCTACACGGTCACGCGGGGCTACTACCGGCAGCCGGAGGAAAACGCGCGCGCCTTCGACGCGGAAGGCTGGTTTCGCACCGGCGATCTCGGCAGGCTTGCCGGGGAGCAACTGGTGTTCTGCGGACGGATGAAGGAAATGATCAAGCCCGGCGGCTTCAATGTTTCCACACTGGAAATCGAAACCTTCCTGAAAGAATATGAAGGCGTGCGCGAGGCTGTCGTCGTCGGCGTTCCCGATGAGCGTCTGGGCGAGGTGGCCTATGCCTTCATCGAGCCGGAATCGGGCGTCTCGCTCGACGCGCAACGCCTGCTGGCGTTTTGCCGGGAGAACATCGCCGCCTACAAGAGGCCGCGTCATGTCGAATTCGTCACCGACTGGCCGCGCACAGGTAGCCAGAAAATCCGCAAGATCGAACTGAAGGCGCAGGCGCAAAGGCGGGTTGCAGAAGGCCGGGAAACGCCCGCCGCGCTTTCCTGAATTCCCCCAATGACTTCCCCGGCAGACCAAGGCGGCAGGCGCATGACGCAGACCCGGATTTCCGCCGTGTTCAGGTTTTTGCGCCGTCGTCTCTGGCAGGTTGTGCCGGTGGTATTCGGCATCGCCCTTTTGAATTTCCTGATCCTGCAACTCGCGCCCGGCGACGTGGTCGATGTCCTGGCGGGTGAAGCGGGCGCGGCGACCCCGGAATACATGGCGCGGCTGCGCGCCGATTTTGGCCTGGACAAGCCGGTTCCCGTGCAGTTTCTTCATTACATCCAGCATACCGCGCTGCTGGATCTGGGCTTTTCCTTCCGGCAGAACATGCCGGTGTTGCAGCTCATCCTGGAGCGGCTGCCCGCCACGCTGGCGCTCATGACCGCCGCAATGGGCATTGCGGTGATCTCCGGCCTGATCCTGGGCGTGTTGTCCGCGCGCCATGTCCATCGCGCCGCCGACCGCGTCATTTCCATTTTCGTCCTGGTTACCTATGCGCTGCCTACATTCTGGCTGGGACTGATGGCGATCGTGCTCTTTTCCGCCCGGCTGGGCTGGTTGCCTTCCAGCGGCATGACGGACATCAGCGTCGAACTCACGGGCTTTGCCTATCTCCGTGACCTGGCGAAACATACCGTGTTGCCCGCGTTGACGCTGGCCACCTTTTACCTTGCGGTCTACACCCGGCTGGTGCGAACCGCCATGCTGGAATATTTCGGCGCGGATTTCATCCGAACGGCGCGCGCCAAGGGAGCGACAGAGGCGCGCATCACGCTCTTCCATGCCTTGCGCAACGCGCTCCTGCCATTGATGACCATGCTTGGCCTGCAATTGGGTTCCATCCTGAGCGGCGCGGTGCTGGTTGAATCCGTGTTCAGTTGGCCGGGATTGGGACGGCTTGCCTTTGAATCCGTCCTGGCGCGGGATTTCAACCTGTTGCTGGGTATCCTGCTGTTCAGTTCGGTGATGGTGACCGTGCTCAATATCTGCGTCGATGTGGTCTATGCCTTTCTCGACCCGCGCATCGAATTTTGAAAGAACCCGCCATGTATCTCGCGCTCCTGAAGGAACTGCTGCGCAATCGCGCTGCCGCTGCCGGTCTGGCGCTTCTCCTGGCGACGCTTCTTGCCGCCACGCTCGGACGTTTCTGGTTTCCCGGCGACCCGTGGGAGATGTCCGGCGCGCCCATGCTCTGGCCTGGCGATGATGCCGCCAACCCCCTGGGCACCGACCTGATGGGGCGCGACATGGCAACCGGCCTGGTTTCCGGGGCCGGGGTATCGCTCATGATCGGTCTGGTCAGCACCCTGATCGCCGCTGGCGCGGGCATTACGATAGGCGCGCTGGGCGGCTTCTACCGGGGTTGGACGGACGCCTTCCTGATGCGCGTCACCGAATTGTTCCAGACCGTGCCGCAGTTCGTGCTGGCCGTCGTGCTGGTCGCCATTTTCAAGCCTTCCGTCGCCACCGCGACTTTTGCTATCGGCATTGTTTCCTGGCCGCCCACGGCAAGGCTCGTGCGCTCCGAATTCCTGGCGCTGCGCGAGCGGGGGTTCGTGGAGGCCGCCCGCGCGCTCGGCATGGGGGATTTTCGGCTGATCGTCACACAGATTTTGCCCAATGCCTTGCCGCCGGTCATCGTCATTGCCGCGCTTAATATTGCCACCGCCATCCAGACCGAAGCCGCGCTTTCCTTTTTGGGGCTGGGCGATCCGAATGTGATGAGCTGGGGCACGATCATCGGCAATGGCCGCGAACAGGTCGTCGACGCCTGGTATATCTGTGGCTTGCCGGGCATCGCCATCGTGCTCGTCGTCCTCGCGTTCAATCTTCTGGGCGAGGGATTGAATGACGCCCTGAATCCGCATCTCAGGGAAAAGGAGACCTGACCGTGGCGGCGCTCTTGTCCATCCGGGGCTTGCGCACCTGGTTTCATACCCGCGCGGGGATTGCGCGGGCCGTCGATGACGTGAATCTGCATCTCCAGCCCGGCGAAACGCTGGCGCTCGCGGGGGAAAGCGGCAGCGGCAAATCGGTGACGGCGTATTCCATCCTGCGCCTCATCCAGCCGCCTGGCCGCATCGAGGCGGGAGAAATCATGTTCAACGGAACGAACCTCCTGACGCTTGACGACAGAGGCATTCGCAATGTGCGCGGCAACCGCGTCGCCATGATTTTCCAGGAGCCGTTATCCGCTTTCAATCCCGTGCAAAAGGTTGGCGCGCAGATCGTGGAGGCCATCCGCCTGCATCGGCGCGTGAGCCGCCGCGCGGCCTATGCGCGCGCCGTCGAACTTCTGGCGCAGGTCGGCATTCCCTCGCCCGGCGCGCGGGCGCATGAGTTTCCACACCGGCTGTCTGGGGGGATGCGCCAGCGCGCCATGATCGCGCTGGCGCTTGCCTGCGAACCGGATATTCTGATCGCCGACGAACCCACCACGGCGCTGGATGTCACCACCCAGGCGCAAATACTCGATCTTCTGAAATCCCTGCAAGCTAGGAATGGCATGGGGCTCCTGCTCATCACCCACGATCTGGGCGTGGTCGCCGAAACCGCCGACCGCGTTGCCGTCATGTACGCGGGCCGCGTCGTGGAGGAAGGTCCGGTGGATACCCTGTTTTCGCGCCCTTCCCATCCCTATACGGCAGGGTTGCTGGCTGCGGTCGCCATTGACGACGTACCGCCGGGGGAGCGCCTGCCGGAAATTTCCGGCATGGCGCCTTCGCTGCTCGCCATGCCGCAAGGCTGCGCCTTTGCCGCGCGCTGTCCGAAGGCGTCCGCCGCCGCTGGCTGCTTTACGGAAAGTCCCGTATTTTCGTCATTGACCCTTCAGCGCCATGTCGCCTGTTTCGCCGCGAATCCGGCGGCGTCTCCAGTCACGGTTTTTCCCCGATCGGCAATGCGTGACGACAACGTGAGAGTGGCCGCATGAAAGAAACCGGGACAGAAGCGGCGGCTCGGACGCCGCTCCTCGAACTCATCGACGTGGTCAAGCGTTTCGATACGGGCGCCGGAACGGTACACGCGTTGAACGGCGTCAGTTTCCGGATACGGCGCGGCGAAACCCTGGGTCTGGTGGGAGAAAGCGGTTGCGGCAAATCGACGGTAGCGCGCCTGGCGGTGGGCATTTACCCGCCGACATCGGGTTCGGTGCGTTTCGACGGCGTCGATATCCACGACACGACGACGCATCAGCATCTGGATCGAGCGGCGAAAAAGGCGCGTCATGCGCGTATGCAGATGGTTTTCCAGGACCCGTTTTCCTCGCTCAATCCGCGCGCCCGCATTGGCCGGATACTGGAAGAGCCGCTCATCGTCCACCGGCGCGGCAACAAGCGGGATCGGCAGGAACGGGTTGCCTGGCTGCTGGAGCGCGTCGGCCTGAAGCCGGAGGCTGCCGCGCGCTATCCGCACGAATTTTCCGGGGGCCAGCGACAGCGCGTTGGCATCGCCCGCGCCCTGGCGCTGCGTCCGGATATCATGGTCTGCGACGAGGCCGTTTCCGCCCTGGA
This sequence comes from Zoogloeaceae bacterium, assembly GCA_031258715.1. GTDB lineage: Bacteria > Pseudomonadota > Gammaproteobacteria > Burkholderiales > Rhodocyclaceae > Azovibrio. The sequence continues at coordinate 22,212 of JAIRMN010000108.1, forward strand.
CGTTTCCATCCGCGCGCAAATCCTCAATCTGCTGCTCGATCTGCGCAGGGAATATCAGGTCGCCTATCTGTTCATCTCGCACGATCTTTCCATCGTCCGCCACATGTCCGATCGCGTGGCGGTCATGTATCTGGGCCGGATTGTCGAACTCGCGCTCCGTGACGATCTGTGGCGACAGCCATGTCATCCCTACACACAGGCGCTGATGTCCGCCATTCCATCTGTGCGGCCTGGCCGGAAAAACGGTAAATGGATGCGTCTCGAAGGCGACCTGCCCAGCCCGTTCGCGCCGCCTCCCGGTTGCCGCTTCCAGACCCGCTGCCCATTCGCCGAAGCGCGTTGCCGCAGCGAGGAACCCCTGCTGAAGCGCGTCGAAGGCGAACACTGGGCGGCTTGTCATCACTGCGCGTAAATTGCGCGCGTGACGCTTCGGTCACTCGTCTTCTGGCGCGTCCGCTTCCGGGTAAAGTTCCGGCAGCAGGAATTGCAGGGCGTCGAGGGGAAAGGCGAGGCGCGCGGGCGCGGTATGTCCGGCGCTCGTGACAAGCCCTGTTTCGATCAGGCGAGAGAGCAGGGCGCGCGCGGCGCATCGGCGGCGTCCAGCCCGGCATAATATTCATCGCGCCGACGCGCGAATCCCCGGCTGACCGACCATACAGCCCGCGGATCAACGGCCAGGGGGCGCAATGGGTCTGCAAGCGGCAGGCGCGGCCATTGCCGTCCTCGAATGGATGCATCCGCGTCATGCGCTGATGGACGGCCGCGGCAATGAACAACTGATCTTCAAAGGCGCCTTTCTTGGGCATAGACTTGATCGAAACGGGCAAGAAAGGCGGTAAGGGCTTCGGGCGGCGACGGCTCATGGCGCGGCCAACCTCCGCCGCGCGCCAGCCGCCGGGTTCGATGATCTGTCTGTTCCCGGCCAAGCGTTTCGCTTCCGGCAGCCGCTCATGGAGCGCGCGATGGATCTTTCGGAGAAAATCGCTGGAGAGCGCGTCACGCGCATCGCGCATGTTCGCCAGGCCGGTTTCCAGTCCGCCTTCGGTTTCGATGTGCGCCAGCGCCAGACGTTGCGGGCGGGCGACATCCGTCCGGTCGGAAAAGTTCCGGCGAATTGCCCGCCCGATGTCGCGCGGATGGGTATTTTGTCCTTCGATCCGGTTCGAGTGGTAGGTGTTTATCTCGCGCACGAGCGTGTCTGGATGCGCAGCGGCCGTCAGGCGCAGCGACTGCGCGATGACAGGGCGCGAAAGCGCGCGCAGATGCGTGAGACGCTTTTGCGGCAGCAGAGGTTCGAATTGATGCGGCAATGTATATTGCACGTTAGACCATATTAACCGCCCAGATCGCCGTTTTTCACTGCCCGGACGGTTCAGTTCTTCGCGCTTGCCGCTCGTGAAACGGCAGAGCGGTAGCGTGTCTGAAATCTTGTTTGCTCCGGTTTGCC
>JAIRMN010000112.1 GCA_031258715.1 Zoogloeaceae bacterium
GCTTTGAAGGCGCTCGTAGTGTCCACGGAAACGTTGATCGCCGTCAAACTTGAGAACGACACCCTCAAACTGCGCCTGGACAGGCATAAGGAATTCGCAAGCATCAAGCGCATGTGTCGACACTATCGGCAGAACTTCGACTGGCTGCCCTTGCGACACGCCAGCCAGTTGCTCGAACTGCCGATCCGGAAGGTATATGACGCGAACTACGGACACGTGAACGCTTATCACGCCGATGTCTGGCGCGAAGCCTACGCCCTTGAAATTCCAAACGGACTTTCCGAGGAGCGGTGACGCAATGGAATCCGGGAAACGCTACACCTTGATTCAGGATGAAATGCTTCCGGCGTTGATGGCCATGGAAGCGGAAAGCGTGGACGCGGTCATCACCGATCCGCCCTATTCGTCGGGCGGAGCAACACTTTCGGAAAAAAGCCGCGATCCCGATTCCAAATACACAAAAACGGTGCATAAGGGGCGTTTCCCGAATTTTTCCGGCGACAACCGCGATCAGCGCAGTTTCGTGACATGGTGCGATCTTTGGATTTCACAGTGTGTTCGCATCCTGAAACCGGGCGGGTACTTCATGATTTTCACGGACTGGCGGCAGTTGCCGTCTGTCACGGACGCCGTTCAATGCGGCGGCGTGACATGGCGCGGCGTGATCGTCTGGGATAAAACGGAAGGTTCGAGGGCGCCGCACAAAGGATATTTCCGCCACCAGTGCGAATATATCGTTTGGGGCAGTAAAGGCGCGATCCCCATTCTGGAGCATGACGGCCCGTTTCCCGGATGTTTCCGCATATCGACGCGCCAGGCCGACAAGTTCCACTTGACCGGGAAACCGACGAAGCTCTTGTTTGAATTGGCGCGTCCCGTGAAACCGGGCGGAATCATCCTCGATCCGTTCGCGGGAAGCGGGACGACAGGCGTGGCCGCCCTGCTTTCCGGGCGGCGCTTTATCGGCATCGAACGCGAGGCGGCTTACGTGGAAATCTCCAAAAGACGCCTCGACGAAACAGATAACGCCATTTTTTGAAATATGAAACCGATCCTCGATCCCGCTTGCGGCGCTCGCGTGTTAGTGTTTTTCAAAACAAACGAACTGGAGATTTGAAAATGAAGAAATCGAAATATCCGGCATGGCTTGACGATCTCAAGGTTGGCGACAAGGTATGGATTGCCGCCAAAGGATCGGAATTTCCGAGCATGGCATGCGCCATAGAAATTGTTGATCGTTCAAACAAATTGGGTCTTGTAAGCCTGAAAGACGGACGCTTCCTTGCCTACAGTATCGAAACCGGAGAAATCATGGATAGCGATCAATGTTTGAGGCTGACGCCATGAAAGAGCTTTTGAAACTGATATGGCAAGTCGTCCGCGTTACCGGGAGCTTGTGTTTTTTGGCGCTTCCGTTCGTACTTGCCTGGAAAATCCTCAATTGGGCATTCTTCCAATGAAAAGCCGCAAGGAAACCGTCCGGGAACTCAAACGAATCATTCCGCGCGCCTTGCTGCAAGGCGCGGTCATTTGGTCTGCTTTGGGGCTACTCGAATGGATACGAAATTTGACATAACGGAATTGGCAAGGGCGATTGCTTTCAGAATCACGCCCGAATCCTTGCTAACGGTTTCCGACCTTGCCGCCATGTTCAAAGTGGGGGAACGTCACGTCCGGGATCGCATCATGCGTCTGCCTGACTTCCCGAAACCCATACGTTTACCCACTTTGACGGGCACTCAAGGTCACCCCCGCTGGCGTCTTGCCGATGTTCAGGCGTTCCTGTCCAAATACACGCCAGAGGAACGCCCGCAACGCAGAGGCGCTCCCCGGAAAGGAAGTTACAAAATATACTGACAACATAACGCCTTGTTCCCGGATTGTTCCCAATTGCCAGCAAAACCGCATGGACAGAGGGTTTTAAGTTCCATTCTCTGGAGCGACGAAGCAATCCAGATGCGTAACCCGCGACGCGAAGCGCCGGTAACTTCCTCTGTCTCCTGATTCCCGTCTCCTGCCCTCTGTCTTCTGTCGCCCGGTTCCCGTCTACGTTCCTGCCCTTCTGGCGTAGAATTGCGCCTTTACTGTTGATTCCCTCGCTTCCATGACCCGTAAAATTCTTGTCACTTCCGCCCTTCCCTATGCCAATGGCGCGATTCATCTGGGACATCTGGTCGAATACATCCAGACCGACATCTGGGTGCGCTTCCAGAAGATGCGCGGGCACGCCTGTTGGTATGTCTGCGCCGACGATACCCACGGCACACCCGTCATGCTCAGGGCGGAAAAGGAAGGCGTCACGCCGGAGGCGCTGATCGAGCGGGTGCGGAGCGAACACACGCGGGATTTCGGCGGGTTTTTGATCGGCTTCGATAATTATCACAGCACCCACGCGCCGGAAACCCGCGCCTTCTGCGATCTGTTTTACCAGCGCCTGAAGGCGGCGGGGCTGATTAAAGCGCGTTTTATCGAGCAGTTCTATGATCCGGTGAAGGCCATGTTCCTACCCGATCGCTTCATCAAGGGCGAATGTCCGAAATGCGGGGCGGCAGATCAATACGGCGACAGTTGCGAAGCCTGCGGCGCGGCCTACGTCCCGACGGAATTGAAAAATCCCTGTTCCGTCGTTTCCGGGGTCAGGCCGGAACTGCGCGCTTCCGAGCATTATTTCTTCCGGCTTTCCGACCCGCGCTGCGAAACTTTCCTGCGCGCCTATACGCGCCAGGAAAATGGTGTGCTGCAACCCGAAGCCGCCAACAAGATGCGCGAATGGCTGGGCGAAGAAGGCGAGCATCTGCTGGCCGACTGGGACATTTCCCGTGACGCGCCCTATTTCGGCTTCGGGATTCCCGACGCGCCGGGTAAATTCTTCTATGTCTGGCTGGACGCGCCCATCGGCTACATGGGGTCGTTCCAGAACCTCTGCCATCGGGAAGGGCTGGATTTCAACGCCTTCTGGCAACCCGGTTCCAACGCCGAGCTTTATCACTTCATCGGCAAGGACATCCTTTATTTTCACGCGCTCTTCTGGCCTGCCGAACTGGAAGCGGCGGGATTTCGCACGCCAACCAAGATCTTCGCGCACGGGTTTCTCACCGTGGATGGCCTCAAGATGTCCAAGTCGCGCGGCACCTTCATCACGGCGGAAAGCTATCTGGCGGAAGGGCTGAATCCGGAATGGCTGCGCTACTACTTCGCCGGAAAGCTCTCCGCCAGCATGGAAGATATCGATCTGAACCTTGATGATTTCGTCGCGCGGGTAAACGCCGACCTGATCGGCAAGTATGTGAACATCGCGAGCCGCGCCGCCGGATTCATCGTGAAGCGTTTTGGCGGCAGGCTCCTGGCCGCCGACGCCGAACTTCCCGCGCTTCGCGCCATCCGGGAGGCCGCGCCCGGAATCGCCGAACGCTACGAAAACCGGGAATTCGCCAAGGCCATGCGCGAGATCATGGCGCTGGCCGATGGCGCCAACCAGTACGTCGACCGTGAGAAGCCTTGGGAACTTGCCAAAATACCGGAAAAGGAAGCCCAATTGCACGCCGTGTGCAGCAACAGCCTCAATCTCTTTTACCAACTCACCGCGCTTTTAAAACCCGTGCTGCCCGCGCTCTCGGCAAGAGTCGAGGCTTTTCTTGATGTCGCGCCGATCGCCTGGGACGACGTACAAAGGCTCCTGCCCGCCGGACACGGCATCCAGCCCTATGCGCACCTGATGACGCGCATCGACCCCAAACAGATTGCCCAGCTCGTCGCCGCCAACCGGGAAAGCCTCGCCCCCGCCGCCCCTATTGCCGCGCCCGCCGCGACGGACGCGGGCAAGGCGAAAACGGAAGGCGCGGCAAAGACGGAAGACGCGCCCAAGCCCGACGTCATCAGCATCGACGACTTCGATCGGATGGATTTGCGCGTTGCCCGCGTCGTCGACGCCGCGCGGGTGGAAGGCGCGGAAAAACTCATTCGCCTCGTGCTCGACATCGGCGAAGAGAAACCGCGCCAAGTGTTCGCGGGGATCAAGTCCGCCTACGATCCCGCCGCGCTCAAAGGGCGGCTCACGGTGATGGTCGCCAACCTCGCGCCGCGCAAGATGAAGTTCGGTCTCTCCGAAGGCATGGTGCTCGCCGCCTCGGGCGCGAACGACGTGGCGGGCGGCATCTACCTCATTTCCCCGGATGCGGGCGCGACGCCGGGGATGCGGGTGAAGTGATTTCCGGGAAAGACGACGCATGAAACACCGCGCATGGATCGGACGGCTCGCGGGAATTTCCCTGTGTCTTGCGACCTGCGGCGGCGCGCAAGCTGGAGAAGCGCCGGAGACCGCCTGCCAGGAAATGGCGGGCAAATACCAGCTTGCCGAGGCCTTCATTTCCGAGGCATTTCTTGAACTCGCTAGAGGAATACTGGCGGAGGCGGGAAGGCCGTCGAAGGATGACGGCGACGAGCCTGATGCCCCTTTTCTGAGCCTTCGCCTGACGGATGGCGTGTTCACGATATCGACCCCTGGTCGGCGCGATACGGCAAAAATCCCGGCCGCCCGCCCGCCCGGCAACCTGCTGTGCCTGCTGCAACTTGAATCCTCTCCCGATACCTTAATAGTGCGCACGGATTTCCGCACGGCGTCCGACGAAGAGATGCAACAATTGTCAAGCACTCTGTCTTACCAGTGGCTTGCCGAAGTGACGCCCGAACAGGCGCGTTCCCTCTCGTATTTCATGCAAATATATTTCAACATACCCGGCGCGGCCAACGGCGCGCTCATCGTGCCGCTGGAAAAAATCGGGGAGGACGCCGTCCGCTAGGACTGATCGGGAAAGAAGACGCCATGTCGTGCAAACCATGCCCGTCCCAAAACGGGTGTCCGCATCCTGAAAAACCTTTGCACAAATCAAGCCTGTGTTCTTTTCCGGATCGGGGATAATCTGCTTTTCCGACTTGACAACAGCGCCATGAAATTCGCTTTTCACCCTAGGATTCTGGATTGCCTCCCCGATTACAACCGGACGCAGTTTGGCAAGGACGTGGCCTCTGGCGTTACTGTCGGCGTGCTGGCGCTCCCCTTGGCGATGGCCTTTGCCATCGCTTCCGGCGCGTCGCCGGAGGCCGGCATCTGGACGGGCATCATCGCCGGTTTCCTCACTTCGCTGTTTGGCGGATCGCGCGTGCAGATCGGCGGGCCGACCGGGGCATTCATTCCCATCGTCTATGGCATCGTCGTCTTGTACGGCTTTGACAACCTCCTGATCGCCACCATGCTGGCGGGCGTCTTCCTGCTGGCAATGGGCGTTTTCCGCATGGGGCAATTGATCCGCTTCATCCCGGTTTCCGTGGTCATCGGCTTTACCAACGGCATTGCCGTGGTCATTTTCATGACGCAGATCAAGGATTTCCTGGGGCTGAAGATCCCCAACCTGCCCTCTGGGTTCTTTGGGCAGATCGACACGCTCGCGCATTCCCTGTATCTCATCGACTGGCCGACGCTGGCGGTTTCCTGTTCGGCCTTTCTTTTTCTGGTGTTCTACAACCGCATGGCGCAAACCCGTCTCCTGGGTTTTTTGCGCCGCGCGCCCGGCCCGCTTGCCGTGTTGGTGGCGGGTACCGCCCTGACCGCCTTGTTCGGTGCGCCCGTCAAGACCATCGGCGAGATTCCCAAGGGGATTCCTTCCCTCACCCTGCCTGCGCTCTCGCTCGATACCTTGAGCCACCTGATTTCGCCCGCTATCGCCATCGCGCTTTTGGGCGCGATCGAATCCCTGCTTTCCGCCCGCGTGGCGGACGCCAGCATCGAGGACACGCACGATCCCAACCAGGAACTGATCGCCCAGGGATTGGCCAACCTCGTCGCGCCACTCTTCGGCGGTTTCGCGGCGACCGGGGCGATTGCCCGCACCGCCACCAACATCCGTTCCGGCGGACGCACACCCGTCGCTGGAATGGTACACGCGCTGGTGCTGCTGGCGATTGTGCTTATTTTCGCACCGCTTGCCCGCCACATTCCGCTGGCCATTCTTTCGGCCATCGTGGTGGTGGTTTCCCTCAACATGTTCGACATCAACGCCTTCAAGCGGCTACGGCATTTTTCCAACAACTACCGGATCATCCTCTTGTCCACCTTCGTCATGACCGTCGTCTTCGGCCTGACGGTGGCGATAGAACTAGGCATGGTGCTTTCCTGCCTGTTGTTCATCTATCATATTTCCGAACTCACCCGCATTGAATTCGTGCCGCTCGCCAAAACTTCGGAGACGCGCTACACTACCAGCGGCAAGCCGCGCATCGCCGCCTGGCGCATTTACGGCTCGCTTTTCTTCGGCGCGGCGAACAAGCTGGAACCCTTGCTGGAAACGCCCTCTGGCGAGCCGGAAATCCTCATCCTGGATGCGCAGACCCTGATCCAACTGGACAGCACGGGACTGGACGCGCTGGAAAACCTGCACGGCAAACTCGCGCGCAGAAACGCCCTCCTCCTGCTCTCCGGCCTGCACGGACAACCCGCCGCCATGCTGGAGCGCACAGGTTTCATCGAACGCTTGGGCGCAGAAAATATTTTCCCTAATATCATCGCGGCACTGCGCGCGGCGGAAAAAAAACTGGCGACGACAACACCGGAAGCCGCGCAAGACACGTGACGGAGGACAGAGGACAGAGAAAGTTACCGGCGCATCAAGCCCGCAGATTACGCCTCTGGATTGCTCCGTCGCTTCGCTCATCCGCTTTTAACGAGGTAAGAGCGCCACGTTTTTGACAAGGCAGGGGTGTCCTGCCTCCTGGTTCCCGACACTTGACCGCCAAGTCGCGCCGTCCCCACAACAACGCTCCTTCCTCGTCATTGCGAGGAACAAAGCAATCCAGCTGGCCTTTATCCGGTAGCTTCGGCATTTTCGATGGCGTATCCGCCACCGGATTGCCTTTGTAGGCCGCGAAGCTCTTGCAGGCTGCAAAGCCGTCGCTTTGTCCTGAAGAACGCCCCCTCCTCAATCGGCGCTTTGAATCGTCCTTCTCGCGGCAATTGTCTTTTCAGTCGTCGCGTTTTTGGATAGGATGCGCGCTTTTGTTATACTTCGCCTGTTTTGCGGCGTCAGAAAAAAGCGCCTGAACCCTCATTGTGTAAACATTTCCAGAGGATGCCATGACCGAAGCAACAATCTCGATCCTTTCGATTACCGTGGAAAATTTTGAAGCGGAAGTGCTCAATTCGGAGCTTCCCGTACTCGTCGATTACTGGGCACCGTGGTGCCAGCCCTGCCAAATGATGATGCCCGCGTTCGAGGCGGTGGCCGTCGATTACGCGGGGAAGATCAAGTTCGGAAAACTCAACATCGATACGGAAAGCGAAATCGCCGCCCGCTACAATGTGCGTGGTGTGCCGACCCTGATGCTCTTCAAGGGCGGCAGCCCGGAAGACGCCCGCACCGGAGCGCAAAGCAAGTCGCAATTGATCGCCATGATTGACAACGCGCTCTGATTTTCCTACCCTGCGCGCTTAGATATGATTTTCTAGGCGCTTTTTCACTTTTTTTCAATCTTTCTTTTTCCCCGCCTCATGGAACGCGCCGTTTGCGCGTCTTCCATCCCGTTTTCTCTCTCTTTTCGCAGCAACGCCAATGCACCTCTCCGAACTCAAGTCCCTGCACGTCAGCCAACTGGTCGAAATGGCCGCCAGTTTCAATATCGACGCCGCCAATCGTCTCAGGAAACACGAACTAATCTTTTCCATCCTGCGCGCCCACGCCAAGAAAGGCGAGCCCATCTACGGCGACGGCGCGCTGGAAATCCTTTCCGATGGCTTCGGTTTTCTCCGCTCCCCAGATACGTCCTACCAGGCCAACACCGACGACATCTATGTCTCGCCCTCTCAAATCCGCCGCTTCAACCTGAGAACCGGCGATTCCATCGAAGGCGAAATCCGTACGCCCAAGGACGGCGAGCGTTATTCGGCGCTCACCAAGCTGGACAAGATCAATGGCGAACCGCCAGAAGTCACCAAGAACAAACTGATGTTCGAGAACCTGACGCCGCTCCATCCCACGCGGCATCTTTATCTCGAACGCGACATCAAGGCCGAGGAAAACATCACGAGCCGGGTCATCGACATGATCGCCCCGATCGGCGCAGGCCAACGCGGCCTCATCGTCTCTCCGCCCAAATCCGGCAAGACCGTGATGATGCAGCACGTCGCGCACGCCTTGACCAGCAATCACCCGGAAGCGGTGTTGATCGTGCTCCTGATCGACGAGCGCCCGGAAGAAGTCACCGAAATGACCCGTACCGTGCGCGGTGAAGTGGTCGCTTCCACCTTCGACGAACCGGCCACCCGCCACGTGCAGGTCGCCGAAATGGTGATCGAAAAAGCAAAGCGCCTGGTGGAAATGAAAAAGGATGTCATCATCCTCTTGGATTCCATCACCCGGCTCGCGCGCGCCTACAACACCGTGCAGCCCGCTTCCGGCAAGGTGCTGACCGGCGGCGTGGACGCCAATGCCCTGCAAAAACCGAAGCGTTTTTTCGGCGCGGCGAGGAACATCGAGGAAGGCGGCTCGCTCACCATCATCGCCACAGCTCTGATCGAAACCGGCTCCCGCATGGACGACGTAATCTACGAGGAATTCAAGGGCACCGGCAACATGGAAATCCACCTCGACCGGCGCATGTCGGAAAAGCGCATGTATCCGGCTATCAATGTGAATCGCTCTGGCACCCGGCGCGAGGAACTCCTTTTGAAGCCCGATGTCCTGCAAAAAATGTGGGTCTTGAGAAAACTCCTCTACCCGATGGACGACCTGGAAGCGATGGAATTTTTGCTCGACAAGATCAAGTCGACCAAAAGCAATTGCGAATTCTTCGACGCCATGCGCAGGGGATAGCGAGACGGTCTTCGTCTTCCATCCCCATCGGCTGGCGCGCTAAACGGTGTCGTCAAAAGACATGTCATTATTCCGACATGACTTTAAAGATTGAGGATGACCCATGTACCGTGTGCAGCACCGTCACGATATTACGGATCATGTCTAGTCGCTTCTGGAGGCGCACCTTCCGGGCAGGAAAGGAG
>JAIRMN010000215.1 GCA_031258715.1 Zoogloeaceae bacterium
GACGCGAAGAATTCCAGGAATTTTTCGCGGATTTCGGCGGATTTCATGGATGTTGCGCCTGCGGGGCGGGATGCAAGGGACGGAATTTTATCGGAAACATGCGAGAAGCGGGGGCAATGGCAATGCATTGCCCGCAGGATGGACACAGGCCCCGGAATGCGCCGGCAGGCATCCGGCTACCCCCATCACTCTGGCTGCGCGCCGAATTTCTCCAGCCAGTCAATGTGTTCACGGAAATATTTGCTGGTTTCACGCTGATTACCGGCGCAATCGTGCGTCTTGAGGCGACCATCTATGCTACGCGACAGATACAGCAAATGAACCCCTTTCCCGATGTAATACCCACACATTACGAATTCGCCCATGCTCGTGACCTCAATCCGTTCGGGCAATTTGCGTTTCCAACTGCGGACGACTTCGAGTCCTCTGAAAACTTTGTCGTCGGGGCCACTGCCATCCGCGCGGACAAGGGCAACGACATAGGCATAGCTGTAATTCTCGGGGGGTGTAGAAGGAGCGCAGCTGCAAGCCCATGCGGAAAAGGGCAACAGATTCAAAAGAGCAAACAGAAAAAAGCGTTGTTTGTATTTCATACTGGTATCCCCCAGATGTTTAGTCCCGGCATTTGCTGGATGTCGTTCAGGGAATTGTCTTCCGAGACCTTGAGCATGACCAGTTTTTCGCCTTCGCTATAGTTGCCGCACGGCATCAATCTCGACGGGGGCGATTATACGTGCAAATACGCGCGGAAAGCATTCGCGGAAAGCGGGCATGCCAATGTCCGGAGGCGTTCCGGGCCATGCTACACTCGCCGCGTCCCTGGCTGAGGACGCACGAAAATAAAGCCGCGCGCGCCTTGCAGGGCGCGTGTCCAGATTGATATAATCCGCCGATGCGTTTGACCAGCCTGCGTTTTCCCCGTCTTTCCCTCCTCCTCGTCTGCCTGATCGTGTTGCGGCTGTCGGGCGGTTCCGGTATTTTTTCCCTGGCGCCGGATTCCCAAAACCGGAGTGCCGGCGAAGTCATCGTCATCTGCACGGGAATGGGGGGGATGGCGACGATACTTGCGCCGGACGCGCCTTTGGAACCCATCCATCGAGCAATGGGGGCGCATTGCCCGTTTTGCCTGACGGGAAACGATTTCCAGCCCGCGCTTTCGGGCGTCGATTTTTCCTTGCCGCTGCCCAAACCCGCTTCTGTAGCCTTTCTTCCCCCGTATGCCGCCGGGTTTCACGCTTCACCGCCCGACCTGCGTCACGCGCCAAAGCGCGCCCCGCCTGCCTTCGCCTGAGCTTTCGATCCTGATTTCGACTTCGCGCACTGATCGTCCCGTTGTCGATGCCTCCCAATGATTCTCGCCAACGCCATTCGCGCGGTTGTTCATGTCGCGCGCGTCTGGCGTCCGGCGATTTGCGAAGGATTTTTATCATGCGATTCTTACATTGCAAAGCAAAACCGTGGGGCGCGCTGGCTGCCGCCCTTGTCACGATGTTCACTTTTTCCCCGCTCCACGCCGGGGAAAACACGCAAGAACCCCATTCCCATGTACACGGGAATACCGATCAGACCGCCGCCTCCGCCGTGAATGAGGCCGTGCTTGAAACCATCGTCGTTACCGCCCCGCCCGGGCGCGATGCCTGGGTCAGCGCCGCGCCCGGCGATGAGGCGCTGGCGACTGGCCGCGCTCGCAGCAGCGACGCCGCCAGCCTGCTGCGCGCCGCGCCCGGCGTCAGCCTCCATGGCGCGGGCGGCGTCTCCAGCCTGCCGGTCATCCACGGCCTAGCCGACGACCGGCTGCGCGTCCAGGTGGATGGCATGGACTTGATCGCCTCCTGCCCGAATCACATGAATCCGGCGCTCTCCTACCTTGATCCAGCCAATGTCGAAAAGCTCACGGTCTATGCCGGCATCGCGCCTGTCTCGGTCGGCGGCGACAGCATCGGCGGCAGCATCATCGCCGAAACGCGCGCCCCGGAATTCGCCCAACCCGGTCAAGGGCTGCTGACCAAGGGCGAGATCGGCGCTTTCTACCGCAGCAACGGCGACGCCCGTGGCGGCAATGTCGCGGCTACCGTGGCCAGCGACAGGTTCAGCCTGACCTACACCGGCGCCGCCGCCCAAGCGGAGAACTACAAGGCGGGCGGCGATTTCAGGGATTTTACGGAAACCGGTCGCCCCGGCCACACGCTGGCGCGGGACGAAGTTGGCTCGACGGCTTACAAAACGCGCAACCACACGCTCGATCTTGCCCTGCGCGGCGGCAATCATCGGCTCGAACTCTCCCTGGGCCATCAGGACGTGCCCTACCAGTTGTACCCCAACCAGCGCATGGACATGCTCGCCAACGAAGAGAAGCGGATCAACCTGCGCTATTTCGGGGAATTCGACCGGGGCAGACTGGAAGCCCGCGCCTACCATGAGAAAGTTGAGCATTACATGGATTTCGGGAAAGACAAGCTGCTCGTCTACGGCAGCCTGCCCGACCTCAACGTTCCGGGCAAACACTACCTGGTCATCGGCATGCCCATGTATACCGAGAGCGTCACCGATGGCCTCTCCTTGAAGGGTGAAATCGACCTTTCCGAGCGCGACCTGCTGCGCCTTGGCGCGCTGTGGCAAAGCTATCGCCTTGACGACGAGTGGCCGCCATCTCCGGATTGCGGCGTGGGCAATTGCAGCGGCGGCATGGCGCCCCTGACCTTCTGGAACATCCACGATGGCGAGCGTGAGCGCAAGGCGCTGTTTGGCGAATGGGAAACCCGCTGGAATCCGCAATGGACTTCGCTTCTGGGGCTGCGCGTGGAGCGCGTGACCACCGACACGGGCGACATCAGCGGCTATAACCACGCCACAGCGGGTTATGTCGGCAGTTCGGTCGGCACACGCGAAGATTTCAACGCGATGGAGCGCAGACGCTCTGACACCAACTGGGATCTCACGGCGATGGCTGCTTATCAAGTGGACAAAACTCTCGACATGAAATTCGGCTTTGCCAGGAAGACGCGCTCGCCCAACCTGTACGAGCGTTATGGCTGGTCGACCAACACCATGACCTTGGTCATGAACAACTTCGTTGGCGACGGCAACGGCTATCTCGGCAATCCCGATCTCAAGCCGGAAGTGGCGCGCACGCTCAGTCTCACCGCCGACTGGCACAGCGCCGACGGCGAATACCAGTTGCTGGCGACGCCTTATTACACCCTTGTGCGGGACTACATCGACGCGCGGCGCGACTATCCGGGCGCGACGCAGGCCAACATCACGGCGAGCGGCGAATTCGTCCGATTGCAATATGTCAACCAGGAAGCGCGTCTCTATGGCATCGACCTCTCCGGCAAGATGCCGATCGGACGGACTTCCTTCGGCAAATGGGGACTGCAAGGGCTGCTCAATTATGTAAACGGCAAGAACCTCGACAGCGGCGACAACCTCTACAACATCATGCCGCTGAACGCCCGGCTGACGCTGACGCACGAATGGGGCGGCTGGCGTAACGCCCTGGAAGTCGATGGCGTCCGGAGCAAGGACAAGGTTTCCGGCGCGCGCAATGAAGTCAAGACGTCTGGGTATTCCCTGGTCAACCTGCGCGCCAGCTACGCCTGGCGCAAGATTCGCGTCGATGCCGGCATCGAAAACCTGCTCGACAGGCGCTACGGCCTTCCCACCGGCGGCGCTTATGTCGGCCAGGGACGGACGATGGGCATCAACGCGATTCCCTGGGGCATCGCCGTGCCCGGTGCGGGACGCTCCTTTTACGCTGGCGTGCGTTACAGGTTCTGACATGTCCGGCGCGGAAGCCAGGGCTTCCCGCCGGAAAGTCGCTGGATTGCTCCGCTGCACTCGCCTTTGACAGGGAAGCGCGTAATCAGGCGCCAAGAAATCAGGAGGCAGAGCGCCCCCGCTGGTGCGCAGCGCGACCTGTGAAACGCACCCAATCTTGTCAAAAGCGAGGCGCGAAGCGACGAAGCAATCCAGATGCCTACCCTCGGCCTGATACGCCGGTAACTTTTCTGTCTCCCTGACAAAACCCGACAACCGGTATTTCAATTACCCCCGGCGCGAGATGAAATTTGGAACGCGGATACATTATGAGTAATAATCCCCCCTTTGGCGGTGTCGGCGCGTCGCTGGCTTTCCGTCGCCTGCCGCAACGTCTTTTCTGTCTGAAAGGAAAAATCATGCGTTCTTTCCGTCTCTTCCTTTGTCTTGCCGGCCTGCTGGCATTTCCCGCGCTTCATGCCGCCGCCGTCAAGGGGGATAACGTCTGCACGGACGACATTTATACCAATTGTGCTTCCGAGGAACGAACCTCTGGCCGGAGCACGCGCCTCAAACCATTTCGCAATATGGTCATCGTCGCCGAAAACCAGGAGGGCGCGGGAAAGAAGACTCGCGCGGCCATCATCGATGCCGCGAAAAGGCTCAAGTGGAAAGTCATCGAGGACAAACCCGCCCGCCTGCGCCTGCAACTCGACGTTCGCCGGCACCGCGCGGTCATCGACATCAGCATCAAGGACAACAGCGTGGATGTAGATTACGTGAGCAGCGTCAACCTGAACTACGAAAAAGACGACAAGGGCTACGAGAGCATTCATCCGAACTACCACAAATGGATACAAAAACTCCTGAAAACCGCCCGAAAATCGGCGAAATCGCACTGAAAACGAAATTGAATTGACCGTCAAGGCAACGTGGCCATCCGCGTGTGTTTCTGGATGCTTTCGCCACGTGTGCTTTTGACGATGAACGCCCCACGGGCGCGGGGAAAACCGTCGTTTCTATTGCATCCGCCCGGAGAAAGAAGAATACAATGTACAATGCTCTACGCCCACTTCACCCATGATCCCTTAGACTGGGTTTTGCGATGAAACGACTGTTTTCGCTTTTCTTGTGCCTTTCTTTCCCGCTGTTCGCGCTGCCTTGCGCCGCTGCGGCGGACTTCGCCTCGGAAGAAGATTTCGCGCAATGGTTGGTTGGTTATCACCGGCGCCCCGAACCGGCGCGGCTTTCCGGGGCGTTTCATTACGCGGCGACAAGCGGATGGCTGGGAGGTCCGGGGCTTTTCAGCGGAGTATTCAGCGGATTTCTCGCGGGCGTCTTCCGGGACAACCCCGAAAAGGTTCCGGGTTGGCAAACCGAATGGTCAACTCTCGGCAAGGCCGTGGCGGACAAGGAAGAAGACGACGCGGAAGACGACGCGGAAGACGGCGAAGCGATGGCGGGGCGAGAGGCTATAGTTTTCTTCGCGCTTTGGTACGCCGAGCGTCCCGATCTGCGGCAAATGGCGCGCGCGATGCGCGAAAAGAACGAAAACGTGAAATCCCTAGCCCACATGAACGTGAAATTGCTGGCCCACATGATCCAGAATTATCACGATGACGCCCGATCGCTGGAAGAGATTCCCCTGAACCAAGGCGAATGGGTCGTGAGTGCCCTGTGGGGGAAGTTTTACGCGACAGGCGAAGTGACCGCCCTGGAACGCACCTTGCAGGCACTGCCCTGGGAGGAGAATCCTGCGCTTGCCGAATACGGCAATCAGCCTTTGGGCGTGATTTTCGCGCCGCAATGGATTGGCCGCACGGCACACTGGATGTTGAGTGACGCCGCCTATCTGGATCCACGGATGCTCGAACTCTGCGAAACCTTTCTGGAACAAACGCGGGATACCGCCATCGCCGAAGCCCTGCGAGGGATCGTCGCGGAAGTGAAAAAGGCAAAAGCCGCCGCCAAGAAATGATGCACCCGCGCCAATGACACAATGACATTCATGCCAATTGCCTTCCGGGGAGCGATCTCCGGCTTGGTGCGCGCGCCTGAAGCCCATCCGCAAATCGCTGAAATCGCTCTGAACGACAAAAAGGAACGACCATGCCACGCCTGCCCTGCGCTTTCGCGCTCTTCCTCTTCTGCGCCGCCCCGATGGCTCACGCGCAAGCGGAAATGCCCTACTTTGCCAACCAGATTATCCTGCCCGCGCCCAGCGCGGACGCCGAAGAGCGGGTGCATGACGCCATCGTCGAAGCGGCGAACAGCCGGGGCTGGAAAGTCGCGCAGGACACGCCCAAACGCTTGCGCCTGGAAATCATCGTCCGCAACCAATATGCGGTGATCGTCAATATCCTCATCAACATCGACATGGTGGATGTGGAATATGTCAGCAGCATTAACATGGGCTACAGGAAAGACGCGAATGGCCGCGAAGTCATTTCTCCGGCTTACGGCAAGTGGATTGGCCAGTTGCTGGATGCCGCCCGCCAACGCGCCGCCCTGCTGTGGCCCGCGCCCGCAACATCCGCCGCGCCGCCCGGACCGTCGCCTGAAGCGACTGGGCCACCCGTTCTTCAACCCGCCCCGCCCGCCCCTTCCGCAGCCGCGTCGCCTTGATCCGCGCTTGCGGCGGCATGTCATCTCACGCCGGACAGACGCTCACGCGCTTTCCAGTCCCAGCAGGAAGGTCACGCCGTCCATCTCGTTCCTGACTTCGATGGCGCCGCCCATTTTCGCCATATAGGTCTTCGCCACGAACAAGCCCTGGCCGCGACTGCCTTCGGAAGCGGTCTCCTGCGCGCCGGAAAAGCCGTATTCAAAAATCTTTTCCTGCCACTCCGGGGCGATTTGCGGGCCGCGGTTGCGCACGGCGACCCACACCTTTCCGTCCGTCGCCGCCTGGTCGAACGCGAGTTCCAGGCGGATCGGCGTGCCGGGAACGCGAAAACGGTCGGCGTTCTTGAGCAGATGGCTGATGACATCCTCAAACGAATATTCGTCGGCATGAACCGGGACCGGCCTTGCCGCCGGGGCATATACCACATTGGCGATGCCGATATGCGGGGCGTTGGCGGCCACGTGCACCAGGAAGGCGTTCACATCGAGCGTGGCGATGTTCAGCGTCGAGGACTGAAACGCCTCGCCGGGACTGGCGTGGCCATAGAGTACCCGCACCGCCTGCTGCATCCGGGCGAGATAACGATAATCGGGGTCATCGGAATTGCCGTGCAGCGCCAGAAGGGATTGCAGGGGCGACATGATTTCGTGTCCCACGGCGTGCCACTGTTCCTTTTCCTGTCCGGCGCGAATTCTTTCGCGTCCGGCGTCTTCCTTGACGCGGCGCAGGAGCTGGTTCAGGCACTTGACCAGGATGCCCAGTTCATCGTTTCCCTTTGGATCGCTAATTGGCTCGAAGGACAAGAAGCCGTCGGCCTGCCCCGTCGCCGGGGAAGAAAGCTGGCGCGCGCGCTGGCTCAAGCGCGCGACGCGCCGCACGATGCCGATTTCGATCACCAACCGGGCGAGCGCGATGGCCGCCATGACCGCGATGACAAACCAGGAAAGGCGCGTGGCGGTAGCGCCCAGGGTCTGGTTGACCACGCTTTCCGCTTCGCCCCGCAAAAGGATCGCGTACCGTCCCGACGGCGTGACGATGGACTCTTCCAATTCGGCCACCGCGCGCTCGTCTTCATTTTGCTCATCGACCGGCAGGCGGCGGACGAGGCGGGTCAAGAGCGGCGAGATTTGTTCGCCGGTTTCTTCCCTGCGCCGGGTCGTGCCACGACGAGACCAGAGGCTCAAACGGCGCCAGTCAGCGATAATGACGGCCTCGCAGGAAAACGGACGCCCGTATCCGGTGTGCCTCGTCCAGATAAGGGTAGCCGATTTCATCTAAAAACTAACTCCGGTTTGAAATCCCGCCCGTAAGAAAGGTGCGAAGATTGAGACCCCGGCCTGAAGGCCGGGGTTAAATCTCGATCATCATCGCGCCGCCCGGACTCAATGGCGGCTTCATCGGCGAAAACCTGATCGGCCGCCTACCCACGCCCACGGCCACCGCCCACAACAACGACAAGGAGGAATAATCATGGTATTCGAACTTCTTCTCGGTCTCGCCATCGTCACCCAGGATCAAATCCCCCTGCGCGCCGCGCCAGAGGAAAAGGCCGCCCGCCACGCCACGCTTTCGCAGGGTGACAATCTGGAAGTGCGCGGCGTCAAGGGCGATTACCTGCAAGTCTACGACCACCGCCGCGAACGCGCCGGATTCATCCGCGTGACACAGGCAAGCCGTTACGCGCTGACGTCCGAAGAAGCGCCGCGCCTTCGGGCGGTCGTCGATTTCCTCCAGAACCAGCCCGGCTATGAGGCACTGGGAATAGGCCATGTCGCCACCTTCTTGAAGGTCGCGCCCGAAAAGGAAATCGACGCTGACATGTTCGAGGCGCTCGGCAGGATGGCCGATCGCCTCGCCTGGCGGGCTTCCCGCATGAGCGGCGCGAATAACGCGGCGGCGGCGAAAACCGTCTCGGAACACATGGAAGTCGCCGCCACCTATGGCGTAATGGCCTACAGCATCGAACGCGACGACAAAATGACGCTCTGCTACGACGGCAAAGCCTGGCGGCGCGTGTTGGCACTGCCTTCCCGTCCGGAACAGAAGGCGCGGGCGGCGCTTTCCCTGACCCGGCACGATTGCCTAGCCTCGGCCCTGACGCCCGGCGAACGCCTGGAAGTCGATCTCTGGCGCGTCAATATCCTGGAACAGGTGTTGCAGACAGACGACAGCGAAGGCGGCTTGCCGGAACATCTTAAGAGTCGCCTGAAAATCCGCGCGGCGGGCATCTGGGCTGGCCTTGCGCACCAACTGGCGCGACGGCCGGATCGCAAGTCGGCGGAAGTATTGCAGGCTGGGCAGCAGGCCGAAGCGCACCTGGCAGGCGTCGACAGAAAAAGCCTAGTCGACGGCGACATCACCGCCTGGCACGAGGCCACCATCCGCGTCGGCGCGTCACGCTGGAGCGCCCAGCCGCAAACCCTCGCTCTGCCTGCCTAAAATCGTCCCGGCATCCGCCTTGCCGCCGGAGAACCCGGACAAACCTGCCTTACCGTCGTGGAAGTGGCGGACGCGAAAACCCCGCCGCCGGAGAAGCGCCAGGCTCCGGCCTCGGTTCTATCGCGCTGCACCTATGGACAGGTCTGGACTTCCTCGCTTGCGATCAGTCCCGATGGCCGGATGATGACCTTGGCCGTGCAACCCCTGGAAAACTGGCGGGAAATGTGGGCATTCCGTCTGGATGAAACCGGCTGGCAACTCGAAGTCATTCCTCCGGCGACCGAGCGTCCCGAACTGGCCTACCTCGAATTCGCGGGTTGGGCGCCCGACAACAAACAACTGCTCGTCGCCCGCGAAACCTTCGCCAACGGACGCCACACGACCCGTTTCGAACTCTGGAACAGAGCCACGCTGAAGGTCGAAAAACACGCCGACAAACCCGGCAACCTGAACGCCTTCTACCGCTGGCAAGACCCGCTCTGGAAAGGCGGCACGATGGCGTTGCGCTGATGACCTGGGCTATGGAGAATGAGGAGGCGAGGAGCATGGCGCGGCGTCTTGCGCCACAAATGGCACATCAGTTTGAATTGCACCCCGTCTCCTTTGTTTTACGAAAAATCATCACGCCAGTAGAACGCTCCGGATACTGTGTTCCCATCAGAATTTCCGTTTCGGGTTCATAAATTCCCGTTGCGAGGATGGCTTCAAACAAATGCGCGCTGGCCTTCGTGCCTGTAAGCCAATCCTGAGGTGTTACCATGATGACGTCTGGCGCGCAATTCAGGAGCGCCTGCCGAATATCCGGAATGGAAAAATTCAGCAAAACTGTCGTTGCGGTCAGATCGCTCAATCGGTACGTCGGCGGGAAATGCCCGGTCAGTGAATATAACAAATGTGTGCTCCCGCTGATGCTGAGGGTGCCATTTTCAGGAATGACCTTTTCGATTTCCGCAGCCACAATCAGATAGTCCAATCGATTCGTGAACTTCTCTGGCCATTTTCCATTCGGTGCGACAGCCAATGTTTCGCGCGTTACTGGCCAATGTACCACCGCCAACACGGAACATGAAAAGTAGAGCCAGATCGCCAACAACACGATGCCTGCCACAGCAAGCATGATGTTTATTCTCTTGTTCATCCATTTCATGGTAGGCCATATCTGGATGATTTCACGCAAGGCCAATGCGCACAGTCCGGCAAAGCCGGGAAGGGCAATGGCGAAATGATAGGGGTAACATATCTTCGCGACCGCTTCGATCAAAGCCGTCAGAATAGAAAACAGCCAGAAACCAGAAGCCAGCAAGAGCGCCTTGTCGCGGCGGAAAAAGAGGGCAACCGACAATGTCGCTATGGCCAATGCGCTAAATGCCAGCGCGATGGAAGAAGAATCGACTGCCATCCACCCATAGCCAATGAAATGGTTCAGACGCCGATCGCCGGAAATATAGCCAAATATGACGTCTAACAAACGATAGTGCGCAATGGTTTCCGCAACGCCCCCGCGCGCGATGAGGATTCCGCCAATCAATAAAATACCCGTCGCAACGCCGCCGACAAAAAACCGAAAGGCCGCTTTTTTGCCTTGCGCAACGAATGCGCAGATCAGCCCAAACAGCGCGAAAGGCGCAAACGTTTCCCGGAGCACGACAGCCAATGCCGTCAAGGCACCCGCCATCCACCAGGCGTTTCCGGATTCCTTGTTCTGAATAGCGCCCGTTCCGATATACAACGCCAGCAACAAGGGAACAAAGGCCGCAGTAATGCTGTTCTTGAAGCCGCCGTCGATAAAAACATCTTGGTTCAGGGTAAAGGTAAAAACCAGAGTGATGAGCGCCGCGCCTGTATTGCTGCCAGATACTTTTGCCAATACCTTGTACAGCAAAAACGCCATGATGACGGCCACACCCAGATCAATCAGCCGCAACGCAATAAAAGGGTTGTATTGCAGGGAAAATACCCATGAGCACAACATGGGATAAAAGGAAAGTCCGCCAACATCCGGGATGCCCTGTCCATTGGCAAGGCTGCGGTGAATCTGCTGCGTGAGGTAGGCGTGATAGCCATCATCCGATACCGGAGGATAACCCAATAGCATCAGGCGCGGAAAAACCGTTCCCGCCAGGATGACGCTTGTCAATAGCGCCGCGTCGCCAATCCGCGAATTCCTGGGCGCCTGGAAGTCACGGACGGAAAGTGTCGTCATATCGGGTCAAGCTGGTTGTTATCGCGCCCGGAGGTTTGGCGCGTCAGAGGGGAGAAGCGTAGCATGTTTTCATCCAAAAACTAACTCCGGTTTGAAACCCCGCCCGATCGAGCGGCGCGAAGGCTGAGACCCCTTACTTACGGCCGGGGTTTCGACCGTAGCCATTGGGGAGGGGAGAGAAACCCCTTCCCAATGGCGTTAGACCGACAGCCCTGAAGGGCTGTCGCTAATTTCTTGCTTGAAAAACGCACTCCGGGTTGAAATCCCGGCCATTGACGAGGCGCGGAAGGTTGTCGTGGCGTGTCATCCTGTTCGGCTTCCTGTTTTCGTCAGATGTCTGACATCTGGCCGCCGACCTGCTATAGTGCCTTCACTTCATGGGAGAGCGCAGGTCGACGCAGGACCTGCCGCCGAAGGCGCAACGCACCCGCAAACGCTCAGGCAGAAGGACCGTGGGGTCGGCGGCTCGCGTGTAGCGGGGCTGCCGCGACTCTGGAGAGCAGGCGCCGGTTTTCGGGCGCTCACCGATGGGGCAAACGGCCATCCGGGTTTTGAGGATGGCCGCAATCTCTCAGGTATCGAGGACAGGGGGGTGGAACACGTTGTATTTTTCGCGCCTTTCATCTTCGGGGATTGATATGCTTAAAACTACGGTACTGAATGCCGCGCACCGCGCGCTCCACGCCCGCATGGTGGATTTCGGCGGCTGGGAAATGCCAGTCAATTACGGCTCCCAGATTGAGGAACACCATGCCGTCCGTCGTGACGCGGGCATGTTCGATGTTTCCCACATGTGCGCCGTGGACGCGACCGGTCCTGAGATCAAGACCTTTTTGCGGCGCTTGCTCGCCAATGACGTTGGCAAGCTCAGGACGCCGGGGAAAGCCCTCTACAGCGCCATGCTGAACGAATCCGGCGGCGTGGTGGATGACATGATCGTCTATCGTCTCGACGATGCCCATTACCGCGTTGTCATCAACGCGGGGACGACGGACAAGGATTTGGCGTGGATGTCGGCGCGGTTGGAAGACTGGCGGCTGGCGGCAATCCTGACGCCCTTGAAGGGCGAGCGGGAAGCTGGGATGATTGCCGTGCAGGGGCCGAACGCCCGTGAAAGAGTCTGGGCGGCGCTACCGGAAATCAGGGGGCTTACGGAAAACCTGCCGCCTTTTTTTGGCGTGCCCGTTTCGACATCCGCCTATGGTGAACTCTTCGTCGCCACGACCGGCTATACGGGCGAGAACGGATTTGAGCTTACGCTCGTTGCCGCGCGGACGGAAAAACTCTGGAACGCCCTCTTGTCCGCGAACATAAAGCCCTGCGGGTTGGGCGCGCGCGATACCTTGCGTCTGGAGGCGGGCATGAATCTTTATGGACAGGACATGGATGAAGAGACTTCGCCCCTGGACGCGGGCATGGCCTGGTGCACCGATCTGGCTTCCGACCGGGATTTCGTCGGTAAAGGCGCCTTGCTCGCCCAGGGGCGGCGCCATGCCTTTCTCGGCCTGAAGCTCCTGGAAAAGGGCGTGTTGCGCGCCCATCAGAAAGTTCGCATGCCGCAGGGCGAGGGCGAGATTACCAGCGGCGGCTTTTCGCCGACGCTGAAAGTCGCCATCGCGCTGGCGCGCCTGCCTCTGGGCGTGGCCGTGGGCGACCGCGCCGAAGTGGAGATTCGCGGCAAATGGCTGCCGGTCGAAGTCGTCAGGCCGCCGTTTATCCGCCACGGGAAGGCGGTTGGCGCAAAATGAAAAACAGCCTCGCGTTTCGGGGTTTGGACGCGACGAGACATCGTATGCCGGGGAGGGTGTCGCGTCGCTTTTCATGGGGTCGGAATCCAGGTTTTTCTGGTTTCGGACTTCGGTTTCCTGGCGGGAAGCGGCATTTTTGGACGATTGCAAATGATCATACCGAATGAACTGAAATACACGCGCACGCACGAATGGGTGCGCCTCGAAACCGATGGCGCGCTCTCTGTGGGCATTACCGACCATGCGCAGGAACTGCTGGGCGATCTGGTTTTTGTGGAATTGCCGGAAGTCGGCAGGACGCTGGCGGCGGAAGAAGCCTGCGTGGTGCTGGAATCCGTCAAGGCTGCCGCGGACACTTACGCGCCCGTGGCCGGAAGCGTGGTCGCCGTCAATGAAGAGGTGGTTGCCGCGCCGGAGCGCATCAACCGGGATGCCTATGCCGCCTGGTTATTCCGGCTCGCGCCCGCCAATGCCGCCGACCTGGAAAAGCTCCTGGACGCCGCCGCTTACAAGGCCGCCATCGACGCGCAATGACGCGCTTTTCGTCTTTCACTTTTGGTTTTCGACCATGACCGCTCCACCCCTTGCCGACCTGTTGCGACAGGATGATTTCATCGCCCGCCATCTTGGGCCTGACCCCGCCGAACAGTCGGAAATGCTGGCCGCCATCGGCGCGGATAGCCTGGACGAACTGATGGCGCAGACCCTGCCCGCCACCATTCGCCTGTCCGCCGCCCTGGATTTGCCGCCGCCGCGTCCGGAGCATCAGGCATTGCGCGATCTGAAGCGCATCGCGCGAAAGAACACGCTGAAAAAAAACCTGATCGGCCAAGGCTATCACGATACCTTGCTGCCCAGCGTCATCTTGCGTAACGTGCTGGAAAATCCCGGTTGGTATACCGCCTACACCCCTTATCAGGCGGAAATCGCGCAGGGGCGGCTGGAGGCGCTGCTCACTTTTCAGCAGGTAATCATCGATCTGACCGGGCTGGATCTGGCGAACGCTTCCCTGCTTGACGAGGCCACGGCTGCCGCCGAAGCCATGACCATGGCGCGGCGCCTGAGCAAGTCGGCTTCCCGCCGTTTTTTTGTCGATAGCGCCGCCTTTTCGCAAACTGTGGACGTGCTGAAGACCCGCGCCGCCGGTTTTGGCTTTGAACTGGCGTTGGGCGACGCGAACGACGCGGCGCGCCATGAAGTCTTCGGCGCCCTGCTGCAATATCCGGACGAAAAAGGCGCGGTTCGTGACTTGAGCGCCGCCATTGCCGAATTGAAGGCGACGGGCGCGATCGCCATCGTCGCCGCCGACATCATGGCGCTGGCCCTCTTGAAGTCGCCCGGCGAAATGGGGGCGGACATTGCCCTGGGTTCCAGCCAGCGTTTTGGCGTTCCCTGCGGCTTCGGCGGCCCGCACGCCGCCTTTTTCGCCGCCCGCGCCGCCCATGCCCGCGCCATGCCGGGACGCATCATCGGCGTCTCGCGCGACGCCAATGGCAGACCGGCGCTACGCATGGCGCTGCAAACCCGTGAACAGCACATCCGGCGGGAAAAGGCCAATTCCAATATTTGCACCGCGCAGGCGCTCCTGGCCAACATGGCGGGGTTTTATGCCGTCTATCACGGGCAGAAGGGGATCGGCCTCATCGCGCGGCGCATTCACCGCCTTGCCGCGATACTCGACGCGGGACTACAGGACGCGGGCATTCGCCAGTCGAATCCGGCGTATTTCGACACCCTGCGCCTCGAAGCGGGCGATCGGGCGCGCGCCCTGTATCAGGACGCGCAGGCGGCGGGCTACAACCTGCGCCTGCGAGACGGGGAAATCGGCATTGCCGTCAATGAAGCGACCACGCCGGAAGATGTTGCCGCGCTGCTTTTCGTCATGACTGGCAGGACGCCCGACCTTGCCGCGCTGGATGCCCGCGTGGCCGCCCACGACCCGGCGCTGCCGGATGCCCTGCTGCGCCATGACGCTATCCTGACGCATCCCGTATTCAACCGGCATCACACGGAACACGCGATGACGCGCTACCTGAAAAAGCTGCAAAACCGCGATTTGGCGCTCGATCACGCCATGATTCCGCTGGGATCCTGCACCATGAAGCTGAACGCCGCCAGTGCGATGCTGCCGGTTTCCTGGCCGGAATTTGCCGAATTGCACCCCTTCGCGCCCGGCGATCAAACCCTGGGATACCGGGAAATACTCTCCCAGCTTACCGGGTGGTTGAAGGCCATTACCGGATTCGACGCCATCTGTATGCAGCCCAATTCCGGCGCACAGGGCGAATACGCGGGGCTGATGACGATTCGCCGCTATCACGCGAGCCGTGGCGAAGCCAGGCGCGATGTCTGCCTGATCCCCAAGTCGGCGCACGGCACCAATCCGGCTTCCGCGCGGATGGCGGGCATGAAGGTGGTGGAAGTCGAGTGCGACGCGGCGGGCAACGTGGCCATGGACGACCTCAGGGCCAAGGCCGAAACCCACGCCGGCGCGCTGGCGGCGCTGATGCTCACCTATCCTTCCACGCATGGCCTGTTCGAGGAAAATCCGCGGGAAATCTGCGCGCTCATCCACGCCCACGGCGGGCAGGTCTATATGGACGGCGCCAACCTGAACGCCCAGGTGGGGCTGACCGCGCCCGGCTTCATCGGCGCGGACGTGTCGCACATGAACCTGCATAAAACCTTCGCCATCCCGCACGGCGGCGGCGGGCCAGGCATGGGGCCGATTGGCCTGAAGGCGCACCTCGTCCCCTTCATGCCCGGACACGTCATGGCCCAGGAGACGCGAAGCGACGAGGCCCAGGGCGCGGTCGCCGCCGCGCCTTTCGGTTCCGCCTCCATCCTGCCGATTGCCTGGATGTACATCGCCATGATGGGCGGCGCGGGATTGAAACGCGCGACAGAAATCGCCATCCTCAACGCCAACTACCTCGCCCGCCGCCTGAACGCGCACTATCCGGTGCTGCACACAGGCAGGAACGGGCGCGTGGCGCACGAGTGCATTCTCGACATCCGTCCGGTCAAGGCCGCGACGGGCGTCACGGAAACCGACATCGCCAAGCGGCTGATGGACTATGGCTTTCACGCGCCCACCGTGAGTTTCCCCGTCCCCGGCGCGCTGATGGTGGAGCCGACGGAATCCGAAAACAAGGCCGAACTGGATCGCTTCATCGCGGCCTTGATCGCCATCCGCGACGAAATCCGCCAGATCGAAAACGGCGTCTGGCCCCGGGACGACAATCCGCTGAAACACGCCCCGCACACCCAGGAGACGCTTTCCGCCGCCGACTGGCCGCGCCCGTACAGCCGCGAGATCGCCGCCTTCCCCCTGCCCTGGGTCAGGGAAAACAAATTCTGGCCCGCCGTGGGACGGATCGACGATGTGTACGGCGACCGGAACCTGGCCTGCGGCCTGGGCTGGGAATAGAGGACAGAGGACAGAAAAGTTGCCGGCGTATCAAGCCGCGGGTCAGGCATCTGGATTGCCTCGTCGTTTCGAGCCTCGAGCTTGACGGTCAATCCGCGTTTCCTGGGCAAAAAAAACGGAGACCGGAGTCTCCGTTTTGGCGTATCGGAACGAAAATCAGAACGTGTGTTTCAGGCCGATGTTGAAGCCGTTCTGGTAGCCTTCGCCGCCATTGGAGGCGTCGCCGACGGAGGCCGTGCGCCGCACCTTGTTGGCCTTCCTTCCATCCTCGTTGTCGTTACTGATGTCCGACACGGCGGCATAGAAATTGGTACGCCTGGAAAGCGCGTAGGTATAGCCCAGCGCCCATTGCTTGGCCTTGCCCGCGCTGTCATCCGTCTGGTCATCCAGCTTGGATTGCGTGTAGGAAGCCTGGATGGCGTGTTTGCCAAACGGCACGGTCACGCCGAGGAGCCAGGATTTCAGGGTAATGTCGTCCCAACCCGGATTGGAGACCGAGAGCTTGTTTTTGTCGTAGAAGGCATGGAGCCTCACCACCTTGAAATCATAGGTTCCGGCAACCGCCCAGTTGGTGATCTTGGGTTTTATCGCGCCCAGAATACCCGCGCCATCGTCGTCATCCTTGATGCGATGGTAGGAGAAGCCGACATCCAGCGGGCCGTTGGTGTAACGGGGCAACAGGGCGATTACGGTGTTGTCGTGATTATTCTCGACACTCTCCGTACCGATGGCGTTGGTCGAATAGGCCGCCGTCACATTGAATCCGCCCCAGCTTGGGGAAACATAGGCGACGGCGTTATCCACGCGCGTGGGGTCGAACAGGTTTTCGCCCGGAGCCTGGAGTCCCGACGCGAACACATTGCGGTATTGCCCGACCGTGCCGCTCCGGAAAGGATCGATGCTGGAAACCAGGCTGTAGTGCGGCGCGTAAAGACGACCCGCGATGACCGTGCCGAAATTGCCGGTCAGCCCCAGATAAGCCTGGCGTCCAAACAGGCGGGAGCCGATAGCCGCAGGGCTTTGCCCCAAAGTACCGGTATCCCCCTGAAAGCCGCTTTCCAGCACGAACAGGGCCTTTATGCCGTTACCCAGGTCTTCTGTGCCCCTGAAGCCCAGGCGGTTACCGGAAGAAATGCCGGAATCGATGGCATTCTTGCTGCCGACGCCATCATTGACGTTATCGCCGCGATGCGAAAACCCTACATCGATCGACCCGTAAATCTGCACGTTGGTCTGGGCCAGCGCCACACCGGAAGCGGCGGCGGCAACAACCAGAACTATCAGCTTTTTCTGCATGGAAATCTCCTTGTTTGTGTAAAAATGAAACAAATCCTTGCTGCTGCCCGAAAGATAACAAAACCATTTCCCCAATACCAAAGATTTATTGTTGCTTTATTTATTACCTCCTTGTTTATAAAGCGACAATTATCCGGCCTCAGGAAACAGGCGGCAAGCGTCAGGAATCAAAGCGCCCCTGCCTCGTCATAGGCGCGGCGCGAAGCGCCGGCAACATCAGACCTTGATGGAATGGGCGCTGAATGAATGCGTCGCCGGCCTCACCCTTGCCGACGTGGTTCGGGAGGCCATCCGGGAAGCGCTGCATCCCGCCTGGGCGACGGCTTTGCGGGAACGCCCGCGCGACAGAAAAAACCGCTCACCTCGGCGGACGGATTTCCGATCCCGAAGACTCGAGCGCGCGGGGAAGGTGAAAGAGAAGATGTTCATCCGCGCCCCGGATTTCCTCGATCCGGCTTTGCCGGCGGCTCCGGGCGGCCAGGGCTTGCAGGCATTCGATGACTTGCGTCACTAGGATTTCCGGCGCGGAAGCGCCCGCGGTGACGCCGACGCGATCCCTGTCCGAAATCCAGGCGGGATCGATTTCCTCGGCGGAATTCACCAGATACGCGGCAACGCCCCTGCTGGCGGCAACTTCGCGCAGACGGCGGGAATTGGAACTCTTGGGACTGCCCACCACCAGCACCGGATCGCAACGCGCCGCCAGAAGCTTGACCGCGTCCTGGCGGTTCTGGGTCGCGTAGCAGATGTCATCCTTGCGCGGCCCCTGGATCTCCGGAAAACGCTGTTTCAGGGTCACGACAATCTGTCCGGCCTCTTCCACGGAAAGCGTGGTCTGGGTCACGAAAGACAGGGCGTCGGGCCGGGCGACGACAAGCCTTGCCGCGTCCTCCACATTTTCCACCAGATACATGCCCGTCTCGCTCTGACCCATCGTGCCCTCGACTTCCGGGTGCCCCCTGTGGCCGATCATCACTACTTCGCGCCCCTGGGCGCGCATCTTGCCGACTTCGAGATGCACCTTGGTCACCAGCGGACAGGTAGCGTCCAGGACATTCAGTCCGCGCCCCGCCGCCGCCGCGCGCACCGACCTGGAAACGCCGTGGGCGCTGAAAATCAGGACGCCGCCGGGCGGCGCTTCATCCACTTCCTCGATGAAGACCGCGCCTTTCGCCCGAAGGCGGTCGCAAACAAAGGGGTTATGCACGACTTCATGCCGGACATAGACCGGCGCGCCGTATTTTTCCAGGGCGCGCTCCACAATGCCGATGGCGCGGGTCACGCCCGCGCAGAAGCCGCGCGGATTGGCCAGCAGGATGCGCAAGGGTTCAGAGGACGGCAATGATATTCACCTCGAAACAGATCCGCTTGCCCGCCAGCGGATGATTGAAATCAAAGGTGGCGTGCGTCTCGGAAAGCGCGCGCAAAAACCCGGAAAAGGGCGCGCCGTCCGGCGCGGAAAATTCCACGAGCGCGCCTTCCCGCAGGACGATATCCGGCGGCAGCGCGGCGCGGGCAATGCGCTCGACGAGACGCGGATTCACCGCGCCAAAGGCTTCTTCCGGCAAGAGATCGAAAACCCGGCGCGCGCCTTCTTCCAGGCCGATGAGACGGGCTTCCAGTTGCGGCGCCAGTTGTCCGCCGCCCATTTGCAGCGTGGCGGGCGAAAGATCAAAAGTGGAAACGAAGGTCTCGCCCTCCGGCGTGGAGACGCGATAATGCAAAGTGAGATAACTGTCGGCTTGAATCTGCATTCTGGCTAAAAGACTAAAGTCGCGCGCGAACATGAAGCGTCGCAGTGTTGAGGAAACGCGCCTCGCCGTCAATGCCCATTACGCCCGATTGCTCCGTCCCCGCTCCCCATTTTGGTGCGAAAAGCGGGTTCGACTGCCGGGTCTCATCGATAACCCATTGAAAAAAAAACGAAAAATGAAGTGGCACAAAATATGCATATCGGGCGCATCCGGTTTTGGGCGGGAGCGTATCGCATGTTTCAGGGTTCGCGGCATGAGAGCCTCTATCACCGCGCGCAGGAAAACGCGCGCCTGGTGGCGCTTGGGGCGCAGGTGGCGGAGGAGGAACACGCCGCCGCTCTGCGCGAAAGCCTTTCCGCCACGCTTTTCCGCCTCGAAGGGCCATTGAACGTCATGGCTTCCGTCATCGCCCGCCTGCAATCGCGCGAACCCGACATGGCAAAGGCGCTGCAATCCGCCCTGCAGGAAGGCCGCGCCCACCTGGAAGACCTGCGCCAACTGATCGCGCAAAGCCACCAGGAGGCCATCTCACCCGTCAATCTCAACGAGGCGCTGCGCGACGTGCTGAATGTGTGCACGCCCCGCCTTTTGGCCTCCGGCATAACCCTCCACTGGCAGCCCGCCGCCATCCTGCCAAGCGTCCTGGGACGTCCCATCGAACTGCGCGCGCTCTTCAAGGCGCTGGTGGACAACGCCATCGACGCCCTCTCCACGCGCGGCTGGAAAACGCGCGAAATCCGCCTGGCGACACGCGCCGAAACAGGCGTGCTCGTCTCAATCGAAGATACCGGTCCCGGCATTCCCGCCGGGCTGGAAATCAAGGTCTTCGAACCCTTCTTCACGACCCACGCGCGCCGCACGGGACACCTGGGCACGGGACTCTCGCGCGCCCAACAGGTCGTGACCGAACACGGCGGCCTCCTGGATCTCCTGCCCGCGCCAGGCGGCGGCTGCCGCGTCCTCGTGGAACTGCCGACAAGGAACGCCGCATGAATACGGCGAGCATGAAGGCCGAATTCCGCGCCAACGCGCCGCATGGCCTGCATCTGCTGCACCTCGACGCCCTCTATGGCATAAGCCAGGTGCTTTCCCGTTCGCTCGATTACCACGAAACCATACAGGAAGTGCTGCGTATCCTCGACGAATCCGCCGAGCTGGGACGAGGATTGATCAGCGTGCTGGAACCGGACGGCAGCCTCTTGGTGCAATCCGTGCACGGCGTGGATACCGCCCGCCTGGAACAGCCCGTGCGCTACCAGTCCGGCGAGGGCGTGCTGGGATTCGTCATGGAAAAAAACCGCACGGTCATCTTGCGGCGCGTACAGGATGAACGGCGCTTCTCCAACAAGACAGGCGTCTATGACCCGGATCTCCCCTTCATCGCCGCGCCAATCAAGGTCGCGGGCAACTTGCAGGGCGTGCTGGCCGTGCAGCCCCAAAGCAGGGACGAGACTTTTTTGGAAGATCGCGCGCACTTCCTGGAAATGATCGCCAACCTGATTGGCCAGAGCCTGCGCCTTTCTTTGCAAGTGGAACAGGAAAAACGCTCGATACTCGAAGAGCGCGATCTGCTGCGACGCGCCGTGCGCCATCAACACGGCTTCGACAGCATCGTGGGACGTTCCGGGGCGATGCTGCGGATATTCGAACAAGTGCGGCTGGTGGCCAAATGGAACACCACCGTCCTGATTCGCGGCGAGACGGGCACCGGCAAGGAATTGATTGCCAACGCCATCCACTACAACTCACCACGGGCGCGCGGCGCGCTGGTCAAGCTGAACTGCGCCGCGCTGCCGGAAAACCTCCTCGAATCCGAACTCTTTGGACACGAACGCGGCGCCTTTACCGGCGCGCTCTGTAGCCGGAAAGGACGCTTCGAACAGGCCGACGGCGGCACATTGTTCCTGGACGAAATCGGCGAAATTTCCCCGGCTTTCCAGGCCAAGCTGCTGCGCGTCCTGCAGGAAGGCGAATTCGAGCGCGTCGGCGGCAGCCGCAGCATCAAGGCGGATGTCCGCATCATCACCGCCACGAACCGCAACCTGGAAGCGGCAGTGGATGACGGCGATTTCCGCGAAGACCTGTTCTATCGCCTGAACGTCATGCCGCTCAACTTGCCGCCACTGCGCGAACGACTGGAAGACATCCCCGATATTTGCCATCACCTGCTCCTGAAAATCGGAGACGCTCAAAAACGCAAGCTGAGCCTCACCGACGCGGCGCTGTGCCGCCTCGCCCGCTACGACTGGCCCGGCAATGTGCGCGAACTGGAAAACTGCCTGGAACGCGCCGCCGTGCTCTCCGAAAACGGCCAGATCGACGAGGAATCGATCCGCTTCCGCGGACGCGAACGCGCTCCCGCCCATCCGCCCGCCCCGGCACACCCCCCAACAGAAGACAACGCCGCCCATTCCAACACAGACACGACCTTCGAACGCGACCGCGTCATCGCGGCGCTGGAACAGACCGGCTGGGTACAAGCCAAGGCCGCCCGCCTCCTCAACATGACCTCTCGCCAAATCGCCTATCGCATCCAAACCCTGAAAATCGACCTAAAACAACTCTAGTCCTGGCGGGCGACGGGTTCTATCGGATTGCAGCGCGGGATTGCAGTGCGTACTGGCGGATGGCGATATATGCCTCCCCGCCCCGTCATTCCCTGAAAGGGTCCCAACCTCGTTAAAAACGGGGCGCGAAGCGATGAAGCAATCCAGCCTCGTAACCCGCGGCTTGATGCGCCAGCAACTTTTCTGTTCTCTGTCTTCTGCCCTCTTTTTGGTATAGTGCGCGTCATGGAACAGAAACTTGATCTCCTCGCGGAAAAGATAGAACAGGTAAGCGCCTTGGTTGCGCGTTTGCGCGACGAAAAGGCGGCGCTGGCGGAGCGGCTTTTGGCGGCGGAATCCGGGCGGACGGCATTGCAACAGAGCATGGAGGCCGCGCGTTCGCGTATCGAGGCGTTGATACAGCAATTGCCGGAAGGAAAAACTTAAGCGATGAACGACACGGCCAACTTTCTCGATGTGCGTATTCTCGGATGCGAATACCGGATCGTCTGCCCGCCAGGGAAAGAAGAAGCCTTGCAGGCGGCGGTCAGGATGGTAGACGAGCGGATGCGGGAAATCGCCGACAAGACCCGGAGCAACCAGCCGGATCGTGTGGCGGTGATGGCGGCGCTGAACATCGCCAACGAATACCTGTCCGCATTGGCCGAAAACCGCGCGGGTGGACAGACAGACGAGACGCCCACCGCCACGGCAACAAATTTTGACAGTCCTGTTTTGAAGCGTAAAATTGACGACATGGACACACGTTTGACGACGCTTCTGGAAATCGCTTCCTGAGGGATATTCCCTCGGGTTTTCTTTCTGGATCCTTTTCCGGTCGGTCGTGTCCACCAGGTGTTCCCTGCGGCGTTGGTCGAGGCCATATATTCTTTGAACCAATGCTTGATGGCATTGGCTGCGGACTTTCAGGCTGATGTTGCGGGCGGCTCTCGTCAGCCGCCCCTGATTCGGCGGGAATGCGGCCACCTTGAACCTCGGTTCAGGATGCCGGTCTCGACTGCGCTCGCGGGGAGCCAGGATACGCCAGGGGCGGCTTTTCTTGAGCCGCCCCTTTGTTTTTGGCGCTTTGTGGCGTTTCCCGGAAAACCGGGCAAAGCGTTTCGGGCATGGAGTAAAACGCGCGATGACAATCTGGTGGCTGCTGTATCCGCTGCTCGGCGCGATAACGGGCTTTTTTGCGGGACTTTTGGGGATTGGCGGCGGCGCGGTCATGGTGCCGCTCCTGGTCGTGCTGTTTTCGGCGCAGGGACTGGGCGGCGATGAAATCATGCGCATGGCGCTGGGCACTTCCATGGCGACCATCCTCTTCACCGCCATCGCCAGCGTGCGCGCCCACCATCGACACCAGGCGGTAGAATGGCGCATCGTCTTCGTCATCACGCCGGGAATCCTGCTGGGAACCTTGTTGGGCGCGCGCCTGGCAAGCCGGGTCTCTTCCACCGCCCTGGCGCTCCTGTTCGTGGTCTTCATCCTCTATGTCGCCGCGCAGATGATAGCGGGATTCAACCCCAAGGCTAGCCGGAATATGCCCGGAGCATTTGAAACAGCCTTGGCGGGCGTGGGCATTGGCGCGTTTTCCTGTCTGGTGGCAATCGGCGGCGGCGCGTTGTCGGTGCCTTTCATGCTCTGGTGCAACGTGCGCGCCCAACACGCCATCGGCACCTCGGCGGCCATCGGCTTTCCCATCGCCCTCGGCGGCGCGGCAGGCTACATGATCAACGGCTGGCAAAATCCCGCCCTGCCGTCCTACAGTGTCGGTTTCGTCTATTTGCCCGCCGTGGCGGGCATGGTCGTCGCCAGCATGTTGACCGCCCCACTGGGCGCAACCCTGACCCACCGGCTGCCCGTAAAACGCCTGCGCCAGATTTTCGCCGCCGTCCTCCTGCTGCTGGCCTTCTCCATGCTCATGAAGTTGCTTTGATCAGGGATCAGAAGACAGAAGACAGAAAAATTACCGGCGCTTCGCGCCGAGGGTTAGGCGTCTGGGTTACTTCGTCGCTCCGCTCCTTAGGAATGGCGGAGCGGAGCGTCATTTCCCAGCGCGGAACCTCCTCAGTCCCGCCAGGGCCTGCCGCCCGCCGGCTAGTTGGTGCCGAAGAAATCTTTTACTTTGTCCATCCATGATTGGGCGCGGGGGTGGTGTTCGCCGTCGTGGTCTGCGGAGAGGGTTTCCAGTTCTTGCAGGAGTTCTTTTTGGCGTTCGGTGAGATGCACGGGCGTTTCCACGACGACGTGGCAGAGCAGGTCGCCGTGGGTGTGGCTGCGGACGCCCTTGATGCCTTTGCCGCGCAGGCGGAAGACGCGCCCGGTCTGGGTTTCCGGGGGAATCCTGAAGCTGGCGGCGCCGTCCAATGTGGGGATTTCGATTTCCCCGCCCAGGGCTGCGATAGTGAAGGAAATCGGCATTTCGCAGTGCAGGTCGTTGTGATCCCGCGTGAAGACGGAATGCGGCCTCAGGTGCACCTGCACATAGAGGTCGCCCGGCGGGCCGCCGTTTACGCCGTGTTCGCCTTCGCCGGAAAGCCGGATGCGATCGCCCTCATCCACTCCGGCGGGAATCTTCACGGCCAAGGTCTTGTGTTTCTTGACGCGCCCCGCGCCGTGGCAGACGGTGCAGGGGTCGGAGATGAAGCGGCCTGTGCCGTGGCATTTGTGGCAGGTCTGCTGGATGGAGAAAAACCCCTGTTGCAGGCGAATCTGGCCACTGCCGCCGCAGGTGGGGCAAGTGGCGGGTTTAGAGCCGGGCTTCGCGCCGGAGCCGTTACAGACTTCGCAGGCTTCCATCGTGGGGATGCGAATCTTGGTTTCCGTGCCCTTGGCGGCTTGTTCCAGCGAGATTTCCAGGTTGTAGCGCAGGTCGGCGCCGCGATAGACATTGCCGCGTCCGCCGTGTCCGCCGCCGCGATTGCCGAAAATCTCGTCGAAAATGCCACCGAAGGCGTCGGCGAAATTGCCGCCGCCAAAGCCCTGTCCGCCGCCGCCAAAACCGGCCTGCGGATCGACGCCCGCGTGGCCGTATTGATCGTAGGCCGCGCGCTTCTGTGCATCGGAGAGCACCTCATAGGCTTCCTTGGCTTCCTTGAATTTGCCCTCGGCGGCAGGATTATCCGGATTCCGGTCCGGATGGTATTTCATGGCCAGTTTGCGGTAGGCTTTCTTGATCTCGTCTTCGCTCGCGTCATTGTTTACGCCGAGGATTTCGTAATAGTCTTTCTTGCTCATGATGAGGCGTTCCGGGTGTGAATGGCGTCAGCGCGGGGAAAAGGGTTTGTCCCAGTTTATTTCTTCGTTGCTGGTTCCCATGAACCAGTCGCTGCAATTGCCTTGTTCGCAGACGCGACTGTCAATGTGGAAAAGGGTGAGGTAATGCCCATCCGGGTTCGACGCGTCCGGAAGCGCCTCTCGTTTGCCGACCCTGGCGGCAAGGAGGACGCTCTGCTGGCTGCCGGGGAAATCCGGCGTGATGCCGACGAGGCGCATCATTGCCCATTCATCCCGGCTGACAGCGCGGATGAGGGCGCTGTCGCGCGTCAGCATCTTGTCCAGGCGTACCCGCATACCGACGGTTTTGCCTTCCCAGCGGAAAGGATTTTCCTCGAGTTGTTGCGGTGTGACCCAGGCGTGAATGCCGTTCTTGCGACTGAATTCATAAAACCGCTGGCGGCTTTCCGCCTGTTTTTGCTGGTATTGCGCGCGGGTTTTTTCCTGTTGCGCGACCTCGGACGCCTTGTTGTAATAGTCGGCGAGTTCGCCGCTTGCATTCACGCGCGCCTCGGCTTGCGGATCGGGCAGGAGATGGTTGGGCGTGACCTTGAAGGGGGTGGTGTGGATGCCGACCCGGACTTCCTGTCTGTCATCCGGGCAGGCTTGACGGTAGCGTTTGCCCGCTTCCCGCATGAGGGTTTTCACGCGATCGTCGTCGGCGGCGTTCGCGCCGGATTTCAGCGTCAGGCGCAGCGATTCCACACGGCAAAGTTCCAGCGGCCCGTCTTGCGCGCTGCGGCTGACAAAAATCAAATCCGCGTCGCCCGCCTTGCCTTGCGGCACGAGGTAACGGTCGCCCGGCGCGGGTTCTATCGCGTCATTGATTTTGTTGCCGTTGAGGAAAACGCCCTGGCGAAACTCGCCTTCCCAGACGCTTTTGGGTTTCATCCGCGCGAGGCGGAACAACCATTCGGCCTTGCCCTTGCCTTCAGCGAGTCCGTTCTTGCAGCCGCCGCTGTAGCGCAAGGCGTATTCATCTTGTCGCCGCAGATAGCTTGGCCCCCAGACGGCGCAAGCGCCGCCCTCGGATTTGACATAGCCGGTCTGCTCATAACTGTCGGCGAAGGCCGGAATGGACACCAGGCCAGCAAACAGGACAGCGACGAGAACGAACAACGAAAATTTACGCATGGCGTTTTCCAGACAGATGAAGCAAACAACGGGGATGCGGCGAACATCCCCGTTACGGCAGAAAGGGAAGGGGCGCGATTATTTCTTGTCGTTTACCTCGGTGTATTCCGCGTCGACCACGTCGCCTTCGTCTTTTTTACCTTCCGCGCCTGCCGCCGTCGCGTCTGCGGCGTTGCCCGCTTCCGCCTGCTGCTGGGCATACATCTTTTCGCCCAATTTTTGCGCGGCCAGCGAGAGCGCCTCGGTCTTGGCGGCGATGACCTCCCTGTCGTTGTCGCGGATGGCATCCTCGACTTCCTTGATGGCGGCCTCGATTTTTTCCTTTTCGCCCGCGT
This sequence comes from Zoogloeaceae bacterium, assembly GCA_031258715.1. GTDB lineage: Bacteria > Pseudomonadota > Gammaproteobacteria > Burkholderiales > Rhodocyclaceae > Azovibrio. Next base: position 26,553 of record JAIRMN010000215.1, read on the forward strand.
CGAGCTTGTCGCCGTATTCGGCCAGAGATTTTTTCACCATGTGCGCCATGCCATCGGCACTGTTCCTGACATCGGCCAGCTCGCGCGCCTTTTTGTCGTCCTCAGCGTGCAGTTCGGCGTCCTTCACCATCGCCTGGATTTCCGCTTCGGAAAGCCCGGAATTGGCCTTGATGGTGATCTTGTTTTCCTTCCCGGTACCCTTGTCCTTCGCGGACACGTGCATGATGCCGTTGGCGTCGATGTCGAAGGTAACTTCAATCTGCGGCAGGCCGCGCGGCGCGGGCGGGATGCCTTCGAGATTGAATTGCCCCAGGCTTTTGTTGCCGGAGGCGACTTCCCGCTCGCCTTGCAGCACATGGATGGTCACGGCGGACTGGTTGTCGTCGGCGGTGGAAAAGACCTGGCTTGCCTTGGTGGGAATCGTGGTGTTTTTCTGGATCAATTTGGTCATTACGCCGCCCAGGGTCTCGATGCCGAGCGACAGAGGCGTCACGTCCAGCAGCAGCACGTCCTTGACTTCGCCTTGCAGCACGCCGCCCTGGATGGCCGCGCCGACGGCTACGGCTTCATCGGGGTTGACATCCTTCCGCGGTTCCTTGCCGAAGAATTCCTTTACTTTTTCCTGCACCTTGGGCATACGGGTCTGGCCGCCGACTAGGATCACGTCGTCGATGTCGGAGACCTTTAGTCCCGCGTCCTTCAGCGCGATCTGGCAGGGCGAAATGGTACGGCCAACGAGTTCCTCGACCAAAGCTTCAAACTTGGCGCGGGTGATCTTCTGCGTCAGGTGCTTGGGGCCGGAGGCGTCCGCCGTGATGTAGGGGAGATTCACCTCGGTCTGCTGGCTCGAGGAAAGCTCGATCTTCGCCTTTTCCGCCGCTTCCTTCAGGCGCTGGAGCGCCAGCACGTCCTTTTTCAGATCGACGCCGGATTCCTTCTTGAATTCCTCGATGATGTAATCGATCAGGCGCTGGTCGAAATCCTCGCCGCCCAGAAAGGTGTCGCCGTTTGTCGCCAGCACCTCGAACTGCTTTTCACCCTCCACGTCGGCGATTTCGATGATGGAAATGTCGAAAGTGCCGCCGCCTAGGTCATAGACCGCGATCTTCCTATCTTTCCTCGATTCCTTGTCCATGCCGAAGGCGAGCGCCGCGGCGGTGGGTTCGTTGATGATGCGCTTCACCTCCAGCCCGGCAATGCGTCCAGCGTCCTTGGTGGCCTGCCGCTGGCTGTCGTTGAAGTAGGCGGGCACGGTGATGACCGCCTCGGTGACTTCCTCGCCCAGATAATCCTCGGCGGTTTTCTTCATCTTGCGCAGGACTTCCGCCGACACCTGCGGCGGGGCGATTTTCTTGTCGCGCGCTTCTACCCAGGCGTCGCCATTGTCGGCCTTGACGATTTTGTAGGGCATCAGGCCGATGTCCTTTTGCACTTCCTTTTCCTCGAAGCGCCGCCCGATCAGGCGCTTGACCGCGTAGAGCGTGTTCCTCGGGTTAGTGACGGCCTGCCGCTTGGCGGGCGCGCCGCAGAGGATTTCGCCATCCTCGGCGTACCCGACGATGGAGGGCGTGGTGCGCGCGCCTTCGGAGTTTTCGATGACCCTGGCGCTGCCGCCTTCCATGATGGCCACGCAGCTATTGGTGGTGCCCAGGTCAATGCCGATGATTTTTCCCATGTCTCATTCCTTTCAGTCATGCGCCTGCGATGGCGCGAAGTCGATGTGTCGCTGTTTCCGGAAATAGGGACGGGCGCGCGGATTTCAAGTCGCGTCCCGTCCCGCCCGCGAAAGGGTTTCCGGAACCGTCCCTCAATCCGTCTTTCCGCTGGAAACCAGCACCATGGCGGGACGCAGCACACGATCGGCAATCAGATAGCCTTTTTGCAGCACCTGCACGATGGTATTGGCCTCCGTGTCGCTGGCGACTACCTGGATGGCTTGATGCAGGTTGGGATCGAATTTTTCGCCCAACGGTTCGACTTCCTTCAGCGCGGATTTTTCAAAGGCGGAAACGAGCTGTTTCAGGGTCAGTTCCACGCCGCCGCGCAGGTCGTCCGCCGTTTGCCGTTCGCTGGCAAGCGCCGCTTCCAGGCTATCCTTGACGGGCAGGAGTTCGCCCGCGAACTTTTCTATGCCGAATTTATGCGCCCTGGCAATATCTTCCTGCGCCCGCCGCCGCACGTTCTCGGCTTCTGCCCTGGCGCGCAGCCAGTTATCCTGCAATTCGGCGTTCTTTCGTTCCAGCGCGGCAACCCGGGCGGAAAGATCGTCTGCAGCCTCCACGGAAGATTCCGGAGATTCCGGCGCGGGCGCGGCTTTGGCGCGAATGGCATCTTCGACGGATGCGGCCTCCGCCGGGGCTTTGGGTGTATCGTCTTTGCGCATAGGGGACTCCCGTGAACACTTCCGGGTTATGGGGATGAAAAAAGTTTTTTCAAGCCGGAGCGAGATTTTGTTAGCATTCCCATCTTCGAAGTAACCGCGTCGACACACAACGGGAACTGGCAACATGGAAACCATCGGCAAATATCACATCGTCCGGGAGTTGGGCAAGGGCGCGACCGCCGTGGTGTACCTTTGCCAGGACCCGGATGTCGAACGGCAGGTGGCGGTCAAGGTCGTACAGTTCCATCACAAGAACCTGGCGGTTTCCCGGCGTCTGCGCAAGCTCTTTCGCACGGAACGCATGGTTGCCGAGCGGCTCAACCATCCCAACATCGTGCGCGTCTATGACGCCGAAGTCCAGGATAACCAAGCGTATATCGCTATGGAATACGTGGATGGCGTTTCCTTGGAAGAATACTGCCACATCGACCGCCTGTTGCCCCTGCATCGCACCATCGGCATCGTTTTCAAGTGTTGCATGGCGCTGGATCATGCCTATCATCAGGGCGTTATTCACCGCGACATCAAGCCCGCCAACATTCTGGTGGATAGGGAAGACAATCCCAAGATTGCCGACTTTGGCCTAGCGATCAACATCAACAAGGACATGGATCGGGATTCCACCTTCGTGATGGGCGTGGGTTCCCCGGCCTACATGTCGCCGGAGCAGATCAAGGCGTATCCGCTAAACCAGAAAACCGACCTTTATTCCTTGGGCGTGGTGCTCTTCCAAATGCTTGCAGGCCGGTTGCCTTTCCGGGCACAGGATCAGGCGACGCTGGTCTACAAAATCATGAATACGGATCCGCCGCTTGCCTCGCGCATGAATCCCAATGTGCCGATCAAGCTCGACGCCATCCTCAAGAAGGCGCTGGAAAAGAATCTCTACAGCCGCTACAGCAACGGCGCGGAATTCGCCAAGGAATTGTCTTCGGTGCGTTACAAAATCATGACCGACGACGAAGACCATGCACGGCAGGATAACGCGCATTTCTCGGCGTTGCGCAAGCTGGAGTTCTTCCTTGAATTCGAGAACGTGGAACTCTGGGAAATCCTGCGTTCCGCAGTGTGGCGCAACATCGACGCGGGCGTCATCCTGATGCGGGAAGGCGATGAAGATCGGCGTTTCGGCATCCTGGTTTCGGGCGGGGCGGAAGTCTCGCGCGAGGGCAAGGTGTTGTGTCGCCTGGGTGCGGGCGAAGTCGTTGGCGAAATGGCCTATCTTTCTCCCGCCGAAGGCAAGCGCGGCGCGACGGTGGTGACGCTGGAACCCTGCCTGTTCGTGGAGATCAGCGGCCCGGCGCTGGCGATGGCTTCGGACGAGCTTCAGGACAGGATGCGCAACGCCTTGATCGCGAAGATCATCGCCCGCCTGCGCGCCGCCAACCAGCGTCTGCTGGAACAGGCGGAAGCCGTGAGCGTCGAAGGGAGCGGCGCGTTGCCGTTGGGCAGCGGCGAATTGAAACTCGAATTGCTGCCGTGATCGAGCGTCAGTGGGAGGCCGTCGATGGCTTTGCCGCGACGCGCGTTTGCAGCCAGTATTCCAGCGCCGCCAGATGCCAGAGCTTGTTGCCCTGCAGTGGCGTGAAGTGCCCCAGGGGTTCGGCAAGGAGTTTATTGACGCCCGCGCGGTCATAGAGTCCGCGGGCGCGGCAGGCGGAGGCTTCGAGCGTGTCGCGGATGAAGTCGAGAAAGCCGCCGCGCAGATATTTCAGGGCGGGCGTTGGAAAATAGCCTTTGGGTCTGTCGATGATTTCGCGCGGCAAGAGGGCGCGCGCGATCTGTTTCAACGGAAATTTGCCGCCTTCCTTCAGGCGCAGCGCGGGCGGCAGGGTCATGGCGGTTTCCACCAGCGCCCTGTCGAGAAAGGGGACGCGCGCTTCCAGTCCGTGCGCCATGCTCATGTTGTCGATGCGCTTTACCGGATCGTCGATCATCAGCGTGGTGACATCCAGGCGGAACACCTGATCCATGAACCCGTCGGCGCCGGACTCGCGCAGACGGGCGTCGATGAAGGGACTGACATGGTCGCAGACGGCATCGGCGTGGGCGGCGACCCATTCCCTGTCCAGCATCTCCAGGAATCCGGCGTGGGAACGGTCGAAATAGCGGGGCGCGAAACGGGCGAGCGGCGGCAGGCTTTCCGGCTCCGCCGCCATTTGCGGGTACCAGTAATAACCGCCGAACACCTCGTCCGCGCCCTGACCGGAGAGCACGACCTTGACTTCCTTTTTGACCTCGCGGGAAAGCAGCCAGAAGGCGACGTTATCCTGGCTGAACATGGGTTCGGACATGGCGGCGATGGCCGCCGGAAGCGCCGAGAGCATCTCGCGGTCGCTGATGGCATAGCGGCGGTGCGCCGTGCCGAAATGACGCGCCACGCGATCGGAATAATGGAATTCATTGCCCGCTTCTTCCGGCTGGTCGGCAAAACCAATGGAAAAGGTGGGGATGTCCGTCCGTCCCCGCGCGGCCAGGAGCGCCACCAGGAGGCTGGAATCCAGGCCGCCGGAGAGCAGTACGCCCACCGGCACGTCGGCGGCAAGCAGATGGCTGTCGACAGCCGCCGCCAAGCGTTCGCGGACGGCTTCCAGATACCCGGCCTCGTCGGGTTCCGGTGCGGGGCGGCGGGCGGAAAGCCGCCAATAGCGGCCTTCGTCCGTCGCGCCGTCGACGGCAACCGCCTGCCAGGTGGCGGGCGGCAATTTTTTGACGTGACAAAACAGGGTGTGCGGCGCGGGGACGGAACCATGCAGGGTGAACTGGAATTGCAGGCCGATGGCGTCGAGTTCCGTATCCACGCCGCCGCCCGCCAAAAGCGCGGGCAGGCTGGAAGCGAAGCGCAGACGGCGCGCGTCGCGGACAAGGTAGAGCGGCTTGATGCCGAAACGGTCGCGGGCAAGGAAAAGGCTTTGGGCGCGCGCATCCCAAAGGGCGAAGGCAAACATGCCTTCCAGCCGGACCAGGCAATCGCGCCCCCAGGCGTGATATGCCTTGAGGATGACTTCGGTGTCGCCTTCGGAAAAGAAGCGGTAGCCGCGCGCGGCGAGTTCGCGGCGCAGTTCGCGGTAGTTGTAGATGACGCCGTTGAAGACCAGCGTCAGTCCCAGTTCCTCGTCTCGCATCGGCTGCCTGGCCGCGTCCGAGAGATCGATGACGGCCAGCCGCCGGTGTCCGAAGGCCAGCGTCCCATCGAGGTATCGTCCTTCCGCGTCCGGCCCGCGCGGGCGTAGGGCATCGGTCATCCGCGCCAGCGCCTCGCCGTCCGCCGTCTGTTTGTCAAACCGCAATTCGCCACAAATGCCGCACATCCTTTTCAGGCCCGTTGCGCGACTGTGTCATCGGGACGACTATCGTCCGCCCCGCGCTTTTCTCCTCGCCGCATCAGGGCCTGCATGGCCCTGGCGATGGCGTCGAGGGATGTGATCTGTTGTTGCAGGTCGCCTTTCATTGAGACCAGTTCCTGGATTCGTTCTTCCAGTGTGTCGGCGGCTTCGTGGATCCGCTCTATGCTGTCCAGGCGGCGCTTGAGGTGCAATTGGTGTTCGCGCACACGGGTTTCCACGGGACCCATGATGATTTTGAGCCAGCTTTCCACATCCCAGTTGGCGCGCCCAAAGATTTTTTGCGACTGCACGGCGATTTCTTCAAAAAACTTCTGCGCGATATTCTTTTTTTCGTGGGTCATGAACTGAACCGCGGTATTCAGATGGGTGTCGCACCAGGTTTCCAGGCGATGGATTTCCCTTTCGTAGATCACCAAGGAAAAGTCGACGGGATTGGCGAGCTTGAGGCCATGTTCGACCTGGAGGCGTTTGTAGACGGAATCCATCATGACGCGGATTTCCCTGACCTCATCGCCGGATTTTTTCAGGTTGGTCTTGACTTCCTGGAAAAAGCCGTGGATGGCGCGGGAAATTTGCCTTGAGAAATTGGCGTCCAGCATGGTTTGCCGGGTTTTTTCCGTCAGTTGGCGCAGGGGCCTGACGCCCAGGTGTGCGAACAGTTTGTTGGTGAGCGTGGAAAACACGCTGCGCACGGCGTAATAGTGTTGCAGTCCGGCATCGAATTCCTCTTTTTCCACCCGTATCTTGCCCATCATGTATTCGACTACGTTCCGGTTCTTGCCGCGCAGATCGGAGAGTTCGGCAATCTGATCGTTCAGGTTCGAATGGCGGACTTCCAAGAGTTCCCGGATGTGGTGGTGGATTTCCCCGAATTCGCATTGGGTATCGTCGCGCACGATGTCATGCTTGGCGGGGATGAGTTCGTCGGAAAGGGCAGCTTCGAGTTCCGGAAGACGGCTTTTTCCCAACAATCCGGCGTCCTGGTTGATCTTGGCGACCAGCCCCTTTTGCGCCGATACGGGGAAAATCTGGGCGCTGGGGATGCCAAGGATGTCCGCGCAGGTCTTGGTCTGGCGCACGATTTCCGCATCGATTTCCGCCTCGCTCTTGAGATCGTCCCAGAGGCCGTCAATCTTGTTCAGGACGACCAGACGCCCGCGTTTGCCATGGTTGCGGGCGATATGTTCGCGCCATACGAGCAGATCCGATTGCGTTACGCCGGTATCGGCGGCAAGGATAAAAAGGACGGCATGGGCATTGGGCAGGAGGGAAAGCGTGAGTTCCGGCTCGGTGCCGATGGCGTTCAGCCCTGGCGTGTCCAGAATCACCAGTCCCTGTTCGAGCAAGGGATGCGGAAAATTGATGACGGCATGACGCCAGCGGGGAATTTCCACCTGTCCCGCTTCATCCACATGAAAAGCGCCAACCTGCGTTTCATCCACGGTGAATCCCAGGCTGGCCGCTTCTTCGGGGGAAACGCGGATGACTTCGCTCACCTGGCGCAGGGCGTCCTGCATGGCCTTGGCCGAATGAACATCCAGCGGGATGCGCTGCCAGGCGTCGGGGCTTTGCTTGTATTCGCTGACGCTGGTGTTGCCGCCGCGCGTCTGGATGGAAAGCAGTTCAATGACGGGCGGCTTGTCGGCCACATACAGGAGTTCCGTCGGGCACATGGTGGTGCGTCCCGCCGAGGAAGGCAAGACGCGGCTGCCATAGGCGGCAAAGAAGATGCTGTTGATGAGTTCGGATTTGCCGCGCGAGAATTCCGCGACGAACGCCACATTGAGCTTGTCCTCCCGGATCCGCGCCTCCAGCCGCGAAAGCCGCAACTCCGCCTGCGCGTCGCTCAAATCCTGCTCGATCAGCCACTGGCGAAACCGCACCGTCGCCGCGATGATGGCAAGCCGCCACTGGCTATAGGCGGAAAATTGTTGGGCAAGGGACATGAATTGACCCACAAAGAATATGAAAGCTGCCAATTTAGCATGTTTAGGGGGGACAGAGGGCAGAGGACAGAAAAGTTACCGGCGTTTCGCGCCGCTTGTTATTCCATTTCTAATTCATTCATGTGATAATTTCTTCATTGTTCTTGCTGGAGAAAGCCATGTCGCGACCAGCCAGTGGAGGCGATGAGGTTTTGCACAGGGCCCGCCGAGCCATTGCTTCGGCTCAAACGGTGGAGCAGTTGCGTCAGGCCCAGGCGGTGGTATTGCCACTGGACTACGGGTTGAGCTTGACCGGGACAGCACAGATCATTGGCGTTTCACCCGGATGGGTCTGTCAGTTGCGTCGGCGTTTCATGCGTGGGCAATTGGCGGGTACACCCGACGCCCCTGCGGCAGGCGGTCGCAAACGCCAGAACATGAGTGTGCAGCAGGAGCGTGAATTCCTGGCGCCCTTTCTGGAACAGGCCGCCACAGGAGGCGTGCTCGTTGTTGGCCAAATCAAGGCGGCATTGGACAAGCGCCTGGGACGCAAGGTCGCGCTGGCATCGGCCTACAACCTGCTGCGCCGCCACGGCTGGAGAAAGCTGGCGCCCGACAAGCGCCCCCCCCAAAAGTGACCCATTGGCGCAGCAGGCGTGGAAAAAAATTCTCCGAAACGCTCGCCGCCATCATCTGCGGGTGTGCGCAAGGCCAAGCCATCAAATTGATCCAAAAACTAACTCCGGTTTGAAACCCCGCCCTTCAGGGCGGTGCGAAGGTTGAGACCCCGGCCTGAAGGCCGGGGTTTCGACCGTAGCCATTGGGGAGGGGATGCAAACCCCTTCCCAAT
>JAIRMN010000216.1 GCA_031258715.1 Zoogloeaceae bacterium
CTGGGCGCGCTGCCGCGAATGGAAGCCGTCGTGTAATGGCCGGAGCCGGACTGCCGCCGCACATAAACACCGGGAATCTGGTCGAGCAAATCGGAAAGCGCCTTGTGTTCGCCCTTCACGTCGTCGGGATAGACGACGGAGACGACGCCGGGGGAAAGAATGTCGCGCGGGTCTTCGCGGCTGCCGGAAACCGTCACGGCGGGCAGGCGAAAAATCTCCTCCGCTTCCCCCAGCCCCGGCAAATCGACCTCCACTCCCGCTTCCTGCCCGCCCGCATGCACGCTGACGACAACAGCGACAAGACCCAAAAACCTCCACGCGCTTCGCGGCATACTCCGCATTTTCCAGACACTCCGTGACAAAGGAAAGAGGAGGCTTGGAAAATCCGGATCGGAAAACGCAAACACCCGCAACCCGGGCGCGCGCTCCGAAAAATCCGTCATCCCAGGAGACACCCCGCTCCATCCGACAAGAAAAAAGCGACGGCAGGTCTCCTGGCTCCCGGCTCACCGCCCCACGTCCGCCTTCCCGGAAAAATCCAGTGGCAAAAAGGACGCAGGACTCGCCGAATACAGTTGCGGGGGCAGCTCCGGCATACAAGACAAAAGCCCTGAAAACCGAATTCCCTTTTAAGCCTCAAGCGAGGCGCCGACGCGAGGGAATGGAATGTATCACAAGATCGGAGGACCGAGGACAGAAAAGTTACCGGCGTGTCAAGCCGCCGCGGGTTGGCTTCTGGATTGCTTTGTCGCTTTGCTCCGGAGAATGACGAGGGAGGAGCGCGCCCAAGTCGCGCCGCGCTCGCAATGACGCGCCACCCTCGTCAAAAGCGAGCGTGGCGAAGCAATCCAGAGATCAACAAAACGGCGGCAAAGCCGCCGGTGACTTTTCTGTCCTCTGCCTCTGCCCCTAAGGCTCGCGGCGCGGGAAAAGGCGTGTGGTCAGGGTCAGGAAAAGGCCATAGCCAAAAAAGCAGACAGCAGACCAGTTGGCGAGCGACAGGCCCAAAAGCGTCCATTCCTTGCTGCTGCATAAGCCTATGGCCAGGAAAAACTCCGGCAGCACCGGCCCGTTGTCCAGCCAATACGCGCCCAAAGTCTCCACGAACCGCTCAATCCACCCCGGATCCTCAAAAGTGCATTCCGCAACCAGCCCCGGCATCGACTGCATCAGGGTCTGATAAAGCGCAACCCCCATTCCCCCAAGACAAAGCAGCACCAACAAGGCCCCCATGACACGATAATTCCGCCGCCCCGTCCAGGTCTCCACGGAAAACGACGGCAAGGCGAAAACCAGCGACAACACCCCCAGCACCATATACAACACCTGCTGGAAAATACACAACGGACAAGGACTCAAATCCTTCCAATCCCGAAGCAGCCAGACCACACACAACAACGCCCACGCCGAAACCCCCGCCAGCAAAAACGCCTGGCGCGGCGTTATGGCAAGAAACCAACGCGAAAACCTGCGCAAGGGATTGAACATCACAAGAAACCAGAAGAAAGAAACACGCTCTCTATGGTAACAGAGGACAGGGAAAAGCGGGCGGACGAAGAAGCATCATCCCCGGCGAAGAGGCGCCATGAGCGAGGCCCCGCAACGCCAGGAGACACAAACGCGCCAGGAAGGAATCGCCCCGGCTCGTTTCGCCGCCGTTTCAGTTGTTCGGCATCCTGTGCGGCGCGCTCTGCCCGGAGCAGAACCTGTTACCGTGGGGTTTTGCAAAAGGTTCTCCTGAAACGTCGAGGCCAACGGAAAAGCCGACTGGATTGCCTCGTTCCGGAGAATGACGGGGAGGAGCGGTATTGCGAAGCGTGGCGCGACTTGGGACGTTCCATGCTTCGTCATTCTCCGGAGCGAAGCGACGGAGCAATCCGGATGCCTGACCTGCGGCTTGATACGCCGGTAACTTTCCTGTCTTCCGTCCTCTGCCTTTCAGTCTTCCGTCCGTTGTCGCCGCATTTGCGGGAAGAGGATCACGTCGCGGATGGCGGGACTGTCGGTCAGTACCATCACCAGGCGGTCGATGCCGATGCCGCAGCCGCCGGTGGGCGGCAGGCCGTATTCCAGGTCGCGGATGTAGTCGGCGTCGTAGTACATGGCCTCCTCGTCGCCCGCTTCCTTGGCCCTGGCCTGCGCCCGGAAGCGGGCGGCCTGGTCTTCCGGGTCGTTCAGTTCGGAAAAGCCGTTGGCGATTTCGCGTCCGGCGATGAAGAGTTCGAAGCGTTCGGCGATCTCCGGGTTGGCGTCGGAAGCGCGGGCGAGCGGCGAGACTTCCACCGGATAGTCGATGATGAACGTGGGTTGCCAGAGCTGGCTTTCGGCGCAGATTTCAAAGAGTTGCAGTTGCAGGACGCCGAGGCCGCCGGATAACGGCTTTTCGCCCTGGCGCCGGATTTCGGCGGCAAGCCAGTCGGCGTCGCGCAATTCTTCCGGCGTGAATCCGGGATGTTGCTGCCGGATGGCCTCGGTGATGGTGATCCGCGCGAAAGGACGGGAAAAATCGATCTCCCGTCCCTGGTAGATGAAGGTCTCCGTTCGCAGGGCTTCGCGCGCGGCATGGCGCAGCAGTCCCTCGGTGAAGTCCATGATGCCTGAGTAGTTCGCGTAGGCTTCATAGAATTCCATCATGGTGAATTCCGGGTTGTGCCGGGGAGAAAGCCCTTCGTTCCTGAAGTTGCGATTGACTTCAAAGACCTTTTCGAATCCGCCGACCACCAGCCGCTTCAGATAGAGTTCCGGCGCGACGCGCAGGAACATCTCCATATCCAGCGCGTTGTGATGGGTGGCGAAGGGTTTCGCGGCCGCGCCGCCCGGAATCGGGTGCAGCATGGGCGTTTCCACTTCCATGAAACCGTGATGGCGCATGTTGTCGCGCAGACTCTGGATGATGCGGCTGCGGGCGGCGAAGGTCGCGCGGGTTTCCTCGCTCATGATGAGGTCGATAGCGCGCTGGCGGTATTTCTGTTCCACGTCGGCGAGGCCGTGGAACTTGTCCGGCAAGGGGCGCAGGGACTTGGAAAGCAGGCGCAGTTCGTCGACCTTGAGCGACAGTTCGCCGGTCCTCGTTTTCATCAGCGCGCCCGACGCGCCGACGATGTCGCCGATGTCCCAATGCCTGAATTCGTCATAGACGGCCTCGCCCAGGTTGTCCCGGCTGACATAGAGCTGGACGCGCCCGGACAAATCCATGAGCGTGGCGAACGACGCCTTTCCCATGACGCGCTTCAACACGATTCGCCCGGCGACGCGCGCCGTAACCGGCAAGGCTTCCAATTCTTCCGCCGACTTGCCGCCATGGTTTTCATGCAGCTTGCCTGCGGTATCCACGCGCTGGAAATCATTGGGGTACGCGCCGCCCTGTTGCCGCCACCGGGCGAGTTTTTGCCGGCGCTCGGCAATGATGTGGTTTTCGTATTCATGCGTCATTGATTTTTGTTCAGAACGGGACATGCTGTATTCCTTCGATGGAAAGTGTGTGGCGCCGAACGCGGAAACGCGCCGCTCGCGGCTCATACGCCCTGTTTCAGGCTGGCCTCGATGAAGGCGTCCAGATCGCCGTCGAGCACGGCCTGGGTGTTGCCGGTCTCATGGTTGGTGCGCAAATCCTTTATCCGCGACTGATCGAGGACATAGGAACGAATCTGGTATCCCCAGCCAATGTCGGACTTGGCGTCTTCCAGTTTTTGCTGCTCGGCCTGTTGCTTGCGCAATTCGTGTTCGTAGAGGCGGGCGCGCAGCATCTGCCAGGCTTCATCGCGGTTCCGGTGTTGCGAGCGGTCATTCTGGCACTGCACGACGATGCCGGTGGGAATATGCGTCATGCGCACGGCGGAATCGGTCTTGTTGATGTGCTGGCCGCCCGCGCCGGAAGCGCGGAAGGTATCCACGCGCACATCCGCCGGATTGATCTCGATTTCGATGGAATCGTCTACTTCGGGATAGACGAACACCGAGGAAAAGCTGGTATGCCGCCGGGCGTTGGAATCGAAGGGCGATTTCCGCACCAGCCGGTGAATGCCGGTTTCCGTGCGCAGCGCGCCATAGGCGTAATCGCCGGAAAATTTCACCGTCGCGCCCTTGATGCCCGCCACATCGCCTTCGGATTCTTCCATGATTTCCACCTGGAAGCCCTTTTTTTCGCCGTATTTGAGATACATCCGCAAGAGCATCGAAGCCCAGTCCTGCGCCTCTGTGCCGCCCGCCCCGGCCTGGATTTCCAGAAAACAGGGGTTCGGATCCTGGGGATGGTTGAACATGCGGCGAAACTCCATGCGTCCCACTTTTTCCGCGATGACGCTGGCTTCGGCCTCGACGCCCAGAAGGGTGTCGTCGTCATTTTCCGCGCGCGCCATGTCGAAGAGTTCGCGCGCGTCCCGCAAGCCCTGATCGACGCTCGCCAGGGCCAGCACCACGTCTTCCAGCGCGCGCTTTTCCCGCCCCAGCGTCTGGGCGCGCCGGGCGTCATCCCAGACCTTCGGGTCTTCCAGTTCCAGATTGACGACGATCAGCCGTTCATGCTTCTGATCGTAGTCAAAGATACCTCCGCAACGCACCCGAGCGCGCCGCCAGGTCGTCGAGATGATTGAGGATGCCGTTGAGTCGTTCTGCTTCCATGATGAAGGTTCCCGCGCGGAAAGAAACGATAATTATACCGTCCAAAGCAAGACCTGCGGCGCAAAACCGTCCAGGCGGCAGGGCAATCGCAGCAAGAAATTAGCGACAGCCCTTCAGGGCTGTCGCTAATTTCTTGCTTCTGAACATTGGCGCATGGTCTTGCGCCGGTTCGTGAAACGGCGGCGCGCGCCATCCGTTTGAATCGCGCCCGCAATGCCGGATTTGCCGCGCCCTTCGTGGAGGCATCTGTTAGAATCGGCAACTTCGTTTTGTGAGTCATCATGCGTCAGTTGCTGCTTGATCTGTTGCCGGAAGCGCCGCCTTCCCTGGATAACTTCGTGCCGGGCGGCAACGGGGAAGCCCAGGCGGCGCTTCGCGCGTGGCTTGGCGCGCGCGCGGACGATCCCTGTTTTCTCTTGTGGGGCGATACGGGTTCGGGCAAGACGCATCTCCTGCGCGCCAGCGGACTTTTTTATCTGGACGCGCGCCAGAATCCGGCATTGGCCGATCTCCCGCAAGCGGCGCGGGACGGGGCAGAGGACTGGGCGCTGGATAATCTGGAGGCGCTCGACCCCGCGGGGCAGGGCGTGTTCTTCAACCGCATCAACCGCGTTCGCGCGGAAGGCGGCGGACGGCTGCTGTGCGCGGCGCGATCCGCGCCCTTTCATCTCGCGCTGCGTGAAGACGTCCGCACCCGGCTGGGGCAGGGGCTGATCTACCGGCTTGAGCCGCTTTCCGACGCCGAAAAGCTGGCGGCGCTGGAGGCGCAGGCCAAGGAGCGCGCCATGCCCTTCACACGGGAAGGACTCTCGTATCTGCTCTGCCGCGCCTCGCGCGACATGCGCACACTTTCTTCACTGGTGGCGGCGCTGGATCGCTATTCCCTGGAACGCAAACGTCCCATCACCCTGCCGCTGCTGCGCGAAGCGCTGGCGGCCATGCCCGAATCCCGAACCCATGCGACTGGCGCTCTTTGACCTGGATAACACCCTGCTTCGCGGCGATTCGGACTTCGCCTGGGCGGAGTTCCTGATCGGAAAAGGCGTGCTGCCCAAAGCGGCGCAACACGCGAAAAACCGGAAATTCATGGCCGACTATGAAGCGGGGACGCTGGATATGGACGAATTCCTCGCCTTCCAGTTGGCGCCGCTCGCCGCCCATCCCCGCGCCACGCTGGACGCCTGGCATGAGGAATTCATGGCGGAAAAAGTGCGCCCGATGATTGCCCGCGCCGCGCGCGAAAGAGTGGACGAACACCGTCTGGCGGGGCATCTTTGCGCCCTGGTCACGGCGACCAATAGTTTCGTTACCGGCCCCATCGCGCGGGAGTTTGGCATTCCCCATCTGATTGCCACGGTGCCCGCCTGTGAGCGGGGCGCGTTTACCGGCAAGGCGCGCGGCGTTCCGGCCTTCCGGTCGGGCAAGGTGGCGCGGGTCGAGGATTGGCTGGAAGCGCAGGGATTGTATTGGGGCAGTTTTGCGGAATCCTGGTTTTACAGCGATTCCCACAATGATCTGCCGCTCCTGGAAAAAGTGCGCCATCCCGTCGCGGTGAATCCGGACGCGCGGCTTGCCGGAATCGCCGCCGGGCGCGGCTGGGAGACGATAAAACTGTGCTGATTCCCTTTTTCCGTTTTATGGATGGTCATGCTGCGTAAATTCATCAACCGCGTGTTCAGGCGCGAAGAGACGCTGGTCGCAAGGGAACCCGCGATCATTCCGTTTTCCAGCCACGGCATCCGCCGCGATTGGATCAGTTCCGGCAGCCGGCGCGTCTGCGAGGCGCTTTCCGAGCGCGGCTACAAGGCGTATGTGGTCGGCGGCGCGGTGCGCGACCTGCTCGCCCAGGCGACGCCCAAGGATTTCGATGTCGCCACGAACGCCACGCCCGACGAAATTCGGCGCTGCCTGCGCCGTTCGCGCCTCATCGGGCGGCGCTTCCAGATCGTCCATGCCTACATGGGACAGGAAGTCGTCGAGATCACCACCTTTCGCGGCGCGCTGGGCGAGGACGCCAAGACCGACACCCATGGACGGGTGCTGCGCGACAACGTGTTCGGCTCGCAGGCGGAAGACGCCGCCCGCCGCGATTTCACGGTCAACGCGCTGTATTTCGATCCGGCGACGGAACAGATTCTCGATTATCATCACGGCGTCGCCGACCTCAAACAGAAGACCCTGCGCGTCATCGGCGATCCGAAGGCGCGCTACCGCGAAGACCCCGTGCGCATGTTGCGCGCCATCCGGCTGGCGGCCAGGCTGGGACTGGCGATCGATCCGGCGGCGCGGCGTCCGATCCGGGAGATGGCGGATCTATTGGAAAACGTGCCCGCCGCCCGCCTGTCCGACGAGATTTTCAAGCTCCTCTCCAGCGGCCACGCGGTGACGTGCCTGCGGCAACTCCATGCCGAGGGGCTGCATCGCGGGACGTTGCCCTTGCTCGACGTGGCGTTGCGAACGCCGGAAGGCGAGCGATTCATCATGCTGGCGCTGGGCGACACCGACGCGCGTATCCGGCAGGGCAAGTCTTCCTCGCCCTCTTTTCTCTTCGCGGCGCTGCTCTGGCGCGAAGTCGGCGTCGCCTGGCGGCGCCTCCAGGAAGCGGACAATCATGCGCTGCCCGCGCTCCACCAGGCCATGAACGAAATCTTGTCGGCGCAGGGGCAAAAACTGGCCATCACGCGTCGCGTCGCGGGCGACATCAAGGAAATCTGGGCCTTGCAGCCGCGTTTCGAGCATCGCGTGGGACGGCGGCCTTATGGCGTCCTGGAACATCCGCGTTTTCGCGCCGCCTATGATTTCCTCTGCCTGCGCGCCAAGGCCGGGGAAATCGGCGCGGCGCTGCCCGCGTGGTGGCTGGAATTCCAGGAGGCGAACAACGAGTCCCGCAACGAAATGCTGGCCACCCTCATCCCCGAAGGCGAAAAACGCCGGAAACGCCGTCGCGGGAGACGCGGCGGCAAAAAGACAAGGGAAGCGGAAG
This sequence comes from Zoogloeaceae bacterium, assembly GCA_031258715.1. Taxonomy (GTDB): domain Bacteria; phylum Pseudomonadota; class Gammaproteobacteria; order Burkholderiales; family Rhodocyclaceae; genus Azovibrio. Next base: position 7,604 of record JAIRMN010000216.1, read on the forward strand.
ACGCGGCGGCGGATTTTGCCGCCCCGCCGGAAGCGCAGTGACCTCAACGGACGGCGCGCCATTCCCGGCCTACATCGCGCTGGGTTCCAACCTGGATCAACCGATCGCGCGTGTAAGGAGCGCCATTGCCGCGCTGGACGATCTGCCGAAAACCCGCCTGCTTCGCGCCTCTTCACTCTATCGCACCGCGCCCGTCGGATGTCTGCCGCAACCGGATTTCATCAATGCCGTGGCGCAAGTGGCCACCCGGTTATCTCCGCAAGCCCTGCTCCTTGCCCTGGGCGCGCAGGAAGCCGCAAAAGGGCGGACGCGCGACATGCCCAACGCGCCGCGCACCCTGGATCTGGACTTGCTGCTCTACGCCGACGAAACGCTGCGAACGCCCGATCTCGTTTTGCCGCACCCGCGTTTGCACCTGCGCGCCTTCGTGTTGATTCCCCTTCATGAAATCGCGCCCGATCTCCAGATTCCCGGACGCGGCGCCCTGGCCGCCTGGCTGCCCGCCGTCCATGCCCAGGTTTCCGGCGTCAGACGGATTTGACCTTGCAAAGCAGCGCCAGCAGCGCGCCATCGCCGCCATCGCGGGGCGGGGCGGCGCAAAAGGCGAGGACTTCGGGACGGCTGGCGAGCCACTGGCGCGTCATGGGCTTCAGGATGGCGCGGCCGCCGGGCGAAGCGTGTCCCTTGCCGTGAATGACGCGCACACAACGCAGTCCGCGGGCCATGCCGTCATTTAGGAAATCGCGCAGCGCGGCAAGCGCCTCGTCACGGGTCAGGCCATGCAGATCGATTTCCGCCTGCACCGGCCAGCGTCCCCGGCGCAGGTCGACGAGGACGCGGGGAGACTGGTCGGCGCGTCGATACCGCTCCGGCGCGGAGTTCTCCATATCCATCCCCATCCCGATGTCGTTTTCCGGCGCGATGGGGTTCTCGTCCGGCGGGGAACGGAATACGGGCTTTTTGGGCGGACGCGGTTCGGCGCGTCCGCGAGGCGGCAGGGGCGTCACGCCCTCCGCGCGCATGAGGGCGGAAAAGGAAGCGTCCGCTTCGGGCGCGGCGGGCGGCGGGCGTCTCGTCATGCCTTGCGCGCGCCCAGGGCGTCCAGGTAGCGTTCGGCGTCCAGCGCCGCCTGGCAGCCGCTGGCGGCGCTGGTGATGGCCTGCCTATATACCGGATCCTGCACGTCGCCCGCCGCGAATACGCCCGCGACGCTGGTTTTGCGGCTCCCGTCGAAGGTGACGATGTAGCCGCCGGCAAGCTCCAGTTGTCCGGCAAACAGTTCGCTGTTGGGTTTGTGGCCGATGGCGATGAATACGCCGTGAAGCGCGATTTCCTGGGTTTGTCCGCTGGGCAGATGGCGGATTTTCAGGCCAGTGACGCCGGTGGCGTCTCCCAGGACTTCTTCCAGTTCGCTTTCCAGCATCAGGCTGATTTTGCCTTCTTCCACCTTGCGGTAAAGCTGGTCGATCATGATTTTCTCGGCGCGAAAGGCGGCGCGGCGATGAATCAGGCAGACGTGGCGGGCGATGTTGGCGAGATAAAGCGCCTCTTCCACGGCGGTATTGCCGCCCCCGATCACGGCGACCGGCTTGTCGCGGTAGAAAAAGCCGTCGCAGGTGGCGCAGGCGGAAACGCCCCTGCCCATGAAGGCCGTCTCCGAGGGCAATCCCAGATATTGCGCCGAAGCGCCGGTAGCGATGATCAGCGCGTCGCAGGTATAGGTCATCTCGTCGCCCGTGAGCGTGAAGGGTCTTCGCGCCAGATCTGCCGTATGGATCTGGTCGAAAATGATTTCGGTATTGAAGCGGCGGGCGTGCGCTTCCAGCCGGTTCATCAATTCCGGTCCCTGTATGCCTTCCACGGCAGAAGGCCAGTTGTCGACTTCGGTGGTGGTCATGAGCTGGCCGCCCTGGGCAATGCCGGTGACGAGCACGGGCGCGAGGTTGGCGCGGGCGGCGTAAAGGGCGGCGGTATAACCCGCGGGGCCGGAACCGAGAATGAGCAGGGAAACATGGCGAGAAAGGGCGGTTTGGGACATGGCGGATTCGCTTTATGGACAGGATGAAAGAGCGGGGGATTATAACTTTTGCCAGGAGCGGCATGAAAATCCTACCGTCTATCATCATTTCATAACCTTCTGTCGTTTTCCCGGCGCCAGCGCGCTTTGCTGCTATAATGAAGGCGGTTCTTTGGTTTCCATTGAAAGGATAAAGCCATGTTACGCGCCATTTTGACGGCCTTTGCCTTTTCCCTGATTGTCGCGGGGTGTCCGGGGGTGGATCTCCCCGGCGGCGTCGACGTTCCTCCCGTTGCTCCCCCTAAACCCCCTGAAACGGGTGATCCGGAGCTGTACCACGATATGGAAATGCTCTGCCTTCCGCCTGCGGATACGGTTACGCCTGTGGGGCCTACGCCTCCTGTTTCGCCGTGATTGGATACGGCGCCGTTGCCGCTGCCGCCTCCTGGGATTGACTGAATCTCAGCGCCGAAACCCCACGATATAGTCTGCCGCTGATTGGCGACGCCATACGCCCATTTTTTGCAGGGCGCGCGCCCCTTCCGAAGGGGCGTTTTCCTGTTCGTTTTTCGTTTGTCATCTAAAAACTAACTCCGGTTTGAAACCCCGCCCTTCAGGGCGGTGCGAAGGTTGAGACCCCGGCCTGAAGGCCGGGGTTTCGACCGTAGCCATTGGGGAGGGGATGCAAACCCCTTCCCAAT
>JAIRMN010000189.1 GCA_031258715.1 Zoogloeaceae bacterium
CGCATGCGTTCTCCTTCTCCAAGCTTCGCCGGACGACCTCTTCTCATTTCCTTGCCCCAGAAATAAATAATCCAAGAATTAATATAGCATATTGTTCGCGTTTTGAAAACACCCTCTTAAAGGCACCCGAAATCAAGCTCAAGCCCCCCCTGTCCCCTGGAGATGGCAGGCGGCTAGGTGGCTGGCATCGCCGTCCTGCGGCAGGAGCACCGGGGCCTCGTTGGCGCAGCGCGCGTCGGCGAGGGGGCAGCGTTGCCGGAAAGGGCAGCCGTCGGTGTGTTCCAGCGGCGACGGCGGCTCGCCGGTCAGCGGGATCCGGCGCCATTCCCCGCCCAGGGTCGGATGCGTCGACAGGAGCGCGCGGGTGTAGGGATGTCTGGGCGACTGGAAAAGGGTTTCTGTCGGGGCTTCTTCCACGATCGTCCCCAGATACATGACCGCCACCCGTCGGGCGACGTGGCGCACGACGCCCAGGTCGTGGGAGATGAAGAGGAAACTCGTCTCGTGGCGCGCTTCGAGTTCCCGGAAGAGGTTGATGATCTGCGCCTGGATGGAGACATCCAGGGCGCTGGTCGGCTCGTCGGCGATCACCAGGCGCGGTTTCAACATCATGGCGCGGGCGATGGCGATGCGCTGGCGTTGCCCACCGGAAAACATGTGCGGGTAGCGGCGGCGGTATTTCGGGGAAAGTCCCACCCGTTCCAGCATGGCGTCGATCTCGAGGTCACGCGCGGCGCGGCCCAGGGGGGTATTGATCCTGAGCGGTTCGTCCAGGATGTCTTCCAGTGTCTTGCGCGGATTCAGGCAGGCATGGGGATTCTGGAAGACCATCTGCACGAGGGGCCGCATGCGCGCCCTGTTTTCCGGCGTGGCGCGTTCGCCGGCAATTTCGAGGGTGCCCGCGTCGGGCTGCTCGATGAGGGCAAGGAGGCGGCCCAGGGTGGATTTGCCCGACCCGGATTCGCCGACGATGGCAAGCGTCTCTTTCTGGCGCATTTCGAGAGTCACGCCGTTGACGGCATGCAGCCAGCGCCGGGCGGCGAGGCGTCCCGCGCGAACGGGAAAGCGGCGGGAAAGGCCTTGGGCGCGCAGCACGGTCACGGTATTTGTTCCGCGTGCAGGGGGAAGAAACAGCGAACCTGGTCGCCCGATACGGTTTCCGCCAGTTTGGGGTGATGGGCGCGGCAAGGCTCGGCTGCCCTGGGACAGCGTTCGGCAAGCAGGCAGTGCCGTCCGGCTTCCGGCGTGCGGCGCAGGGCGGCGCCGGGAAGGCTGTACAGGGGAACGCCCGCCGGGGTTCTTTCGGGGATGGCGGCAAGCAGCGCGGCGCTGTAAGGGTGGCGCGGACGGGCAAAGAGCTTCCGCGCCGGGGCGGTCTCGACGATTTCCCCGGCATACATGACCGCCACCCGTTCAGCCATTTGCGAGACCACGGCCAGGTTGTGCGAGATGAGGATCATGGCCATGCGGTGCTGTTCCCGCAATCGGGAAAGAAGCGCCATGATCTGCGCCTGCACGGTCACGTCGAGCGCGGTCGTCGGTTCGTCGGCGATGAGGAGTTTGGGCGCGCAGGAAATCGCCATGGCGATCATGACGCGCTGGCACATGCCGCCGGAGAGTTGATGCGGATAGGCGTGGAATCGGGTGCCTGCCTCCGGGATGCCCACCGAGGCCAGGAGTTCGACGGCCCGCGCGCGCATGGCCGGACGGCTTGCCCGCGCGTGGACGCGCAGGCTCTCCACGATCTGCTCGCCCACGCGATAGGCGGGATTCAGGCTCATGACCGGATCCTGGAAGATCATGGCGATGTCCTTGCCGATGATCCGCCGCCGCTCGGCTGGACGCGCATCGAGCAGGTTGATGCCATTGAAGCGGATGCCGTGCGCGGCGACTTCGCCGGGCGGATCGACGAGCCCCAGGAATGCCAGCATGGCCATGCTCTTGCCGGAACCCGATTCTCCCACCAGTCCCAGCGTCTCCCCCGCCCCCAGGCGCAGGTCGAGGCCCCGGACGGCTTCGGTGGTGGCGGTGCGGCTCCTGAAGCGGACGGAGAGATTGTCGATTTCGAGCAGGCTCACATTGCCATCCTCAGCTTGGGGTCGAGCCAGTCCCGCAGGCCGTCGCCGAACAGGTTGATGGCCAGGACGGCGCTCATGATGGCCATTCCCGGCAGGTAGACGACCCAGGGCGCGGTTTCGATGAAGTCTCGCGCCGAAGCGAGCATCGCGCCCCACTCCGGGGTCGGCGGCGGCGCGCCCAGCCCCAGGAAGCCCAGCGCGGCCACGTCGAGGATGGCCACGGAAAACCCGAGTGTCGCTTGGACGATCAGGGGTGGCAGGCAGTTGGGGAGGACGGCGGCGAACAGGAGCCGGATCGTGCCGGCCCCGGCCATCCGGCTTGCCGTCACGTAATCCCGGCCAAGTTCGTCCAGGGCCGCCGCGCGGGTGAGGCGCACCACGCCGGGAAGTTGCACGAGCGCAATGGCAAGTATCGTGTTGACAAGCCCGGCGCCCAGCACGGCCACTACCGCGACGGCAAGAAGCAAGGAAGGCAGGGCGAGCAGCGCGTCCATGAGGCGCATCGTGAAAAACCCGAAACAGCGCGGGTGGCTGGCCGCGAAAAGGCCGAGGATGACGCCCGGAACGAGGGCGGCGATGTTGGCGGCAAGGCCGATCATGAGCGAGAGGCGCGCGCCGTGGAGCAGGCGCGAGAGCATGTCGCGCCCCAGGTCGTCCGTCCCGAACGGGAACGCGAGGGTGCCGCCGCTCCAGGCTGGCGGCAGGAGCAGGTGCTCGCGGAATTGTTCGGTCGGATCGTGCGGCGCAAGCCAGGGCGCGCAGGCGGCCATGGCAAAAAGGCAGAAAAGCCAGAGGACGGCGAGCGGCATGACGCCGTTCAGTATGCCGCCTTGCCGTGGCGAGGCCGGGGCGCGCGCAAGGGGAACCCCGCGCGGGGATTCAGGTTCCATGGCGGATACGGGGGTTGAGGACGCCATGGAGGACATCCACCAGGAAATTGACGAGGATCACCAGGAGGGCGATCAGCAGGAGTCCTCCCTGGAGTACGGGATAGTCGCGCTGCCACACGGCCTCGATCATCCAGCGGCCAATGCCCGGCCAGGCGAAAATGGTCTCGGTGAGGACTGCGCCGCCCAGGAGCACGCTCACCAGGAGACCGGCGACGGTCACGATGGGGGTGAGGGCATTGCGCAGCACATGGGCCACGAGTACCCGCGCGGGTGACAAGCCCTTTGCGCGCGCGGCGCGCACATAATCCTCGCGCATGATTTCCAGTACGGAAGAACGGGTCATGCGGGCGATGACCGCCAGGGGCAGGGTTCCCAGTACCAGGGAAGGCAGCAGCAAGTGTTCCAGTGCCGAGCGCAAGGCGCCGGTCTCTTCGCTCAGGAAACTGTCGACCAGCATGAATCCGGTGAGCGGATCGGGATCGAATTCCACCGCGATGCGTCCGGAAACGGGGAGCGCCCATGCCGGGGCGATCTCGCCCAGCCCCACGGAAAAGAAGAGGATCGCCAGAAGCCCCCACCAGTATATCGGCATGGAATAACCTGTCAGGGCCAGGGCCATGATGCCGCGGTCGATGAGCGAATCGCGCCTTGCCGCCGCGAGCGTGCCGAGGGGAATCCCGGCAAGGAGGGCCAGCCCCATGGCGGCAAGGGTGAGTTCCAGTGTGGCCGGGAAACGCTGGAAAAAGGCGGCCAGCACGGGTTCGCCGGTGGCGATCGACTGCCCCAGGTCTCCCTGCGACAGGGCGGCGAGGTAGCGGACGTATTGCAGCGGCAAGGGGCGGTCGAGCCCCATCTGGGCCGTCAGGGCATCGCGCAATGTCGTGTCCGCGGCCATGATGCCGAGCATGGAAGAGACCGGGTCTCCCGGCAACAGGCGCACGAGAAAGAAGGTGAGGAGGGTGAGGCCGAATAGCGTGGGCAGCAACATCCCCAGGCGTCCGAGCAGGAAGGCGAACATGCGCGGAAGTCCGTCCGCCGGCTCAGTGGGAAGCCAGGAGTTTCAGGGAGATGAGCTTGATCTGGCTCGCGATCCGTTCGGCCCGGCTGGTGAAATAGTTGAAGAACAGCATGGCGAAGAGCGCGATGAAGATCCCGAAGCCTGTCGCGTAGAGCGCCGTGCCGATGCCGCGGCTGACGGCGCTCGGGTCGGCGGCCACGTTGCCGGAGGAAAGGCTCGTGAAGGCGTCGATGATGCCGAGGATGGTGCCCAGGAGTCCCATCAGGGGCGAGAGCGTGATGACCGTGTCGAGAATCCACAGGTGCGTGTGCAGGGCGGGCTGCTTTTCCACATAGATGGCCTGCACCGTGTATTCGGCCTGTTCCTGGTTCCGCTTTTCCTGGAGGGCGCGCACCACTTCGCAGAGCGCGCGGGCGGGCGGGCTCTTGTGCCGGTCGAAGAAGGAGATGATCTCCGCGTGCAGGCTTTTGTCGTGCAAATGGCTCTGGACGAAATCCGCCACCTGGCGGCTTTCCCGCAGGGTGGAAAAATAGAAGATCGAACGCTCGATGATGACGTAGAACGCGAGCAGGAGGCTTGCGCCCATCAAGTAGAAGACAAAATCGTGGATGTGGGTAAATGTCATGGGACGGTCCTTTGGGTCAATGGTCGAGAGAAAAAATGATTCGTGTGCGGAATTCCTTCCGGGTCTCGCCGATCCAGGCGTCTTCCGGCATGGCGGCGAAGCGCGCGTTCTCCACGGCTTTCAGCGCCGCCTGGTCCAGGAGGGGATAGCCGGAGGAGACGGCGACTGCCGCCTCGTGCATCTTGCCGGAACGATCCAGCACGTAGCGCAGCTCCACCGTGCCGCTCATGCCCAGGTCGCGGGCCGTGGCGGGATAGACCTTCTTCTTTTCGATGAGGGCGCGCACTTCCCGTGCGAAGCGGCCTTCCGCGGCGCTGTCGCTCTTTCTCGCTTCGGGCGGCGGCAGCGTTCGCGCCGCCGTATCGACCGGGAGTTCGGGTAGCGCGACCGGCGCGGGCGGCGTTTCGGCGGGCGCGGGGGAAACTTCCACCGGCGTAACGGCGGCGGGAGGCTCCGGCCGGGGCGGGCGGGGCCGGGGAACGGGCTTTTCCCTGGGCTGTGGCGGTGGTTTCGGCCTGGGCGGCGGCGGCGGTTCCGGCCTGGGCGGCGGCGGTTCCGGTTCCGGCTCCGGTGGGGCGTCCAGCAGCACGATGGCGGTCGGCATCACGGGCGACTCGTGGCGAACATGGATATTCTGGAGGGAAAGCCAGATCAGCGCGCCTAGGATCACCGCGCCTAGGCGCGCGACCCACTCGCGCCACGCGATGGGCGCGGCTGTCCGCGAGGGGAGGGCACGCGCCGTCATTGCAAGCGCCGTCATTTTCGGTTGGCGGCCACGGCAATCGCGGTGATGCCGGCGGATTTGGCGGCGTCCATGGCATCCACCATGGCCTGCACCGAGGCTTCCCGGTCGCTGTTGATGACGATGTCGGCATCGGGACTTTCCCGCTTCAAGGCCACCAGGGCGGCCTTCAGGCTGGCGAGTGTGTGATTCGACCCATCCAGCTGGAAGGTACCGGCGCTGGAAATCGAGATGAGCGCGTGCTTTCTCACCTCGAAGCGCTCCGGCGCCGAAGCGCCAGGAAGGCTGGTCTTGAACCCCAGGGCCGGAATGACATGCAGGCTGATGAGCACGAAGAACACCAGCAGGAACATCATGACGTCGATCATGGGGATGATCTCGATGCGCGCCTTCCGGCGCGGTTCGTCTTCCCAGGGCAACATGGCGAATCCTTTCTTTCGTACGGGTCCCGGTCTTGTTCCGGGATGTTGGAAAATCCGTTATTTCAATGGTCTGTCGATGGATGTGCCGCGCCGGACCGATTGCGGGAACACTGCGGAATCCGCAAGAAGATGGCCCGATCGGCGGCGGTCGGGGAAGCAAGGTCGATGCGGGTCATGGCGGCATGGGATTGGAAAACTAGCGGGGCGCGGCAAGGGAGACGCCATGCAGGAAGGTGCGCCCCAGGGGCGTCACCCGGAATCCTTCGACTTCGCGGCGCATGGGCTGGGCGAAAACGCCATGGGAGACGGGCAGGATGGGCAACTCCGCGGCCAGGACGCCTTCCAGTTCCCGGTAGATGGCGGCGCGTTTTTTCGCGTCCTGCTCGTAGCGCCCCTTTTCGAGCAATGCCTCGAAACCGGCGTGGCACCAGCGGCTCAGGCTGTGTTCCTGGACGGCGCAGGAGAGCAAGGGCGTGAGGAGATTGTCCGGGTCGCCGTTGTCCGAACTCCAGCCCAGGGAAATCACCTGATGCTCGCCTGCCTGGGCGCGCCGGATGTAATCGCCCCACTCGTAGGTGACGATCTTCGCCTTGATGCCGATCTTCGCCCAGTCGGCCTGGATCATCTCGGCGAACTTGCGCCCGTCCGGATTGTAGGAACGCGCGATGGGCATGGCCCACAGTTCGATCTCGAAACCGGGAGGAATCCCCGCCTTTTCGAGGAGCGCCCTTGCCTTTCCGGGATCGTGGGCAATGTTCTTGCGTTTGTCGTCATGGCCCAGCATGAATGGCGGCAAGACGCCGGCGGCTTCGCGGGCGAAACCGTGGAAGACCGACGTGAAGAGGGCTTTCCGGTTGATCGCCAGCGACAGGGCGCGGCGGACATCGGCATTGTCCAGGGGCTTTTTCCGGGTGTTGAAGGCGAGAAAGCCGGTGGAAATCCCCGTCGTCTCCATGAGCTTCAGGCGCGGGTCGGCCTCGACGATGGCGATTTCCTGCGGCTTGGGCGAAATGGAAAGATGGCATTCCCCCGTCCGCAGTTTTTGCAGGCGCGTTGCCGAATCCCGCACGATGGCGTAGATGAGCCGATCGAAGCGGGCGCGCCCCTGGTAATAGCCGGGGTGGGCCTCGTAGCGGATCTGGGCGTCCTTTTCATAGCGGCGGAAGCGAAACGGGCCGGTGCCGATGGGTTTGGCGTTGATGTCGGCGAGGCGTCCGGCCCGGATCAACTGTCCGGCGTATTCGGCGGAAATGATGATGGAGACGGGCATTGCCAGATTGGCGAGAAACGCCGCGTCCGGCTTCTCGAGTGTGATGCGCACCGTGAGCGGGTCGATCTTCTCCAGGCCAATGATGTTGGCCGCATAGGTTCTGGTGTAAGGATACTCGCTCCAGCCATAGGCTTTGTTGAAGGGATGATCCTTGCGGCGCAGCCGGTCGAGCGAGAGGATCACGTCGTCGGCGTCCAGATCCCGCGAGGGTTTGAAATAGTCCGTCTGGTGCCATTTCACCCCAGGGCGCAGGTGGAAAGTAAACTGGCGTCCGTCCTGGGCAACTTCCCATGACTGCGCCAGCTCCGGCACGACGGCGACGCCATCCTGGGCAAACCCCAACAGCCTGTCGTAGAGCGGATCGGTGACGGCGTTGTAGGAAGAAAGCGTGAGGCTCCTTGCCGAATCGAACCCTTCCGGGCTGGCTTCAAAGCAGAAGACAAACGTCCCGCCGTCCTGCCGCGCCGACGCCGCGGAGGCGGCAAGCGCGATCGTTCCCAGGCAGAATGCCGCGCCGCGCAAGGCGCGATGGAGTTTGGATAGCGAGGTCATCGAACCGTCAGTTCCAGAGGGGAGGGTGGGGGCGGCATCGCCCGAACCCGAATCGATGCGGGGATCAGAATTTGCCATTGAAGGTGAGGAATGCCTGGCGGGGCGCGCCTTCCTCCGCGGTCGGGAAAGTGCCGCCGGGATCGTTCAGCACGTAGCCGTTGGTTCCCAGCGGGCCAAAATAGTGCTTGTCGAAAAGATTGGTCACATTCAGCTGCACGCTCATTTCCGCGAAACCCAGGACGTTCTTTTGCCGGTAGCCCGCGCCGACATCCCAGACCCAGAAACCGGGAACGCTGGCGTCGTTCGAGAAGGTGTAATGGCGCTTGTCGGTATATTTACCGCCGAGCCGGGCGAACCAGACGCCTGTGTCATAGCCGATCTCGGTGTTGAAAAGAAATTTGGGCAAATCGACGACCCGCTTGCCGCGGATGTGCGCCACGTTTCCCCCGTCCGTGTAGTCGGATTGGTAGCGGGTGTCGTTGAAGGTCAGGGCGTTGAACCAGGTCAGGTAGCGGACGGGACGCCAGGAAAGGGCCGCCTCGAACCCTTTCGATTCGACCTTGCCGACGTTGGCCAGGGTGCTGCCGCACTGCTCAAGCTGGATGCAGTGGCTGACCACTTGCAGGCGATCCCTGAATTCCGTGAAGTAAAGCGCGGCGGAAGCCTTCAGGCTGGGCGTGCTGTAACGATAGCCCACTTCATGGGTTTTCGAGGTTTCCGCTTCCAGGTCTGTCGCATCGAAAACGGCCTGCTCGACCATGAACGGCCCCCAGGCGCCCGCCGTGAAAGCGCGCATGTTCTCGGTATAGGCGGCGAATACTTCGTGACGCTCGCCCAGTTGGTAATTGATGCCAAGCTGCGGCAGGAAGGCATCCGAGGCGGTGATGGAACCCGCGGCGCGGCTGCCGACCTTTGTCTTGGCGTCGATGTCCACATGCGGGGATTTGAAGCCGAGGATCAGCTTGCCGCGTCCTTCCAGGAAGGAGAGAGTGTCCTGGAAATAGAACTGCCGGGTCTTCGTGACGAAATCCTGCTTGTTCATGGTCACAAAGGGATGCGAGGCATAGGAAAGGCCGCTTCCCGGATGATCGGCGTCATAGAGCGATTGATGCCAGTCGTGATTCGTCTTCTCGAACCAGACGCCCGCCTTGATTTCCTGGTTTTCGAGGCGCCAGGTCAGATCCGAGGTGAGACCGTAGCGTTCCGTATGATAAGTGCGTCCGACGATGGAAAAGGGCGTTCCCGACGGGGAGGGGATGCTTTTCAGCGCCCACCACTGGCCTTCGGCGCGGCTGTGCTGGCCGTAGATGCCGGTCTTCAGGCGCACGTTCCCGTTCCCGTCGAGTGCCAGATCCGCCGAACTACCCCAAAGGCCGTCCGTGCGCAGGGTCGTGCTGGTCCAGTAGGCGTCGTCCCACTGATTGACGTTTCCGGTGTAGATGCCGTTTGCCGCGTTGATGGCCCGTTCCCAGTCGGGGTAGTAGTTGTCCCAGCCCCAGCCCAGTCGATTCACCATCTCCTTGGAAATTTCCTGGTAATCGGTTTCGCGCCGGTCGGAATGGTTGAGGAAGAGATTGAAGCGGTTCAGGCCGGAAATATTGACCGCCTTGGCCGTGAACTGGTTCAGCCAGCTTTTGCCGCCACCTTTCCAGTTGTCTCCTTCCTGGCGCAGGGCGCTGATATACGCCTTGGTGCCGGAAGCGAAATTGCCCGTGTCGAGGCGGGCATGGGCGCGCCGGATGTTGTCGGTTCCCAGAGTGAGCGCCGCGCGGGCGCCGAAGGCATTCTCCGGGTCGTCCGAATGAAACGAGACCGTGCCACCCAGGTTGCTGGTCGAAGGCGTCCCCAGGGCTCCCGCGCCCTGCGAGAGGGTGACGCGCCCGATGTTCTCCGCGATGATCGCCCGCCCGATGCTCAGGCCGTTGTGGGCGGCATAGGCGGAATCGCCCAGGGGAATGTCGTCGAGCGTGTAGCCCAGGTATTGCTGGGTGAAGCCGCGCACCGTGAGGCGGGACGACCATTCGTTGGTGCCCAGCGGATCGGCGGACTGGAAATGCACGCCGGGGAGCTTGTCCAGCACCTTGATGGGATTGGCGCCGGGCGCGGATTTTTGCAGGTCTTCCCTGGTGATGTTCTGCACCTGCCGCACCTCGCCCTGCCCGAACACGGAAATATCTTCCGTCTGGACGGCATCCTCCGCCTCCTGGGCGCAAACGGGATACGCGAATCCGAGCAGGATCGCGGCGTAAAGCGGTCTGAAACGAAAACCTTGCATGGTCTGGCACCTTAGAGAGTGTTTTCAAGCCGCGCCATCATGGCGGCAATGGGGAAAATGCCTAAGCGAAAATATTTGCGAAGCTTAGAGGGGGTTTTCAGAACACCCATGATTGGCGATCAGGCCGCCGCGCGGGACGCAAGCCTTGCGCGGCACGTCACGACGCAACCGGGAAAAGGTCGGCGTGGCGTTCGTCCAGGCAAGGGGGACAACACAGCGCCCGCCACCTTGCCCCGCCCTCCGACAAACGGGGCGATTACCATCGCCCCCCTTGCGCAATTCCTATCCCTCCCGCACAATCCCCCCACCCCCAAACCGGTCATATTTCCCCCAACAGGCCCCCCCATGCCCGGCAAACCCGCTGCCCGCCAGGGCGACGCCGTCTCCCACGGCCTCATCGTCCAGGGCTCGAACACCGTCCTCATCGGCACCCAGGGCGGCGTTGCCTGCTCCGTCTGCCCCGGCGGCATCGCAGTCGGCTCCCCCGTCAACCCCGCCCTCGGCGCCAAAGTCCTCACCGACGAAACCGACTTCGCCCTCCCCGCCCCCGCCATCCCCCTCATCTGGACACGCGCCTACAG
>JAIRMN010000094.1 GCA_031258715.1 Zoogloeaceae bacterium
CCATGGTCGCCTGCAGGCACAAGCTCCTTTCCATCTTGAACGCCATCTGCAAATCAGGACAGCCCTGGCAGGAAAATTTCGCTCACCCTTGACAAAAAACCTTGCTTTTGAACACAGTCGCTCTCCTCTGCTACCGAAGCGGCACGTAGCCGGAGAGTTGGTCTGCGCCCTGGCCGAAGAAGTGGTTCTCAACCTGTTCCATCAGGTATTTTCGGTGTTCCGGATCGGCCATGTTCAGGCGGTTTTCGTTGATGATCATGGTTTGCAGGCGTATCCACTGTTGCCAGGCTTCCCTGGAGACCTGTTCGAAAATCCTTTGTCCGAGCGCGCCGGGAAGGGGCGGGAAATCCAGTCCTTCGGCATCGACGCCGAGCTTAACGCAGTTTATGTTTCTTGTCATGAGCATATTTCCTGATGAATTGAGGATTAGAGTGATTTGACCAGTACCTTGGAGTTGCGTTGCAGGTTGTACATCTGGCGTTTCTGCGCGGGCAGGGCGTCGATGTCTACAAGGTGAAAGCCGCGTTCGATGAACCAATGGACGGCGCGGGTGGTCAGCACGAACAGGCGGTTGATGCCAGTGGTGCGGGCGCGGCTCTGGATGCGGTCGACCAGTTGTTCGCCATAGCCCCAGCCGCGTTGCGCCGCGTCCACCGCTAGGCAGGCGAGTTCGGCGACGCCCGCGCCATAGTCATACAGCGCGGCACAGCCCACGGCCATGTTGTCGTGTTCGATGATGGAAAATTTCTCGATTTCGCGTTCCAGAAGCTCGCGCGGACGATGGACAAGAATCCCATCCGCCTCCAACGGCTCGATGAGCGCGACGAGCGCGCCGATGTCGTCGGCGCGGGCTTCACGGATACGCTCCAGCGATTCGCGCGAGATAATGGTGCCGATGCCTTCACGGGAAAAAAGTTCCTGCAACAACGCGCCATCCTGCGCGTAGCCGATCAGGTGCGCCCGTCCCACGCCCTGGCGGCTGGCGCGCACGGCGCAGGGCAGGCTGCGGCGGATGTCCGGGGAAAGCCAGTCGGCGCCATTCATGGCCTGGGCGGTATCGGCGGTGAGTTCGTCCAGTAGGCGCCCTTCCCGATCGCTGATGCCCTGGCTGTCCGTGAGAAACACTAGCTTGTCGGCCTTCAGCGCCACGGCGACAGCTTCGGCGACTTCTTCCATCCGCAGGTTGAAAATTTCGCCGGTCGGCGAAGCGCCCTGGCAGGAAAGCAACACGATGTTGCCCAGCGAGAGCTGCGCCTTCAACCCTTCCGCGTCGACCTTGCGCACCATGCCGCTGTATTGCAGGTCGACGCCGTCGAGCACACCCAGCGGACGCGCCGTGATGAAATTGCCGCCAATGACGCGAATCCGACTGCCCGCCATTGGCGTGTTGGGCAGTCCCTGCGAAAGCAGCGCCTCGATTTCGAGATAAACGCTGCCGACGGCATCCACCACGCAATCGAGCGTGGCGGCGTCCGTGACGCGATAGCCGCCATGATGACGGGATTTCAGTCCTTTCTCGCGCAGCGCGGCCTCGATTTGCGGCCGCGCCCCATGCACCAGCGCCAAGCGAATTCCCAAGCTCGCCAGCAGATTCACGTCGTAGGCCAGGGTCTTGGCCAGCGGCCCGGCAATGGCCTTGCCGCCGAAGGCCAGCACGAAGGTTTTCCCGCGAAAGGCGTTGATATAGGGCGTCACCTGGCGGAACCAGGCGACGAATCCGGCCAGATCGGAGGCCGCCCTTTCTGTGAGGTTTTCCTTCGCGCCGGCCTCAACACGGCCCTCCTGATGTTCTTCGCTCATGGATTCTCCCGCGCTTTCCGGTTGCGTTTCTCGCCCGTTTTCTCCAGCATTCCGGGGGTTTCCGGCGGCGTCTCCGTCTCCGCCGCCGGACTGTCGACACGCAGCACTTCTTCCAACCGTTCGCATACCGTCTCCAGCACCTTGACCCGCGCGAAATTCTTGTCCTCGGCCTCGATCAGCGTCCAGGGCGCGGCACCGGTGCTGGTGCGATCCACCATGTCGCAGACGGCTTGGTGGTAGGCGTCCCATTTTTCGCGGTTGCGCCAGTCCTCGTCGGTAATCTTGTAACGCTTGAAGGCGATTTGCTCGCGTTCCTTGAAGCGGCGCAACTGCTCTTCCTTGCTGATTTGCAGCCAGAACTTGATAATGATGACGCCATCCGCCGAAAGCTCGTGCTCGAAATCGTTGATTTCGGCGTAGGCCCTGAGCCAGTCGGCTTCCGAACAAAATCCCTCCACCCGTTCG
Source organism: Zoogloeaceae bacterium (assembly GCA_031258715.1). Taxonomy (GTDB): domain Bacteria; phylum Pseudomonadota; class Gammaproteobacteria; order Burkholderiales; family Rhodocyclaceae; genus Azovibrio. Next base: position 2,266 of record JAIRMN010000094.1, read on the forward strand.
ACCAGCACCCGGCCATACCAGGTGCGGTCGAAAATGGTGATGCGGCCATTTCGGGGGATCTGCCGCCAGAAGCGCCACAGATAGGGTTGCGCCCGTTCTTCCTCGGTCGGCGCGGCGACGGGGATGATCTGGTACTGGCGCGTATCGAGCGCGGCCACCAGACGCCGGATGCTACCGCCCTTGCCCGCCGCGTCCTGTCCCTCGAAAGCCAGCACCAGCGAATGCTTCCTGAATTCCGGCGAACGCGCCAGTTCCGAAAGCCGCCCTTGGGCGCGCGCCAGGCGCAGTTCATATTTCGGCTTCTCGATGCGTTGCGTCAGATCGAGCGCGGTCAGCACGTCCAGCGCATCGATCTTGTGGGTAATCGGCGGCGCGACCGGATAATGCCGCTCGTGCTGCTCGGCCAGCCGTTGCTGCAACGCCTCCAGCACCATCTTGCCCACGGTGAGCGAGCGATAGCGGTCGTCCGTGCCCTCCACCACAATCCACGGCGCCCAGGGCGTGTTGGTCATGCGCAGGAGATGGGAAGCGACTTCCTGCAACTGGCCGTAGGTCTTCAGCCGTTCCCAGCTTTCCTTGGTCACGCGCCAAGCGGTGCGCGGGTCTTTTTCCAGGCTGCGCAGGCGCTTTTTCTGCCCTTCGCGCGAAAGGTGAAACCAGAATTTCAGCACCAGCGCGCCTTCATTGGCGAGCATGGCCTCGAAACGGTTGAACTGATCGATGCGCTGATCGAAGAACGCCGGATCGATTGCGCCGGAAATGCGCCGGGCGATGGGCAGCGAATACCAGGAGCCGGAAAACACGTAGATCCGTCCCTTGGGCGGCAAAGCCTGCCAATAGCGCCACATGAAGGGACGCTCGGATTCCTCGTCGCTGGGTTCGGTAAAAGTCTTGGTGGAAAGATAGCGCGGGTCCATCCAGTCATAGAGATCGTGGATGGTCTCGCTCTTGCCCGCGCCATCGACGCCGCTGATCAGGATGACCACCGGAAAGCCGCCTTTTTCGAGCAACTCGAACTGCGCTTCCAGCAAGGCGGCACGCAGGCGCGTCACTTCCTCCTTGAATGTCTTCTTGTCGATAACGTGTCCCAGCTCCGCCGCCTCAAACATACCGGTTCCTTTCGCGCGAAAAATTCTGAATTTCTGAATTCTTTTGGAGGTTGCCGCGAGACTACTGCACGTCGCGCTTTTCCCGCATCAACTGGAGATAGCGTCGGCGGTCTTCGCCGTATTTGGCGCGAATCTGTTCCAGTTCCTTCTGCTTGGCGGCCAGGAGCGAATTTTGCGCCTTGATGGTGCTTTCCTCGTTGTGTATCTGCCGCGCCAGATCAGCGGGAATCTTGCTTTTGGCGTAGAACTCGGCTTCGGTATCCAGCGCGCTCTTGCGTTTGCGCGCGGCGGCAATCAGATCGCTGGCGTTCCGGATGGCGAGGTTGACGCCTTCCTCGCTGCGCGCCTGCATCCGGTCGATGTCCGCCACGCTGGAATAGGTTTCCAGAAGCGCGCGATCCTTGCGATCCTGGATGCGGCGACGATTGATTTCATCGAGATCCTTTTGCGTCGGTTCCATCACCGGATCTTTTGCCGGCATGTCCGCGCGCGCGCTGACTTCACGGATCAGGATGCCCTGACGGTTGTAGATCTTCAGCGCCCGCCCGTTGCATTGCGGCGGCAGCACATCGCCGCAGGTCAGTTGCCCCGTCTCGTCGTTGCAGCAGATGTTTTCGTTATTGGCGGCCAACGTGGGCACGGCGGCGCTGCCCAGCAGAACAAGGGCGGACAGGAGAACATTGGTTGGGCGAATCATATCAAAGCGAACTCCCATAACGCTGCCGATAAGCGTGTACCGCAGCAGCATGGTCGGCAAATTCTGAATGATGCCGCAAAAACGCCAGCAGGTGATCGAGGCTGGCAATGGCAATGACCGGCAGACCGTAGTTTGCCTCAATTTCCCGCGTGGCGGAACGTTCACCCTGCCCGCGTTCCATGCGATCCAGCGCGACAACGACGCCCGCAGGTTCCGCGCCCACCGCGCGGATGGCGTTTACGGATTCGCGCACCGAGTTCCCTGCGGAAACCACGTCATCGACAATCAACACCCGCCCCGCCAGCGGCGCGCCCACCAGCGATCCGCCTTCGCCGTGATCCTTCGCCTCCTTACGGTTGTAGGCGAAGGGCAGGTCACGCCCTTGTTCGGCAAAGCCCAGCGCGATGCCGGTCGCCAGGGGTATCCCCTTGTAGGCGGGGCCAAACAGCATGTCGAAGGCCAGCCCGTCGGCTTCGATGGCCTGGACGTAAAATCGGCACAGGCGGCGCAGGGACGCGCCATGATCGAACAATCCGGCATTGAAAAAATAAGGCGACAACCGTCCCGCTTTAGTTGTAAATTTGCCAAAACGCAGAATTCGCTGTTCAACTGCGAACGCGATGAAGGACAATCGAAAATCCATGTCGTGTCGGGCGGCAAGCGCCAGTCTGGAAAACGTCTCATGTTACGCATTATCTCCCTGAATCTCAACGGCATTCGTTCCGCATGGAAAAAAAGCGCCGGAGACTGGCTGCGCGACAGCCAGGCCGACATCATCGCCTTCCAGGAACTGAAGGCGCAGGAAGGCGACCTGACGCCCGCCATGTCCGCGCCGGAGGGCTATCACGCCGCCTTTCACTTCGCCCGGAAAAAAGGCTACAGCGGCGTCGGCCTCTGGTGCCGGGAGCCGCCGCTGGCGCTGACGCGCGGGTTTGGCAACGCCGAATTCGACGCCGAGGGACGCTATCTACGCGCGGACCTCACGGATTTTTCGGTCATCTCGCTGTACCTGCCTTCGGGTTCGGCCTCGCCGGAACGGCAGGCGGCCAAGTTCCGCTTCCTCGCGGCGTTCTTCCCGCACCTGCGGGCGCTCATGGCGGAAGGCCGCGCGATGGTCTTGTGCGGCGACTGGAACATCGCCCACCAGGAAATCGACCTGAAGAACTGGAAGGGCAACCAGAAAAACTCCGGATTCCTGCCTGAAGAACGCGCCTGGTTCTCACGGATGCTGGACAAACTGGGCTGGGTGGATGTCTACCGCCAACGCTACCCGGAAGCGGGCGAGGATGCCTATACCTGGTGGTCGAACCGGGGACGGGCGCGGGAAAACAATGTCGGCTGGCGCATCGACTATCAGATCGCCACACCGGATTTCGCCGCCCTCGCCCAGTCCGGACAGGTATACAAGGAAACCCGCTTTTCCGACCACGCGCCACTCATCATCGATTACCAGCCCTTACGGTAGCCAGAAGACAGGGAACAGAAAATAGAGGCCGTACATGAGAGTCCTATCGCTTGCTTTCACGTTTCTCCTGCTCGCTTCCGGCAGTGTTTTCGCGCTCGACAAGGCGGATGAGGGCGTATATGCGCTTGTGCACAAGGATGGCCATGTCACAAAGAAAATCGCTCGACTTGGTCAGCAGGATGGGCGCTGGCGCATTGAGGATCGCAAACCCGACGGTAGCTGGGAAGATGTAACCTGCGAGGAGGGATGCGCCTTGATAGAGACGACGCCGGCGCAAGTTACCCGGTTTCTTGAGGGCACGGCGCTTCAGGGAACCACCATGCAATGCGTACACAACCCGGCATTTGCCTTTTGCCGCGTTGAGCGCGCCGGTCGCCGCAGCTACTACATGCTGGCGTTTTCCGGCGGCGCGGTCATTCCTCTCAAATGGGTGCGCCTTGACGCAGAAACCCTGGAGCCTGCCGGTGCGCCCTGACCATTCATTCAGGCCAACGCCGCTTCGCGGCGCGGCCTGATTCAAGAATTAAAACGCACATGTAGCATTTTTGGCGAGATTTGACACTGCTATTCGTCGTCGTCCTGGTTGCCGTTTCGTGCAGAAAATCAGATTCCTCTCATCGCGTTCAGGTGGCTCATGAATCTGATTTTACGGGAAAGCGGCTTGAGCATCGCAATTCATCGGCAATCGTATCGTGCGCACAACAGAGTGTGTCGCGCTCGACAAAAACCAGGATGGTTCTTCCGGGCCACGTTCTGGGCGGATTCCGGATTCGCTGGGCGGAATGCTTTTCCGGGCCAGACTGCGACGAGGCGGGAGTGTTCTGACCATTCATTCAACCGTCCGGGAAGATCCATTTCGACACGCTGACCGTGATCGTCATGCCGTTTTAGAACGCCATCGGGCAAAACCGCAATTGGTGAATTCCTTGCCATGGCCGCTTCCCATTCACTTCTCCTCACAGCGCAGGAAAGCGGGCTGTCCATCGAGCGTGACGGCATCGACGGACACGCGCTGGGGCGCGGGTTTTATGGACGCGGCTTTGCCGGCGAGAATGGCCTCGATCAGCGCGCCGCTCAGGGCGTAATCGTATTCGCAGGAATTCAACGAGACCAGCTTGCCGGTCTTTTCCCATTTGCCTTCCTTTTCCTGCCAGATCGTGTTGTTGTAATAGCCGTATCCCTGCGCGAGGAAGATGTAACTATCCGCCTCCTCATTGGGAAAGCGCGTCTTCCAGAAGATTTGCTCCGCTTTATTTTTGCAGGAAATTCTGTTCTCCAGGGCGCGGAACAGCTCCTGCGGAACGGCCTCCTCGCCGGGATAGACGCGTAATGTCTCCTGGCATCGATTCGCTTGGCGCTGGCGCTCGATTGCCCATAACCCGCCTTTTCGCGCCAATTGGGCAAAGCGGGCGATCTGGGCGGCGAGGCTTTCGGGCGGCGCTTCGAGGGGAGCGGCCAAAGCTTCCAGCGCCGCCCAGCCATGACGATGCGCGCGATTCTCCAAGAGTTCTTCCAGCGCGCTTTTCAGGGTATTCCAAGCGGCCTCGTCATCGAGGGATGTGATTTCCTGGATGCGGCGCACTTGGCTATCGACGCTGATCCTGATGGGATCGAGGATGCCGCCCAACATCAGGAGAATGCCCGCGACGATGCCCCCGGCCACGAAGAGATTGACGCGCGCCGCAAGATTTCCGCTTTTGAAAAGGGCGCTCGCGGCATAGCCCGTCACGAATGCCAGCGCCACGAGATTCACGAAGAGCGCCCAGATACGGGCTTGCGTCAGCCCGTACTGGCCGATGCGTTCATAAAGGCCGGAGGCGGCGCCCAGCGTCATGACCAGCGCGGCCAGCCAGCAGAAGACATGGAAAACGCGCTTGCCTTTCATCTCCTCGATGCCGCAACGGGTGCGCAGATTGAAGAGAAAGATGAGCAGGGCCACGAAAGAGAGCAGGATGGCGGCGGCGCGATGCGTCTTTTGCAGGGCTTCGTAACTCGTCGCCCAGGTGAGGACGAATACGATGCCGGCGGCCGCGACCGGAAAGAACATCTTGCCGCCCAGCCGCGCGAAAAACCCCAACAGGCTCTCCGCGCGGGAAGTCTCGCGCCTTGCCAGCAGGAGGCCCCCCGCAAAAACGATGGCGCTGGCGCAAACCAAGGCGAAAAGCCAGAACCCGCGCCATCTGAAGTCGATGAGGCCAACGATGTCGAAAAGCCCAAGACAGATCGACAGGACGATCCAGAAAAACCCTAGCGCGAACCCCGCGCAAATCAGGACGCCCAGGGTCTTCATGACGGATTCGGCTAAACATGGATAGACCGAGCGTTCCACCGCGCCCACGGCGAGGGCGGGAATGGCGAGCACGACGGCAAACGAGAGGATCAGCGCATCCAGGATCAGACTTCCGGTATTTTCTACAGGAAGATCAATGACCCAGCCCTGATAGACGCCGATGGCGGCAATGATCGCGACCGCCGCCGCGAGGACGCGCCACTGCCGCCTGGTCGGGGCGTCCTGGACGCAATAGAACGCCAGGGGCGCGAGTATTCCCGTAAACAGAATGACGGTATAGGGAATATAGGCGATGGGATAATCCCGCCACGGAATGGCTTCCAGGAAGTCGGGGTCGTTCCGGCTCTCAGCAAGTGCATAGGCCAGAGCGCCCAGCAGGATGCCCTGAAGAATTCCGGCAAGGAGAACGGCGTCTCTGCTTCGGGGCGGAAAAGAAGGAATGCGCATGGTTTTGTCCTGAGGGCTTCGGGTTTCGGATTGTATATCGGACACTGGATTGCCGTGTTCAGGAACCAGAGGACAGAAAAAGTTGCCCGCGCTACGCGCCGCGGGGTACGCATCTGGATTGCTTCGTCGCTTTGCTCATGAGAATGACGGGGTTGGGTGCGTTTCAGGTTCAAACGTTAAATCGAAACTCGTGAACTTTGAAAAAAACGCCCGATATTCTATAGACCCGCAAAGCCTCATACAGGTCTTTCAGGGTTTCCTCCCGATGCGGTTCCAATTCCGGCGGCAAATGCCGCGTACCCCCAATATACTCACTTTCTCTCCCATCGGCCCAAGGCGCGTAAGGCGCAACCGGCCCCATCCATCTCCTCTGCTTCCCCCCCTGTTCGAGCCGCTTGGCCTCTACCCAAAGCTCGTGCCCATGCCACATGAACACACAGCCGCACGGCCCGTCGGCCATATCCCGTTCAAATCCGGCCACGATTCCCGTTGCTCCGCAACATCAAGCAAATAGACGCCCCGATCATGGTCGATCGCGCACGTGCTGGAGATGGAGTAATCGCCCGGCACGATGCGCCGCTCGATTTCCGGAATGTTGTACCGTTCCCAATCGTCCCCCGTGATGCGTTCATTTGCAAATGCCATTTCTGCTCCAGCGCTTTCCGCGATGTGGATTTCAGCGCCATGCCGGATTTCCTGCCTTGTGCATGGCTATTCAGGAGACATGAATCAGGGAACAGGGGACGGAGGCGCTTCGCGTTGTCATTGCGAGGCGCGAGATCAGACGAACGTGTGTTCCAGCACGATTTTCGTCCCGATCAGGATCAGGATCGCGCCGCCGGCGAATTCCGCGCCTGATTTGAATCGCGCGCCGAACAGGCTGCCGATTTTCACGCCGCATATGGAAATGAAGCAGGTGATCACGCCGATAATGGCCGCCGCCTTCAGGATATTCACCTCGAAAAATGCGAAGGTCACGCCGACAGCCAGCGCGTCGATGCTCGTCGCCAGCGCCAGCACCACCATCTTCGTGAATCGGAAGGAATATCGCTCCGTGGCTTCCCGGTCATCTTTCGAAAGGCTTTCCCGGATCATTTTCCCGCCGACAAGCCCCAGGAGGACAAAGGCAATCCAGTGATCCAGGCTTTGGATTCTGCTCGCGAAGTAAAACCCCGCAAAATATCCCGCCACCGGCATCAGGAACTGGAAAGCGCCAAAGTGGATTCCGGGGATGAGCATTTCCCGGTATCCCGGCTTTTTCACCGACAATCCCAGCGCGATGGATACCGCGAACGCATCCATCGCCAACCCGATGGAAATCACGACAATCTCGAATAAACCCACGCGCCATCTCCCGTGTCAGGTATAAAAAGTATCTTTGTCCATCTGGAACAGCGCCCTGCGTCGCGTTTCCTGTTTGATTCTATGTCGCATCCCATGCGATTCGCTCCAGGCGGACGGTTGAAGCATGTGGACGAGAAGCCTACCAGATTTTCATGGCGTCTATAGGGATCTTGCTGCTGAGCGCGGCCTGGAAGAGGGTTTTCATCGTCATGGCGCACCACCCGATGTTTTTCCGCGCTCACCGTACTGCTGTGCGTCTTCGGGTAACAATTCGCCTCCACCGTTCCGCTCTTCACGCTCTTCCTCGTCCCCGCGCCGTCCCCTATCGTCCTCGGCACCACCGTCTCATCATAAATCACCACCGGATGACCGTTCGCTTTCACGCTCTCCGCCACCCGTACCGATTGCTTCAATTCCGCATACACCGCATACGGCACCGGCACCACACTGCTCCCCATCGGCGTCAGACACACGTCCGGCAAAGTGTAGACCACCTTCCAGCCCGATTGCTTCCTCGCCACCACGTTGCGTGTCATGCCAATTCCTCCTCTTGACGGAATTTCAACAGCGGCGCTTGCGGATTCGTCTCGAACCGCGCCTCCAGCTTCTCCGGTTCCAGGCTTTTCAGAATCCCCGTCCGCCACACCAGATCAACCCGCATCTCTTCCGTATCAATCACCACCGTGTCCACCTGCATCGGAAACGGCAGCGACATCCCCCCAAGCCGCGCCAGCACAAACGCCCGATGCGTCGGCAAGCGGACAAAAACCGTATCCCTTCCGCTCTTCTCCGGATTCATCAGATGCGTGAGTTCCAGCGCAAACCCAGGTTCCGGAAAGACGATCTGCTGATCCTCCGGCGCGCCATTCCAATACCCAAAATCAAAATCCTTCGGCAGGTACGGCCAACGCTCTTTCTTCCATTTCTCGTCATATGTCCCCGCCAGCGCCAGACGCGGCGACCACGATTTGCCCAGACAACCCAAACCGGCTGGACGATGCCGGGCCTTCTCCCGGATGAAGACCGCCATCTTTCGCGCCGTGTCCGCATCCTCCGGCGTCTTCGTCTAATCCAGTCCGTCAAGCACATCGTCCGGATAGGAGAACTGCGGCGCCATCAAGCTCTTCGGCACTTTCTCTTTCGCCCTTCCCAGCGCGCTTATCCACTTCGGATGCCGCCAGCCACAACCGACCGGGTTGGCAAACCATGCCGCATTCAAAATCTCCGCTCCATCCCGGCCTCGCACCCGTGTGCTTCCCCCAAAGGCGTGTTCCCACTTGAGCGGCACACTCTCCACTGCCTCCGGCTTCGATGCGCTCCAGCCCAGCAGACCCTCCTGAAAATGCCGCGAACCCTGCACCCGAATCCGTTTGTCCAGCAGTACCCCTTTCAGCTTCCAGCGATCTTTGCCCGCCACCGCCTCACGGTACGCATCGCTTTCTTTCATCCACTTCTCAACCTGCTTCCCCGTCACCGGCTCCAGGCGACTCTTCGCTTTCGGCGCTTCCGGCGGCGGCGGAAGATCCGCTTCTTCCACTTCACGCCCCAACCGCAAGCGCGCTTCCCATTCCCGCCTCGCCATTCCTCCAGGCGCGTGCGTCTTGCCTACGACCAATACGTCACATCTGGGTTTGTAGGGCGCGAGATCGCTTTCAGGCTCGTCTCGTTTGGCTCCCCGTGAAATTCATCCGCCATGACCAGGTACACCGGTTCCCGATCCAGCACCCGACCCTTGAACAAACCTGTCTCTCCCACGCCAACCAGTTCGTAACCCACCCGCATCACCACGATGTGGTATTCCCGATCCTTGACGTCGTGACCGCTGAAAGGCTGCACGGCAAATGGCGTCAGATTCACGAATTCCATGACCGTTCCTCAGTTCAGGTCGATCTCCTTGCCGGTGATCCGCGCTGGGCCGCTGGCGGAAAAATCGAAATTCATTCCGTTGATCGTCACCGTCCCGTCCGCGGGTGAAAGGGCTTGGCTACTTGTAGATATCGGCATACCCCATGATCTGGCGAAGCTCGCCCGTGACTTGCCGAAGAATGGAAAGATGCGCGAAAGCATCCACTTTCTGGAGATGTTCCAGATCCCGGACGCCCCCCATCGGCAACATGGGCACAAAACCATAGATTTCATTGGGCTGCAAAGGCCCCAGTTTTTTGAAAGCGCTTTCAAAATTGACATCCTCGTATTTATGGCGATCGAAAGATTCCGGATCCCACCTACCGAGGCTTCCTTCTATTGAACCCCATGATCATAAGATTGCCCAAATCCGACGGCAAATTGCCTATCCCCTTCAATACCCCGATTGCCGCGTCCCCAGGATCGTCCTTCATCGCCTCCCAGATCCGCCTGGCACCCTCCTTGACACCCGCGCCCCAATCCTTCGTCTTCTCCCACCACGACCGCGTGTCCTCCCGAACAGGTTCTCCCCCTCGACCACCTTGCCGGGTCGTCCCTTATGGGCAAACACCGGTGCCAGCGCCGCCTCTATCCGTTCTCACGGCATCCGCTTCGCCAACATCGCCAGCGGACGCCGAAGGTCGATCATCCGCTCAAGCCGAAAACGGAAAAATCATCATACTAACTTTTTCGTTAATAAAGTCATTTTATATATTGTAACCCATTGATTTTCCTTTGTTCGTTGGCTGGGGAACTGTCTCTACTAACAGAAAGGTTAGTATTATAAAACATTATAC